>NZ_JBSFVZ010000007.1:0-292880 GCF_053592575.1 Streptomyces sp. NPDC002640 | reverse complement strand
CGCGGCCGCCGGCTCTGCCTCGCCGACTTCTTCCGCCCGCAGGACTCCGGCGAGACCGACGTGGTCGGCCTCCAGGTCGTCACCGTCGGCTCCCGCATCGGCGAGGAGACCGCCCGCCTCTTCGCGGCCGACTCCTACCGCGAGTACCTCGAACTCCACGGCCTGTCCGTGCAGCTCGCCGAGGCCCTGGCCGAGTACTGGCACGCCCGCGTCCGCTCCGAACTCGGCCACGCCGGCGAGGACCCCGACGAGATGAGCGGGATGTTCGAGCTGAAGTACCGCGGCGCCCGCTTCTCGCTGGGCTACGGCGCCTGCCCCGACCTGGAGGACCGGGCCAAGATCGCCGAACTGCTGCGGCCCGAGCGCATCGGCGTGCACCTCTCCGAGGAGTTCCAGCTCCACCCGGAGCAGTCCACCGACGCCATCGTCATCCACCACCCCGAGGCGAAGTACTTCAACGCCCGCTGAGCCGCCTACGGCCACGCGCCCGTTTTCGACGGGCGATCGGCGCGAACCGGTCGTACACTGGTCGATCCGTCGCAGGCCGGTCGTTCTCCCCCGGGAGGGCGACCGGCCTGTCGGCCCCGGTACGCGTTTCACGCCCTGTCGAAGGAGGTCTCCACGGATGACCAGTACGGTCCCCGCCACGACGACCCGGACGGCCGAGGAATCGGGTCTCCAGGCGGTACTTCTCGACATGGACGGCACCCTGGTGGACACCGAGGGCTTCTGGTGGGACGTGGAGAAGGAGGTCTTCGCGTCGCTGGGCCACCGGCTGGAGGACTCGTGGCAGCACGTGGTCGTCGGCGGACCGATGAGCCGCAGCGCCGGATTCCTGATCCAGGCGACGGGTGCGGACATCACGCTGGACGAGCTCTCCGTCCTGCTCAACGAGGGGTTCGAGGCGCGGATCGAGGAGCACCTGCCGCTCATGCCGGGCGCCGCCCGCCTGCTGGCCGAGCTCCACGCCCACGACGTCCCCACCGCGCTGGTCTCCGCCTCGCACCGGCGGATCATCGACCGGGTGCTGACCGCGCTGGGCGCCCACCACTTCCGCCTCACCGTGGCCGGTGACGAGGTGCCGCGCACCAAGCCGCACCCCGACCCGTACCTGCGGGCCGCGGCCGGACTGGACGCCGACCCCACCCGGTGCGCGGTCGTCGAGGACACCGCCACCGGGGTGGCGGCCGCCGAGGCGGCGGGATGCCGGGTCGTCGCCGTGCCCTCCGTGGCCTCCCTGCGGCCCGCGCCGGGGCGCACCGTGGTGAAGTCGCTGGAAGAGGTCGATCTCCGTTTCCTGAGGTCGCTGATCCACCGCCCCTGAGGCGCGCTCCCACGAATTTGGCGCAGCCCGTTCACGAATTGTTCACGGCGTACGGCCGGGTAATTACTCACCGTGCTTCCGGCAATACGAGAAAGTCCGGGAGATCGTGCCGGTCAAGCACTCCGGCCGGATTCCGGCATTCTTTTCCGCCGTTCATTCCTGTGACCTTCGCCACGTCCGTAGGGTTCGGGACCAGGGAAGATCCACTCACGGACTCTCAAAGGGCCCTCGCGGGAGGGGTCCTTGTGCCCGGTTTGGGGAAATGCCGCACGAATCCTTCCCCGGCGCCGTTGCCGCTGTGTCCACGGCCGGTTCCGAAGCGTGACGGCAAATCAGTTGCGGTCGGCGCGGGGCATCCCGGCGACGGCGGCTAATGTCGGCCGCGAGAAACATTCCTTCGCTCCCGCGACCCGACGCGCACCACCCTCAGGCCGGCGGGTCCGCGGAAAACGACAGCCTGGAGACGTCCGCGCATGAACCGCAAGACTCTGGTGCTGCCGGCCGTGATCGGCCTGGTCGCTCCGCTGATCGCCGCCTGCGGCGGATCCGACGGCGGTTCGGACGGCGCACCGATCAGAGTCGGCACCACGGACCAGGTCGCCGCCTCGCCGGAGGCTCCCGCCCCGCTCGACCCCGCGTACGCGTACGACGTCGGCTCCTGGAACATCCTGCGCCAGTCGCTGCAGACCCTCCTGGTCCAGCCCCGCGGCGGCGGCGAGCCCCAGCCCGAGGCCGCCGAGAGCTGCCGCTTCACCGACACGGGCAACGAGCGCTACTCCTGCACCCTGCGCAAGGGCCTGACCTTCGCCGACGGAGACCCCGTCACCGCGGACGACGTGAAGTACTCCGTCGAGCGGGTCCTGCGCATCGACGCGGACAGCGGCGTCGCCGGACTCCTCTCCACCGTGGACACGGTGGAGACCCGGGGCGAGCGCGAGGTGGTCTTCCACCTCAACTCCGCCGATGCCACGTTCCCGTACAAGCTCTCCACGCCCGTCGCGGCCGTCGTCGACCCCGACGAGTACCCGGAGGACAAGCTCCTCGAGGGCTTCGGCGTGCACGGCTCGGGCCCCTACGCCTTCGAGGCGGAGGTGGCGGACGGCGCCCTGAAGAAGGCCGTGTTCACCCGGAACCCGGAGTACCGGGGCTCCCTCGAGGTGGGCAACGAGAAGGCGGAGCTGGTCAGCTTCGCCGACGCCGACGCGATGGGCGCGGCCCTGTCCGACGGCGGCATCGACGTGATGTCGCGGACGATGACGCCCGAGCAGGTCGAGAAGCTGGACGTCACGCCGGACGACGGCGTCGAGCTGGTCGAGATGTCCGGCCTGGACATCCGCTACCTGGCCTTCGACACCGACGCCCCCGCCGTGCAGAACAAGGCCGTCCGCCAGGCGATCGCGCAGATCGTGAACCGGGACGAGCTGGTGGCCAAGGTGTACGGCGCCCAGTCCGAGCCGCTGTACTCGCTGGTGCCGGCCACCCTGACCGGGCACTCCAACTCCTTCTTCAACAAGTACGGCGAGCCCAGCGTCTCCAAGGCCGCCCGCATCCTCTCCCGGGCCGGCATCAGCACCCCGGTGCCGCTGGACCTCCACTACACGCTCGACCACTACGGCTCCGCCACCGCCAAGGAGTTCGAGATCCTGGCCGAGCAGCTCAACGACAGCGGGCTGTTCGATGTGGGTGCCCCCCAGGGCGCGCCGTGGAAGGAGTTCCGCCCGGCGTCGATGAAGGGCTCCTACGAGGTCTGGGGCATGGGCTGGTTCCCGGACTTCCCGGACGCCGACAACTACCTGGCCCCGTTCCTCGACAAGAAGAACTTCCTCGGCTCCCCCTACTCCAACGGCCGGGTGCAGCAGGTGCTCATCCCCGAGTCGCGGCGCGAGCCCGACCGGACCGACGCCTCGCGCAGCCTGACCGCCATCCAGGACGTCGTCGCCGAGGACGTCCCGGTGCTGCCGCTGTGGCAGGGCAAGCAGTACGTCGCCGCCCGCGACGACGTCACCGGTACCGCCTACGCGCTCAACTCCTCCTCCACGCTCCAGCTCTGGGAGCTGAGCCGAGGCGTCGGCTCCGAATGACCGACTCCCGCCGGCCCCTGCAGGGGCCGGCGGGTCGCGTCCCCCCTCCCCCCCACACCGCCGCCTGGCTCGGCCGAGCCCGGCTTCCGTCACGAACGCAGGACAAGGCACATCACGTGAAGAGACATCATCGGTGGCCGGTACTGCCCGCGCTCGCCGCGCTGGGCGCAGGTCTGCTCGCCGGCTGTGGCACCGGGGAGGAGTCGGCGGAGAGCGCCGACTCCACTGTGGTCGTCGGCATGACCGACGACGTGCTCGCCACCGACCCCGCCTCCGGCTACGACCCGGGTTCCTGGCTGCTGTTCAACAACGTCTTCCAGTCGCTGCTCTCCTTCCCGCGGGGCGCCGTCGAGCCGGAGCCCGAGGCGGCGGAGGAGTGCCACTTCACCGACGCACAGACCAAGGTCTTCCGGTGCACCCTCCGCGACGGCCTGGAGTTCAGCAACGGCGACCCGTTCACGTCCGAGGACGTGAAGTTCACCTTCGAGCGCATGCTGAAGATCGACGACCCGTCCGGTCCCGCCGTCATGTTCAGCTCGCTGGACAAGGTCGAGACGCCGGACGAGAAGACCGTCGTCTTCCAGCTGAAGTTCCCCGACGCGACCTTCCCGAGCAAGATCGCCTCGGGTGCCGGCTCGATCGTGCCGCGGGGCGAGTACCCGGCCGACAAGCTGCGTGAGGACGGCAAGGCGATCGGCTCCGGCCCCTACCGCCTGGACTCGTTCGACGAGGAGGAGGCGGTGTTCTCCCTCAACGAGGGCTACCAGGGCACCGCCGAGACCCGCAACGCGGGCGTCACCCTCAAGCTCTTCGGCGGCGACCGCACCGCCCTGAAGCAGGCGCTGTCCGAGGGCGAGGTCGACGTCGCCTACCGTGGCCTCGCCGCCGGCGACATCGCCGAGATCGAGGAGAACAGCACCGGCGACGAGGACATCTCGGTCCTCGAGGGCTCCAGCGCCGAGGTCCAGCACCTGGTCTTCAACGTCAAGGACCCGGTCGTCGGCAACGTGGGCGTCCGCAAGGCCATCGCCTACCTGCTGGACCGCGAGGCGCTGATCGAGGAGGTCTACGAGCAGACCGCCACGCCGCTGTACTCGATCGTCCCCGCAGGCATCGCCGGCCACAACACGGCCTTCTTCGACACCTACGGCGCCAAGCCCTCCAAGTCCGCCGCGCAGCAGGCGCTCACCGAGGCGGGCATCACCAGCAAGGTGAAGCTCACCCTCTGGTCCACCCCGGACCGCTACGGCCCGGCGACGGACCTGGAGTTCGAGGCGATCGCCAAGCAGCTCAACGACAGCGGCCTGTTCGACGCCCAGGTGAAGTCGGTCAAGTTCGCGCAGTACGAGAAGGACATCGCCGCCGGCAAGTACGGCGTCTACGTCAAGGGCTGGGTGCCGGACTACCCGGACCCGGAGAACTTCACCGGTCCGTTCTTCGGCGAGGGCAACGTCCTCGGCAACAACTACGAGAACAAGACCATCACCGAGGAACTGATCCCGGCCACCGCCGCCCAGCGGGAACGTTCCGCCGCCTCCCGCGACTACGAGCGGCTGCAGGACATCGTCGCCGACGAGCTGCCGATGCTGCCGCTCTGGCAGGCCAAGCAGTACGCCGTCGTCCGTGACGGCGTGTACGGCCTCGAGAAGTGCCTCGACGCCTCCACGGTCTTCCGCTTCTGGGAGATCAGCAAGGGCACCGGCTGATCCCGGGACCCTCGGGCAACAGGACGGCGCCCCCACCCGGCATCGGATGGGGGCGCCGTCGTACGCCCACCGGACGGGAGGCGGCGTGTCACTGCCCGCCGGGGCGCACCAGGCCGCTCTCGTACGCGTACACCGCCGCCTGCACCCGGTCGCGCAGCCCCAGCTTGGTCAGGACATGGCCGACGTGCGTCTTCACGGTGGTCTCGCCGACGAACAGGTCCGCGGCGATCTCCGCGTTGGACAGCCCCCGCGCCACCAGCTTCAGCACCTCGACCTCACGCTCGGTCAGCGTGCGCAGGGCGTCCGGCACCGTCTCCTCGCCCGAGGGCAGGTGGGTGGCGTACTTGTCCAGCAGCCGCCGGGTGATGCTCGGCGCCAGCATCGCCTCCCCGGCGGCCACCACGCGGATCGCCTGCACCAGCTCGTGGGCCGGGGCGTCCTTCAGGAGGAAGCCGCTGGCACCGGCGCGCAGCGCCTCCACCACGTACTCGTCCAGGTCGAAGGTGGTCAGCACCAGCACCTTGGCCGGGCCGTCGCGCTCCGGGCCGGTGATCCGGCGGGTCGCCTCCACACCGTCCATCCGCGGCATGCGGATGTCCATCAGGACCACGTCCGGCTGCAACGCGCGGACCTGCTCCACGGCCTGCCGGCCGTCGCCGGCCTCGCCGACCACGGCGATGTCCTGCTCCGCCTCCAGAATCATCCGGAAACCGGTGCGCAGCAGAGGCTGGTCGTCCACCAGCAGGACGCGGATCGCCACGTGACTTCTCCCTCGCTCGAAAACCGGCGACACGGACCCCGGCGGCCGGCCCGTCTCATTCTGCCGTGCGCCGCGCGGGCACGGGCAGGGTGACCGGCAGCGGATACGGCGGGGGAGTGCCCCCGAACTCCGGGCAGCGGGACCGGTGGTCGCACCAGTCGCAGAGCCGGCTCGGCCGGGGACGCCAGTCGCCCGTGGCCGTGGCCTGCTCGATCGCCTCCCACAGCGCCAGCAGCTTGCGCTCCACCCGCTGCAGGTCCGCGGGGACCGGGTCGTACGTCACCACGTCGCCGCTGCCGAGGTACACCAGCTGCAGGCGGCGCGGCAGCACCCGCTTCAGCCGCCACACCACCAGCGCGTAGAACTTCATCTGGAACAGGGCCTCCTCCGCGTACTGCGGGCGGGGGGCCTTGCCGGTCTTGTAGTCGACGATCCTGACCTCGCCGGTGGGCGCGACGTCGACCCGGTCGATGATGCCGCGCAGCCGCAGCCCGGAGTCGAGCTCCGTCTCGACGGTGAACTCGCGCTCCACGGGCTCCAGAAGGGTCGGATCCTCCAGCGTGAACCAGCGCTCGACCAGGCGCTCCGCCTCCGCCAGCCAGCCGGCCAGACGCGTGCCCTCCGGGTCGTCGGTGAAGAGCTCCGCCACCTCCGGACGGCTGTCGCGCAACCGCTCCCACTGGCCGGGCAGCAGGTCACGGGCACGTGGCGCGGTCCGCTCGGCGGCGGGGGAATCGAAGAGGCGCTCCAGCACCGCGTGCACCAGCGTGCCGCGGGTGGCCGCCTCGCTGGGCTTCTCGGGCAGCCGGTCGATCACCCGGAAGCGGTAGAGCAGCGGACAGCGCATGAAGTCCGACGCGCGCGACGGAGACAGCGACCTCGGCGGCGAGGCCGGTGCGGCGGGGGCGTCCGCCGCCGCCTTCGTCGGGGTGTCCGTCGCGGCCTCGGCGGCCGGGGTCGGGGCGGCGGTGCTGGTCTCCATGCCATCAGACCTTACGGCCCCGTGCCGACAGCCCGGGACCGAAGGGGACATGGGCACCGTCACAGCGGGAAAGGCTCAGGGGGGTGCCAAGGCGTGCGATGCGGGTCACGCCGCATACCATCGACCTCGGGTCGCTCCACCGCACGCGGGCGCGTGGAGGACGAACGCTTTTCGGACGAGGGGACAACCGGCGTGGTGCAGAGCGGCGCGAGCGAGGATCCGCGACCCGACGACGACGCCACGCCCACCCCGCCCGACCCCTCCGCCACGCCGCAGCCCTCCGCCGCGCCGGATCCGTCCGCCGAGCCGCAGCCCTCCGCCGCGCCGCAGCCCTCCGCCGCGCCGGATCCGTCCGCCGCGCCGCAGCCCTCCGCCGCGCCGGACCCCTCCGCCGCGCCGCAGCCCGCCGCCGAGTCGGACCCCTCCTCCGCGCCGCAGCCCTCCGCCGCGCCGGACCCCTCCGCCGCGCCGCAGCCCTCCGCCGAGTCGGACCCCTCCTCCGCCGAGGCTCGGGCCGCCGAGGAGCCCCGCGACACCGGTGGGGCGGAGGCCGGGCGGGCGCCCTCGCGGCCGGAGGGGCAGGAACGGTCCACCGCGGGCGCGGGCGGGCCCGCGCCAGGGCCGAAGGACGTGCGGGAGACGCCCTCCGGGCGGACCCTCGCGCAGGGACACGACGGCCCCGGCCGGAAGCAGGACGACCGGGAGAAGGAGCCCCGCAGCGGCCTGCTGATGGGGCGCCCCTTCGGCGTTCCGGTGTACGTGTCGCCGAGCTGGTTCCTGGTCGCCGCGCTGATCACCTGGGTCTTCGGCAACCAGCTCGAACGCATCCTCCCCGACCTCGGTGCCGCCCGCTACCTGGTCTCGCTCTTCTTCGCCGTGGCCCTCTACGCGTCCGTGCTGGTCCACGAACTCGCCCACACCGTCGCCGCGCTCCGCTTCAAGCTGCCGGTGCGCCGCATCCAGCTCCAGTTCTTCGGCGGTTTCTCCGACATCGGCAAGGAGTCGGAGACCCCCGGCCGCGAGTTCGTGCTGGCCTTCGTCGGCCCGCTGCTCTCCCTGGTGCTGGCCGGCGTCTTCTACCTGTCCCTGTTCGCCGTGGAGCCCGGCACCGTGCCCGGCGTGCTGCTGGCCGGGCTGATGATCTCCAACCTGATCGTCGCCGCCTTCAACCTGCTCCCCGGCCTCCCCCTGGACGGCGGCCGGATGCTCCGCGCCGTGGTCTGGAAGATCACCGGCAGGCCCATGGCCGGCACCGTCGTCGCCGCCTGGGTCGGCCGCGCCCTGGCCCTCGCCGTCCTGATCGGCTTCCCGCTGCTCACCCGCTCCGGCGCCGTCGGCGAAGCCGAGACCGACGGCATGGACACCGTCCTGGACGCGCTGCTCGCCGCCATCGTCGCGGCGATCATGTGGACCGGCGCGGGCAACAGCCTCCGCATGGCCCGCCTCCGCGAGCGCCTGCCCGAGCTGCGCGCCCGCACCCTCACCCGCCGGGCCGTGCCCGTGCAGCCCGACACCCCCGTCTCGGAGGCGCTGCGCCGCGCCAACGCGGCCGGCGCCCGCGCCCTGGTCGTGGTGGACGCCGCGGGCGTGCCCGTCTCCCTGGTCCGCGAGACCGGCATCGCGGGCGTGCCCGAGCACCGGCGCCCCTGGGTCGCGGTCTCCGGCCTGGCCACCGACCTGACCGAGGGCATGCGGGTCTCCGCCGAGCTGGACGGCGAGGAACTCCTCGACGCGCTGCGCGCCCACCCCGCCACCGAGTACCTGGTGGTCGAGGAGACCGGCGAGATCTACGGCGTGCTGTCCGCCGCCGACGTCGAGCAGGCGTTCGTGAAGGCCATGGCCCGCCGCCGCTGAGAGCGCCGCCGGCTCCGCCGCCCGGTCCGCCGGTCGGGACACCCTCCGCGGACCGGTAGGCTGGTCACATGTCCGAACCGACCGGTGCCGCCCGCAGGCGCGGGCCCTTCAAGGTCGGGGACCAGGTTCAGCTGACCGACCCCAAGGGCCGCCACTACACGTTCACGCTGGAAGCGGGAAAGAACTTCCACACCCACAAGGGTTCCTTCCCGCACGACGAGCTGATCGGCGCCCCCGAGGGAAGCGTTGTCCGCACCACGGGGAACGTCGCCTACCTGGCGCTGCGCCCCCTGCTCCCCGACTACGTCCTGTCCATGCCCCGCGGCGCAGCCGTGGTCTACCCCAAGGACGCGGGGCAGATCCTGGCCTTCGCCGACATCTTCCCCGGCGCGCGCGTCGTGGAGGCCGGCGTGGGCTCCGGATCGCTCAGCTCCTTCCTGCTGCGCGCCATCGGCGACCAGGGCATGCTCCACTCCTACGAGCGCCGCGAGGACTTCGCCGAGATCGCGAAGCAGAACGTCGAGCGCTACTTCGGCGGCGAGCACCCCGCCTGGCAGCTCACCGTGGGCGACCTCCAGGACAACCTCAGCGACACCGAGGTCGACCGGGTCATCCTCGACATGCTCGCCCCCTGGGAGTGCCTGGAGGCCGTCTCCAAGGCGCTCGTTCCCGGCGGCATCCTCTGCTGCTACGTGGCCACCACCACGCAGCTCGCCCGCACCGTCGAGTCCATCCGTGAGATGGGCTGCTTCAACGAGCCGACGGCGTGGGAGTCGATGATCCGCAACTGGCACATCGAGGGCCTCGCGGTCCGCCCGGACCACCGGATGATCGGCCACACCGGCTTCCTGCTCACCGCCCGCCGCCTCGCGGACGGCGTCGAGCCGCCCATGCGCCGCCGCCGCCCCGCCAAGGGCGCCTACGGCGAGGACTACGCCGGCCCCAACGCCGACGGCGGCTCCCGCTAGGGCCGTCCGGCGTGCGCGCCCGTGCGCACGCCCCCGCAACTCCCCGGCGCACCGGCCGGGTTGCCGCGCACCGCACGGCAACCCGGCCGGTGCGCCTCGCTGTTGGCGGGCGTGACCTGCCGCGCGGCGCCGTCCGCACGCGGTGTACGCCCCGTGAACGGTCCGCGCACACCCGGACCCCGCGGTTCCCCGGCCGTGTGACGTGTGGCACGATGCTGGACAACCCACCGGCACCGTCCCTCCACGGGAGACACCCACTCGTGCAGCACCCCGACGTCCCGGAACTGGCGCACGCGCACGCCTCCCCCCGCCCGATCCACTGGCTCGCCACGGCCACCGCCGTCGCCGGCGTGATGGCCCTGTCCTCCCTGGTGCAGCCCGGCCACGCCACCGCGGCGCCGCCCCGGGACGACAAGGCCGCCTCCGCCGCTCCGGCCGCCCCCGCCCGCCCGGCCCCCGACCCGGCCGCCGCGCGGCTGCCGCTGGACTGCGGCGACATCGCCGAACCGGTGGTGGCCCGGCAGAGCGCCGGCGACCTCGACGGCGACGGCAACCCCGAGACGGTCGCCGCCGTCCACTGCGACAGCGCCATGGGCACACCGCCCGACGCCGTGTACGTCATCACCCGCGCGGGGGACACCGGCGAGCCCCGGGTGGTCGCCACCCTGGTCGGGCCGAAGGAACGCCGCAACGTCACCGAGCTGGCGGTGCGCGACGGGCAGGTCGAGGCCACCGTGCTCGGGTACTCCTCGCAGGACGTGCCCAGTTGCTGCCCGGACGTCGAGGAGGACGTCAACTGGCGCTGGGCCGACGGCGCGTTCCACCGCGGTTCCCCCGAGGTCACCGAACAGGTCTGAGCAGGGCGTACCGCTGCCGCCCGGTCACCTCACGGGCCGCCCCGGGGCCGCCCGCCGCTCCGTCCGGCCGGTCGTCGTGATGTTCACTGCTTTCGATTCACGTTCCTTGGGTATCTCCCTGGCAGTGAGGGAGAGCGCAAGGGTGAAGATCGGACACACTCCGACGGTCTTTGTGATCTAGGGTTTCAATCGACACCCGCCCAGGTAGGGTCTGGAAGCGTCCAGCTCCCCTTGGAGGAGGTGAGGACCGTGGCAGCCCACGACGACGACATGAACCGCGGCATCCGCCCGGGTCGAGGGTCCGAGGACCCGGCCGGGCAGATCGCCTACCTTGAGCAGGAGATCGCCGTCCTGCGACGCAAGCTCGCCGACTCTCCGCGGCACACGAGGCTTCTCGAAGAGCGGATCGTCGAGTTGCAGACCAATCTGGCCGGCGTGTCCGCGCAGAACGAGCGGCTGGCCGGCACACTCCGCGAGGCCCGCGACCAGATCGTGGCCCTCAAGGAGGAGGTCGACCGGCTCGCGCAGCCGCCGGCCGGATTCGGAGTGTTCCTCGCGGCGAACGAGGACGGCACCGCCGACATCTTCACCGGCGGCCGCAAGCTCCGGGTGAACGTCAGCCCCAGCATCGACCTGGACGAGCTCCGGCGCGGCCAGGAGGTGATGCTCAACGAGGCGCTCAACGTGGTCGAGGCCATGCAGTTCGAGCGCGTCGGCGAGATCGTCACCCTCAAGGAGGTCCTGGAGGACGGCGAGCGCGCCCTGGTGACCGGGCACACCGACGAGGAGAAGGTGGTCCGGCTCGCCGAACCGCTCCTCGACGTCACCATCAGGGCCGGCGACGCCCTGCTGCTCGAACCCCGCTCCGGGTACGTCTACGAGGTCGTGCCCAAGAGCGAGGTCGAGGAACTGGTCCTCGAAGAGGTGCCCGACATCGGGTACGAGCAGATCGGCGGCCTCGGCGGCCAGATCGAGGCCATCCGGGACGCGGTCGAGCTCCCCTACCTGTACCCGGACCTCTTCAAGGAGCACGAGCTGCGCCCGCCCAAGGGCGTCCTGCTCTACGGCCCGCCCGGCTGCGGCAAGACGCTCATCGCCAAGGCCGTCGCCAACTCGCTGGCCAAGAAGGTCGCCGAGGTCACCGGCCAGGCGGCGGGCAAGAGCTTCTTCCTCAACATCAAGGGTCCCGAGCTCCTCAACAAGTACGTCGGCGAGACCGAGCGGCAGATCCGCCTGGTCTTCCAGCGGGCCCGGGAGAAGGCCAGCGAGGGCACGCCCGTCATCGTCTTCTTCGACGAGATGGAGTCCCTCTTCCGCACCCGTGGCTCCGGCGTGAGCTCGGACGTCGAGAACACCATCGTCCCGCAGCTCCTCGCCGAGATCGACGGCGTGGAGGGCCTGCAGAACGTGGTCGTGATCGGCGCCTCGAACCGCGAGGACATGATCGACCCGGCCATCCTGCGCCCCGGCCGGCTCGACGTGAAGATCAAGATCGAGCGTCCGGACGCCGAGGCGGCCAAGGACATCTTCGGCAAGTACCTCACCGAGCGCCTGCCGCTCCACGCGGACGACCTGTCCGAGCACGGCGGCGACCGGGCGGCCACGGTCCAGAACATGATCCAGTCCGCGGTCGAGCACATGTACGCGGAGTCCGAGGAGAACCGCTTCCTGGAGGTCACCTACGCCAACGGTGACAAGGAGGTCCTGTACTTCAAGGACTTCAACTCCGGCGCCATGATCGAGAACATCGTGGGCCGGGCCAAGAAGATGGCGATCAAGGACTTCCTCGACCACAGCCAGCGCGGTCTGCGGGTCTCCCACCTCCTCCAGGCGTGCGTGGACGAGTTCAAGGAGAACGAGGACCTGCCCAACACGACCAACCCGGACGACTGGGCCCGGATCTCCGGCAAGAAGGGCGAGCGGATCGTGTACATCCGCACCCTGATCACCGGGAAGCAGGGCGCGGACACCGGACGGTCCATCGACACGGTGGCCAACACCGGTCAGTACCTGTAACCACGAGGGGGCGGCCGCGGGTGCCTGCGAGGCACCCGCGGCCGCCTCTTACTCCCACCCGCCCGTACGGGCGCGCGGGAGCGGCAAAGAGGCGAATGATCTCCCCGTCGGCGCCGTGGCGTTCTAGGCTCTGCAGTACCGCCGCTCCGCCGCCGCGGGCAGACCGGAACGGGCACGCACCTGCGCCGGAGCACGGGTGGGACTTGAGGGCCGCCCCCGACCGAGGGCGCCGCCGGGCAAGGAGGGCCGCATGACCGTACGGCGAGTGATGGGGATCGAGACGGAGTACGGGATCTCCGTTCCCGGCCACCCCAACGCCAATGCCATGCTCACCTCGTCCCAGATCGTCAACGCCTACGCGGCGGCGATGCACCGGGCCCGCCGGGCCCGCTGGGACTTCGAGGAGGAGAACCCGCTGCGGGACGCGCGCGGCTTCGACCTGGCGCGCGAGGTCGCCGACTCCAGCCAGCTCACCGACGAGGACATCGGCCTCGCCAACGTGATCCTGACCAACGGCGCCCGCCTCTACGTGGACCACGCCCACCCGGAGTACAGCGCCCCCGAGGTCACCAACCCGCGGGACGCGGTGCTCTGGGACAAGGCCGGCGAGCGGATCATGGCCGAGGCCGCCGAGCGGGCCGCCCAGCTGCCCGGCGCGCAGCCCATCCACCTCTACAAGAACAACACCGACAACAAGGGCGCCTCCTACGGGACGCACGAGAACTACCTGATGAAGCGGGAGACCGCCTTCTCGGACATCGTGCGCCACCTGACGCCCTTCTTCGTCTCCCGGCAGGTCTTCGCCGGCGCCGGCCGCGTCGGCATCGGCCAGGACGGCAACGAGCACGGCTTCCAGCTGAGCCAGCGGGCGGACTACTTCGAGGTCGAGGTGGGCCTCGAGACCACCCTGAAGCGGCCCATCATCAACACCCGCGACGAACCGCACGCGGACGCGGAGAAGTACCGCCGCCTGCACGTGATCATCGGCGACGCCAACCTCTCCGAGATCTCGACCTACCTCAAGCTGGGCACCACCTCCCTGGTCCTGTCCATGATCGAGGACGGTTTCATCGCCGTCGACCTGGCCGTGGACCAGCCGGTGCGCACCCTGCACCAGGTCTCCCACGACCCGACGCTCAAGCGGCTGGTCACGCTCCGCAGCGGCCGGAAGCTCACCGCGGTGCAACTGCAGATGGAGTACTACGAGCTGGCCCGCAAGTACGTCGAGGAGCGCCTGGGCGTCGACGCCGACGACCAGACCAAGGACGTGCTCGCCCGGTGGGAGGACGTCCTGGGCCGCCTGGAGAACGACCCCATGAGCCTGGCCGGCGAGCTGGACTGGGTGGCCAAGCGGGAGCTCATGGAGGGCTACCGGCGCCGGGACTCCCTGGACTGGGACGCCCCGCGGCTCCACCTGGTCGACCTGCAGTACGCCGACGTGCGGCCCGACAAGGGCCTCTACAACCGCCTGGCGGCCCGGGGGCGGATGAAGCGGCTGCTCGACGAGCAGGAGGTGCTCAGGGCCGTCACGCAGCCTCCGGAGGACACCCGGGCCTACTTCCGCGGCCGCTGCCTGGAGCAGTACGCGGACGACGTGGCCGCCGCCTCCTGGGACTCGGTGATCTTCGACCTCCCCGGCCGGGACTCGCTCCAGCGGGTGCCCACGCTGGAGCCCCTGCGGGGTACCCGGGCGCACGTCAAGGAACTGCTCGACCGGTGCCGGACGGCGGAGGAACTGGTCAAGGTGCTGAGCGGCAACAACTGAGCGATCTTCCACCCCCGCTTTCGGGGTGGGACCGGTCGTGAAGGGGAATCATCGGGATGGTTTCCCCGTGTGAGGGAACTGTGGGGTCGATGTCGGACCCTGCTTGTAGGGTCTGATCGAGAACGTCGAACCGAGCGGGGTGAGGGTTATGGCGACCAAGGACACCGGCGGCGGACAGCAGAAGGCCACGCGGTCGACCGAGGAGGTCGACGAGCAGGCGCAGGAGGCGCAGGCGAGCGAGGACCTGAAGGAACGGCAGGAGGCGCTGAGCGACGACGTCGACTCCGTCCTGGACGAGATCGACGACGTGCTCGAGTCGAATGCCGAGGAGTTCGTGCGTTCCTTCGTGCAGAAGGGCGGCCAGTAGGCCTCAGGGCCTTCGAAGCGAAGGCGCAGTGCCGAGCACGGGGGCTGCCCTCCGGCGGCCCCCGTGCTCCGGTGTTCGAAGGTGGATCATCGCCTGAGTGCGGGTAGGGTCCGTGGCACAACCAACTGTGCTTCAGCTTGCTCGAACCGCGCAGGTCGGATGCGACGGCGGCGCGGAAGCCGTGTTCTTCGGAAGGAAATGCGTGGAAGCCAACACTCGTGACACGGGGCGACTGCCGGCCGCCTTCCTGACTCCGGGATCCTCCTCCTTCATGGACTTCCTGGCGGGGCACCAGCCGGACCTGCTGCCCGGCAAGCGGCAGCTGCCGCCGATGCAGGGCGTCGTCGAGGCCCCGCACGGCACCACCATCGTGGCGGTGACGTTCCCGGGCGGCGTGGTCCTGGCGGGTGACCGGCGGGCCACCATGGGCAACGTGATCGCCCAGCGCGACATCGAGAAGGTGTTCCCGGCCGACGAGTACTCCGCGGTGGGCATCGCGGGCACGGCCGGTCTGGCCGTGGAGATGGTGAAGCTGTTCCAGCTCGAGCTGGAGCACTTCGAGAAGGTCGAGGGCGCCCAGCTCTCCCTCGAGGGCAAGGCCAACCGGCTGTCGACGATGATCCGCTCCAACCTGGCGATGGCCATGCAGGGCCTGGCGGTCGTGCCGCTGTTCGCCGGCTACGACCTGGACGCCGGCCGGGGCCGCATCTTCTCCTACGACGTCACCGGCGGCCGCTCCGAGGAGCACCAGGGCTTCGCGGCCACGGGCTCCGGCTCGCTGTTCGCCCGTGGCTCGATGAAGAAGCTCTACCGCGAGGACCTGACGGAGGAGCAGGCGACCACCCTGGTCGTCCAGGCCCTGTACGACGCGGCCGACGACGACTCGGCGACGGGCGGCCCGGACATGGCGCGCCGGATCTTCCCGATCGTCACCGTGATCACCGAGGACGGATTCCGCCGGCTGACGGACACGCAGTCGTCGGGGATCGCCCGCTCGGTCCTGGACCGCCGGCTCGAGGAGCCCGACGGCCCGCGCGCGGCGCTGCTCTGACGGCGCGTCGCCCTCACGGACCCTCAGGACGATCCCTGTGACCTCTACCAACCCTTCGACGGAATCCACGGAAAGGGACGGATAACCGGTGTCGACGCCGTTCTATGTCTCACCCCAGCAGGCGATGGCGGACCGGGCGGAATACGCCCGCAAGGGCATCGCGCGCGGCCGCTCCCTGGTCGTGCTGCAGTACGCCGACGGCATCGTCTTCGTCGGTGAGAACCCGTCCCGCGCGCTGCACAAGTTCAGCGAGATCTACGACCGCATCGGCTTCGCCGCGGCGGGCAAGTACAACGAGTACGAGAACCTCCGCATCGGCGGCGTGCGTTACGCGGACCTGCGCGGCTACACCTACGACCGGGGCGACGTCACCGCGCGCGGCCTGGCCAACGTGTACGCGCAGACGCTGGGCACCATCTTCTCCAGCGCGGGGGAGAAGCCCTACGAGGTCGAGCTGGTGGTGGCCGAGGTGGGGGAGACCCCCGAGGGCGACCAGATCTACCGGCTGCCGCACGACGGCTCCATCGTGGACGAGCACGGCTCGGTCGCGGTCGGCGGCAACGCCGAGCAGATCAGCTCCTACCTCGACCAGCGCCACCGCGAGGGCATGACCCTCGGCGAGGCCCTCAAGCTGGCCGTGCAGGCGCTCTCCCGCGACACCAGCGGCTCCGAGCGGGAGATCCCCGCGGAGCGCCTGGAGGTGGCGGTCCTGGACCGCACCCGGCCGCAGCGGCGGAAGTTCCGCCGGATCACCGGGCCGCGCCTGGAGCGCCTCCTGGTGGACGGCGGCGAGGGCGGGGCCACGGCCGCCGAGCCCGATAAGCCCGAGGGGCCGGCGAAGTCGGAGGGGCCGGCGGACTCCGCCGAGAGCTGACCGGTCCGGCCGGCCGGAGCACGGGGCCGCCCGAGCACCCGGCCGTCGGAACACCGACTCCGTACACCGACTCCGAGTACCAACTCCGAGTACCGACCTCCAGCACCGGTTCCGTGCCGCGTGCCCACGGCCCTCGCCGTGCGCACGCGGCACCGTCGTGTCCGGGCCCCGAGCGGGCCGGGTCCGGGCGGCGGGCGGCCGGTGTCAGGGGGCGGGCGGGGGAGCGGTCGAGCCCCTGACGACCAGGTCGACCGGGATGTCCCGGGTGACCGGCGCACGGCCGTCGATCACCGACAGCAGCGCCTCCATGCCGCGCTCCCCGGTCAGCTCCGCGTCCAGGCGGACGGTGGTGAGCTCCGGCTCCAGGGCCAGCGCGAGGATCTGGTCGTCCACCCCGGTGACCGACAGGTCCCGGGGCACCCGCAGCCCCAGGCCGCGGGCCGCCTTGTAGGCGCCCACCGCGAGCATGTCGTCGTCGCAGACCACGGCCGTCGGGCGGGGGCCCGGCGCGCGCAGGGCGGCCTCCACGGCGGCGCGGCCGTGCTCCGGGGTCATACCGGAGGCGGCGGTGACCAGCGCGGTGTCCGCCACCGCCGCCAGCCGGTCCTCCAGCGCCCGGGCCCGCTGGGCGAAGGTCCACGAGGGCACGTCCGCCCGCAGGTGCAGGAACCGGCGGTGGCCGAGGCCCAGCAGGTGGTCGGCCACCTGGCGGACGCCGTCCGCGATGTCCAGGTTGACGGTGGCGGTGCCCGGGGTGGCGCCGGGCTCGCTGTCCAGCATCACCAGCGGAAGCCGGTCGCCGCGCAGCACGGTCAACGCCCGCGCGGCCATCGACGAGGCCAGCACCCCGTCCAGCGCGGCCGGCGCCGAGGCGAAGGGGTCCCGGGCCGGGCCGACGCCCGCCGGTGAGGGGTAGAGCACGATCGAGAAGCCGTGCGTCGCGGCGACCCGGGCGGCACCGGTGTGCACCCCGGCGAAGAAGTGCGTGGTCAGCGAGGGGACCACCAGGAGGACCGTGCGGGTGCGGCCGGTGCGCAGGTTCCTCGCCGCCAGGTTGGGCCGGTAGCCGAGGGTGCGGGCGGCCTCCCGCACCCGCTCCGCGGTGGGCTCGGAGATCCGGCCGTGCCATTTGCCGCCCAGGACGAGTGAGACGGAGGCCTGCGAGACGCCGGCCGCGCGGGCCACGTCCTTGCTGGTGGGGCGGGTCTTGCCTGATGGGGGCATGGTCGCGCGCTTCTCCGGGTCGGGGCTCGTCTGGACTGCGAGTCGTCGGACATGCTACGTATGACGTTCACGTTATACGTAAAACGGAGGGCGTTGCATGCTGTCGCGGTACCTGGAGATCCTCAAGGCCCGGCATGCCGCGCGCCTCCTGGCGGGAACGCTGGTGGGCCGACTGCCCAACGCCACGTCGGCGATCGCCATCGTCCTGTTCGTCCGGGCCGAGGGCGGTTCCTACAGCCTGGCCGGAGCGCTGGCCGCGGTGTACGGCGTCGCCAACGCCGTCGGCCAGCCGGTGCTGGGCCGCCTGGTCGATCTCCACGGGCAGCCGCGGGTGCAGTTGCCCGCCGCCGTGCTGGCCGCCGCGGGGATGGCCGTCTTCGCCTTCACCGGCCTGGACCCCCTGCCCGTCGCCTACCTGGCCACCGCCGCCGCCGGTCTGTTCACCCCGCCGCTGGAGGGCGGACTGCGCGCCCTGTGGCCCTCCGTCCTGCGCCGCGAGGACCAGATCCACACCGCCTACGCCATGGACGCCGTGGCCCAGGAGGTGATGTTCACGGTGGGCCCGCTGCTGGTCTCGCTGTTCATCGCCGTCTGGTCGCCGATGGCCGCGCTGCTGGCGCTCAACGTGATCGGCGTGCTCGGCGCCCTCTCCGTGGTCGTCTCGCAGCCCTCCAGAGCCTGGCGCTCGGCGCCCCGCGAGGCGCACTGGCTGGGGGCGCTGCGCTCCGGGGGACTGCTGGTCCTGCTGGGCGCGCTCTTCTTCGTGGGCATCGCGCTCGGCTCCATCACGGTCGCCGCCGCCGCCTACGCCGACCGCAGCGGCGACGACAGCGACGCGGTCTACGCCCTCCTGCTCGCGGCCCTCGGCTTCGGCGCCCTGATCGGCGGCGGCTTCTACGGCGCCCGTGAGTGGGCGGGAGCCCCCGAGCGGCGGCTGAAGATCCTGGTCGCCCTGCTGGCCGTCGGCTACGCCCCGCTCGTCCTGATGCCGGGGCCGGCGCCGATGACCCTGCTGGCCGCCCTCGCCGGCGTGTTCCTGGCGCCCACCATCGCCTGCGCCTTCGTCCTGGTGGACCGGCACGCCCCCCGCGGCACGGTCACCGAGGCGTTCTCCTGGCTGGTGACCACCTTCACCGTGGGCCAGTCGGTGGGCACCGGCGTCGCCGGCCCGGTGCTGGAGCTCTTCGGGACCCGGGCCGGATTCGCCGTCCCGGCCGCCGCCGGAGCGGTCTCCCTGCTGGTGCTGCTCGCCTCCCGGGGCGCGCTGGCGAAGCCCCGGAATCTCGGGAGAGTCGCCGCCGCTTCGGAAAATGATCCGAATCGGACCGTCGAACCCCGTTTCAGCTCGGGGGATCGGGCGTAATGTTCAGACATGGACCGCCGAATTTTCGGGCTGGAGAACGAGTACGGCGTCACGTGCACGTTCAGGGGACAGCGCCGTCTGTCGCCTGACGAGGTGGCGCGGTACCTCTTCCGGCGTGTCGTGTCATGGGGCCGCAGCAGCAATGTGTTTCTGCGAAACGGCGCCCGCCTCTATCTCGACGTGGGATCGCATCCGGAATACGCCACACCCGAATGCGACAACGTGACGGAGCTCGTCACCCACGACAAGGCCGGCGAGCGCATTCTGGAAGGTCTTCTCGTCGACGCGGAACGCCGCCTGCACGAGGAGGGGATCGCGGGCGACGTCTACCTCTTCAAGAACAACACCGACTCGGCGGGGAACTCGTACGGCTGCCACGAGAACTATCTGGTGGCCCGGCACGGCGAGTTCTCCCGGCTGGCGGACATCCTGATCCCCTTCCTGGTCACGCGGCAGCTGCTGTGCGGGGCGGGCAAGGTCCTCCAGACCCCCCGCGGCGCGGTGTACTGCGTCAGCCAGCGGGCCGAGCACATCTGGGAGGGCGTCTCCTCGGCGACCACCCGCTCGCGGCCCATCATCAACACCCGCGACGAGCCGCACGCGGACGCCGAGCGCTACCGCCGCCTGCACGTGATCGTGGGCGACTCCAACATGTCGGAGACGACCATGCTGCTCAAGGTCGGGGCCACCGACCTGGTGCTGCGCATGATCGAGGCCGGCACGGTGATGCGCGACCTCACCCTGGAGAATCCGATCCGGGCCATCCGCGAGGTCAGCCACGACATCACCGGCCTCCGCAAGGTGCGCCTGGCCAGCGGCCGGGAGGCCTCGGCGCTGGAGGTGCAGCGCGAGTACTACGAGAAGGCCTGCGAGTTCGTCGACCGGCGCGGCATCCGCACCGGCGTCGTCGAGCAGGTGCTCGAGCTCTGGGGCCGCACCCTGGACGCCATCGAGACGGAGGACCTCGACAAGGTCGGCACCGAGATCGACTGGGTGATCAAGTACAAGCTGCTGGAGCGCTACCGCGCCAAGCACAACATGACCATGTCGAACCCGCGGGTCGCCCAGATAGACCTCGCCTACCACGACATCCACCGCCGCCGCGGCCTCTACTACCTGCTGGAGAAGAAGGGCCAGGCCAAGCGGATCTGCAACGACGTCAAGATCTTCGAGGGCAAGTCGGTGCCGCCGCAGACCACGCGGGCCCGGCTGCGCGGCGACTTCATCAAGCGGGCCCAGGAACAGCGCCGCGACTTCACGGTCGACTGGGTCCACCTCAAGCTCAACGACCAGGCCCAGCGCACGGTCCTGTGCAAGGACCCGTTCCGTTCGGTCGACGACCGGGTGGAGAAGCTGATCGCCGGGATGTAGCCGGCCGGCAGGGCCGCGGCACGGCGCACGGGGTTCCGGAGAGCATCCGGAACCCCCGTCCGCACGTACGGGAGCGGTGAGGCGGGGAACCCGTAGAGTGACGCGGGACGCCAACTCGAAGATCGACCGATAGAGGCCCCCATCGTGCGCCGACGCTCACTCCTCCTGGCTGTTCCCGCCGGACTGGCCACCCTCTCCGCCTGTGGCTCCGACTCGTCGGACAAGGAGGCGGAGGCCAGCACCAAGCCGTCCCCGGAGTCGTCCGCCTCCGCCCCGCCGCCGCCGAAGATCGTCGACGGCCCGCTCCCGGAGATCACCGGCGGAACCGCGTTCGGGGAGAAGCCGACGGTGGCCAAGGGCTCCGGATCGCCGTCGAAGGACCTGGCGGTGCGCACGGTGATCGCCGGCAACGGACGCACGGTCGCCGAGAACGACTTCGTCCAGGCCCAGTACTTGGGGCAGAACTGGGAGACCGCGAAGGTCTTCGACAACTCCTACGACCGCAAGAGCCCCATCGTGATCCAGCTCGCCCAGGGCCAGATCATCGACGGCTGGCGCTACGGGCTGGCGGGCAAGAAGGCCGGCAGCCGCGTGATGATGGCGATCCCGCCCACCTGGGGCTACGGCGAGCAGGGCAACGCGCAGGCCGGCATCAAGGGCGACGACACCCTGGTGTTCGTGATCGACATCGAGAACACCTTCAACGCCCGCAGCTCCGCCGACGGCAGCAAGGTCGCGCAGTCCGACGCGGCGCTCCCCAAGGTCGGCACCAACACCGACGGCAAGGCCCCCTCGGTCGAGATCCCCAAGGGCGCGGCGCCGAAGAAGCTGGTCTCCGAGTACGTCCTCGAGGGCGACGGACCGGAGGTCGCCGAGGACGCCACCGTCCTGGTGCAGTACAAGGGTGTGCTCTGGGCGGACGGCAAGGAGTTCGACTCCACCTACGGCCGCGGCGCGCTCACCTCGTTCTCGCTCCAGCAGGTCGTCCCGGGCTGGGCGCAGGGACTGGCCGGCAAGAAGGTCGGCAGCCGCGTCCTGATCGTGATCCCGCCGGACCTCGGCTACGGCGACACCCCGCCGGAGGGCAGCCCGATCAAGAAGGACTCGACGCTCGTCTTCACCGTGGACCTGCTGGCGACCATGTGACGTCCGGGATGGGAGACTGCTCCCGTTGCATCGTGTCGTCCATCAGCAGGAGAGAAGTTTCGTGAGCATCGAGAAGCCCGAGGTCGACTTCCCGGGTGGCGAGCCGCCGGCGGACCTCGAGATCAAGGACATCTGGGAGGGCGACGGCCCGGAGGCCAAGGCCGGCGACGTCGTCTCCGTCCACTACGTCGGCGTGTCCTTCTCGTCCGGCGAGGAGTTCGACTCGTCCTGGAACCGCGGCACCCCGCTGCGCTTCCAGCTCGGTGTCGGCCAGGTCATCAGCGGCTGGGACAAGGGCGTGCAGGGCATGAAGGTCGGCGGCCGCCGCCAGCTGATCATCCCGCCGCACCTCGCCTACGGGGAGCGGGGCGCCGGCCGCGCCATCGGCCCCAACGAGACGCTGATCTTCGTCTGCGACCTGGTCGCCGTCTGATCTCGAGTCGTCCCGCCACGGTCGACGAGTGATCGGAAACGATCACAGTGGGCTTTCAGGGGTCCGCGCCCGGTCCGGGCGCGGACCCCTCGGCTTTCCCCCCGGCCCCCCGAAACGGTACGGTCGTCCGTCGGAAGTGTGTGAGGGAGAGGGCGTAGGGCGTCGATGGCGATTGCCAAGGCAGAGCGGCTGATGAACCTGGCACTGTGCCTGCTGGGCACCCGGCGGCCGCTCAGCAAGCGGGAGCTCCGCGCCTCCCTGGAGGCCTACATGGAGGCCTCCACCGACGAGGCGTTCAACCGCATGTTCGAGCGGGACAAGGACGACCTGCGGGAACTCGGGCTGGTCATCGAGACCGTCGAGAACCTCGACGGCGAGATCGGCTACCTCGCCCGCCACGACTCCAACCAGCTGCCGCCCATCACCCTGGACGCCGAGGAAGCCGCCGCCCTGGGCCTGGCCGCCAGCGTGTGGCAGCAGGCCCGGCTGGCCGGCGCGGCCAGCGGCGCCCTGCAGAAGCTGCGCGCGGCCGGACTGCCCGAGGACGTCGACCCCTACGCGGCCCACGGCGCCCTCGAGCCGCGCATCCCGGTCCACGAGGCCGCGTTCGAGCCGCTGATGCTGGCCTGCCGCGACCGCCGTCCGGTCGTCTTCGACTACCGCAAGGCCACCGCCGCCGCCCCCGAGACCCGTCAGGTCGAGCCCTGGGCGCTGGAGTGCTGGCGCGGGCACTGGTACCTGGCCGGCTGGGACCGAGACCGCGGCGCCGAGCGGGTCTTCCGGCTCTCCCGCATCACCGGCAAGGTCCGCGCCCGCGCGGGCGCCTTCACCGCCGAGGTCCCCGACGTGGTCGGCATCCGCGAGACCGTCGCCTGCTGGGCCGGCGAGAGCGCCGACCGGTCCGCCCTGATCCGGCTCCGCGCCGGCTGCGGCTACCCGCTGCGCGCCCGCGCCACCGCCGTCCGCCCGCTCGGCGACGGCTGGGACGAGGTGGAGATCCCGTACGGCCACGGCCTCGACGCCCTGCTCGTCGAGTTCGGACCCGACGTGGTGGCACTGGAGCCGGCCGAACTGCGGGCCGACGTGATCGACCGGCTGCGCGCCGTGGCCAAGGGCTGAGGGGGAACAGCAGCATGACGACCAGCCGGGGCAGCCGCCCCGCCAACGCCATCGACCAGACCCGGCGGATGCTCTCCCTGGTCACCTACCTCCGGGAGCGCCCCGGCGCCCGGGTCGCCGACGTGGCCCGCGCCTTCGGCGTCAGCGGCGACGAGCTGATCGCGGACCTGGAGCTGCTGCCCATGTGCGGGACCAGCTTCCGCGGCGGCGACCTGCTCGACATCGACACCGACGGCGAGCGCATCTGGTGGCACAACCCCGCCGCGCTCTCCTCCGAGGCGGCCCAGCCGCTGCGCCTCGCCTCCGACGAGGCCACCGCCCTGCTCGTCGCCGCCCGCGCCGTCGCCACCCTGCCCGGCCTGCGCGAGGGCGACCGGCAGGCGCTGCTGCGGGCCACCGCCAAGGTGGAGGCGGCGGCCGGCGAGACCGCCGAGGCCAGCTCCCGCCTCTCGGTGACCTTCGAGTCCGAGGGCGGCGTCTTCGCCGACGTCGACCGGGCCATCTCCGAGGGCCGCCGGCTGTGGATCCGCTACTGGTCCCCGGCCCGTGACGAGGTCACCGAGCGGGAGATCGACCCCATCCGCCTGGTCAGCGTCGGCCACACCTACGTCGAGGCCTGGTGCCGCCGTTCCGAGGCCCGCCGCACCTTCCGCCTGGACCGGGTCGCCGAGATCCGCATCCTCGACGAGCCCTCCGAGCCGCCCCGGATCGAGCCGCGCGACCTGTCCGCCGGACTGGTCCAGCCGTCCGCCGACGACCCCGAGGTCGTGGTCGAGACCGGCCCGGCCGGACGCTGGGTCGCCGAGTACTACCCCCACGAGGGCGCCGAGGAGCTCCCTGACGGCGGTCTGCGGATCACCATCCGCACGCCCGCCCCGGAGTCCCTGCGCCGCCTCGCGCTGCGGCTCGGCCCCGACGGGCGGATCGTCGCGCCGGTCGAACTCGCCGAGAGCGCCCGGGACGCCGCCCGCGAGGCGCTGGCCGCGTACGGGGAGGGCGGTCTGTTCGAGGCCGCCGACCCGGTGTGCCCCGCCGCTCCGGCGGACCCGGCCGGCGCGGGCGCCGCCCCGGCAGGCGCGTAGGCTCGTCCCATGTCCGGTGCGATGTTCTGGGCGATGCTCGCGGTCGCCCTCGGTTTCCTGGGGCTCACCGTCCTCGCCTTCTTCGCCGTGCGGGTCTTCGTGGAGGCCCGGCGGCTCGGTGCGCAGGTGGAGGACTCCGCCCGGCGCATCGGCGGCGCCGCGGCCGACCTGGAGGAGGCGGCGGAACGGACGGCCAGGGCGGCGCGGACCCTCTGAGGCCTCACCCGCGCGAAGTCCTGCCCGGATACGCGCGGTGCGGCGGGGAGGGGCGGTGAGCGGGCTGCGTGAGTCTGTTCGAGCGAGGGCGGGGGCGGGTACGCTGCTGTCTCGCGGGCCGGAAACGAGGCATCGGCTCGTGTGACCGGGAGTACGCCCCGGGGACGCCCGTCGTTCATCCCCGGACGTTACGATCGCTGGCGGAGGCCGGACTGCTGTCCGCTCCGACAGCCAAACACCCCCAGTGGCCTCGGTGAGAAGGTAAAGACTTATGGGACGGCTCGGACCTACCGAGATCATTCTGATCCTCGTCGTCATCCTGCTGCTGTTCGGCGCCAAGAAGCTGCCCGACATGGCGCGGTCCCTCGGCAAGTCCGCCCGCATCCTCAAGAGCGAGGCCAAGGCGATGAAGGACGAGGGCAAGAAGGACGAGGCGGCCCCCGCCGGCCCGCCCGCGGACGAGCCCGCGCAGCGCGTCATCCAGGCCGCTCCCGGTGACGTGACGAGCTCGCGCCCGGTGAACGAGCCGACCGACACGACCAAGCGCTGACGTCCGGGCCGGACCCCCTTCCGGCCTGCCGCACGAGATGAGGATGTGGGTTGCTCAAGTCTGCCCGCAAACAGGAGAAGGACCCTGAGGGGCGGATGCCCCTGACGGAGCACCTTCGGGAACTCCGCAGCCGGTTGTCCAAGGCGGTCGTCGCGATCGTCGCCGTGACGATCGGCGCGGTGTTCTTCAGCGAACAGCTGATGGACTTCCTCGCGGCTCCCGTGCCCATCTGCGAAGGCGGATTCGCGCAGAGCAAGGGCGGCAACTGCGCGGTGCTGTCGTTCAACACGCTGGCGTCGCCCTTCACCGTGACGGTCAAGGTCAGCCTCATGGCGGGCCTGATCATCGCCAGCCCGGTCTGGCTGTACCAGCTGTGGGCCTTCGTGGCCCCGGGTCTGCACCAGCACGAGCGCAAGTACACGTACACCTTCGTGGCCGCCGCCGTGCCGCTGTTCGTGGGCGGCGCCTGGCTCGCCTACGTGGTGCTGCCGGTCAGCGTCAAGGTGCTGCTGAGCCTCACGCCCGACGTGGCGTCCAACATGCTGACGCTCGACGACGTCCTGGACTTCACCGTCCGGATGGTGCTGATCTTCGGTCTGGCCTTCGAGCTGCCGCTCCTGCTGATCATGCTCAACATGGTCGGCGTGGTCACCGGCAGGCGGATGGCCGGCTGGTGGCGCGGCGTGGTCATGGGCGTCTTCGTCTTCGGCGCCATCGCGACCCCCACCACCGACCCCGTCGGCATGCTCGCCCTCTCCGGCCCGATCGTGGTGCTGTTCTTCCTGGCTGTCGGCTTCTCGCTCCTCAACGACAGACGCCGGGCGCGCAAGAACAAGGACGCCGCCCTCTCCGACGACGAGGCGTCCCAGCTGGACCTGACGCCGGAGGCCATCGGGGAGGTCCAGCCGGTGGCGGCCGCGCCGATGCTGCCGGAGCAGGCGGGCGGCGGGCGCGCGGAACTGCCGGGCAAGGTCAACGGTTACGACGACGTGACCTGACCGGGCTCCCCCCGGGGTCGCGGACCTCGTAGGGTGCCGCCGTGACCAGCGACATCACCCTCTTCGTCAACCCCACCGCGGGCCGCGGCCGGGGCGCCCACGCGGCGCAGCCGGCCGCTTCGGCGTTGCGGGACGCCGGGTTCTCCGTGCGCACCGTCCTCGGCCTGGACGCCGACGACGCGCTGGACCGGGCCCGCGAGGCCGTGGCCGCCGGCACCGGGGCCCTGGTCGCCGTCGGCGGCGACGGCCTGGTCCACCTCGCCCTCCAGGCGGTGGCCGGCACCGGCACCCCGCTCGGCGTGGTGGCCGTCGGCACCGGCAACGACTTCGCCGGCGCGCTGGGCCTGCCGCGGCGCGACCCGGCCGCCGCGGCCCGGCGGATCGCCCGGGACCTCAAGGAGTCCCGGCTCGCCGACGTCGACCTGGGCCGGGCGAACGGGCGCTGGTTCGGCACCGTGATCGCCACCGGCTTCGACTCGCGGGTCAACGACCGGGGGAACCGGATGAGGCTGCCGGTCGGCCGGTTCCGCTACGACCTGGCGATCCTCGCCGAGCTCGCCGCGTTCCGCCCCCTGCCGTACCGGATGACGCTGGACGGGGGCGCGACCCGTGACGTCGAGGCGACGCTGATCGCCGTCGGCAACGGCTCCTCCTACGGCGGCGGGATGCGGATCTGCCCCGGGGCGGACCTGCGGGACGGGCTCTTCGACGTGACCGTCGTCGGCGGCTGCGGCCGGAGCACCCTGCTGAAGGTCTTCCCGAAGGTGTACCAGGGCACCCACGTCGACCATCCGGTGGTCACCACGCACCGGGCCGCCCGGATCGAGCTGGTCGCCCAGGACCTGACCGCCTACGTCGACGGCGAGCGGCTCGGCCCGCTGCCGGTCACCGCCGAGTGCGTCCGCAGCGCCGTGCGGGTGGCCGGGGCCGGCTGACCGCCCGACCGCTCGCCCGCCCGCCCGCCCGACCGCTCGCCCGCCCGACCGCCCGCAAAAGATCGTTCGGTTGTCGGCGCCGACGGGTACGCTCGAACGTACGATGACAGAGGATCTCTCCCCCGCCGAACGGTACGCGGCAGCCCGCAGGCGCTCCGCGGAGCAGGCCACCGCCCTCGGCACGTTCCGCGAGATGTACGACTTCGGCCTCGATCCGTTCCAGATAGAGGCCTGCAAGGCGCTGGAGGCGGGCAAGGGCGTGCTGGTGGCCGCCCCCACGGGCTCCGGCAAGACGATCGTCGGCGAGTTCGCCGTCCACCTGGCCCTGAACCAGGGCAAGAAGTGCTTCTACACCACGCCCATCAAGGCGCTCTCCAACCAGAAGTACTCCGACCTGTGCCGCCGCTACGGCGCCGACAAGGTCGGTCTGCTCACCGGTGACAACAGCGTCAACTCCGACGCCCCCGTGGTCGTGATGACCACCGAGGTGCTGCGGAACATGCTCTACGCGGGCTCGCAGACCCTGCTGGGGCTCGGCTATGTGGTCATGGACGAGGTGCACTACCTCTCCGACCGGTTCCGGGGCGCGGTCTGGGAGGAAGTGATCATCCACCTCCCCGAGTCCGTCACCCTGGTCTCGCTCTCCGCCACGGTCTCCAACGCCGAGGAGTTCGGCGACTGGCTGGACACCGTGCGCGGCGACACCCAGGTGATCGTCTCCGAGCACCGCCCCGTACCGCTGTTCCAGCACGTGCTCGCCGGGCGCCGGATGTACGACCTGTTCGAGGAGGCGGAGGGCCACAAGAAGGCCGTCAACCCGGACCTGACCCGGATGGCGCGCCTGGAGGCCAGCCGTCCGTCGTTCCAGGAGCGCCGCCGCGGCAAGATGATGCGCGAGGCCGACCGGGAGCGGGAGCGCCGCCAGCGCTCCCGGATCTGGACGCCCAGCCGCGCCGAGGTCATCGAGCGGCTCGACGCCGAGGGCCTGCTCCCGGCGATCACCTTCATCTTCAGCCGGGCCGGCTGCGAGGCCGCCGTCCAGCAGTGCCTCTACGCCGGGCTGCGGCTCAACGACGAGGACGCCCGCGAGAAGGTCCGCGCCCTGGTGGAGGAGCGCACCGCCTCCATCCCGGCCGAGGACCTCCACGTCCTCGGCTACTACGAGTGGCTGGAAGGCCTCGAGCGCGGCATCGCCGCCCACCACGCGGGCATGCTGCCGACCTTCAAGGAGGTCGTCGAGGAACTCTTCGTGCGCGGCCTGGTGAAGGCGGTCTTCGCCACCGAGACGCTGGCGCTGGGCATCAACATGCCCGCCCGCTCCGTGGTGCTGGAGAAGCTGGTCAAGTGGAACGGCGAGACCCACGCCGACATCACCCCCGGCGAGTACACCCAGCTCACCGGCCGGGCCGGCCGCCGCGGCATCGACATCGAGGGCCACGCCGTGGTGCTGTGGCAGCGCGGGATGAACCCCGAGCACCTCGCCGGCCTCGCGGGCACCCGCACCTATCCGCTGCGGTCCAGCTTCAAGCCCTCGTACAACATGGCCGTGAACCTCGTCGACCAGTTCGGGCGGCACCGCTCGCGGGAGCTGCTGGAGACCTCGTTCGCCCAGTTCCAGGCCGACAAGTCGGTGGTCGGGATCTCGCGCCAGGTCCAGAAGAACGAGGAGGGGCTGGAGGGCTACAAGGAGGCCATGACCTGCCACCTCGGCGACTTCGAGGAGTACGCGCGGCTGCGCCGCGAGCTCAAGGACCGGGAGAACGAGCTCGCGCGGCAGGGCGCGAACGTGCGCCGTGCCGAGGCCGCCGCCTCCCTGGAGAAGCTGAAGCCCGGCGACATCATCCACGTGCCGACCGGCAAGTACGCGGGGCTCGCCCTGGTCCTCGACCCCGGCCTGCCCGCCGGGCGCACCAACGGCGACCGCGGCTTCGAGCGGCACGACGGGCCGCGCCCGCTGGTGCTCACCGCCGAACGCCAGGTCAAGCGGCTGGCCGAGATGGACTTTCCGGTGCCGGTGGAGGCGCTGGACCGGATGAGGATCCCCCGGTCGTTCAACGCGCGCTCCCCCCAGTCCCGCCGCGACCTGGCCTCCGCGCTGCGGACCAAGGCCGGTCACATCGCGCCCGAGCGGCACCGCAAGCGCCGCGCGGAGGCCGCCGACGACCGGGAGATCAAGCGGCTGCGCACCGCGCTGCGGGCGCACCCCTGCCACGGCTGCGACCAGCGCGAGGACCACGCCCGGTGGGCCGAGCGCTACCACCGGCTGCTGCGCGACACCTCGCAGCTGGAGCGGCGCATCGAGGGCCGGACCAACACCATCGCCCGGACCTTCGACCGGATCGTCGCCCTGCTGACCGAGCTGGACTACCTGCGCGGCAACGAGGTCACCGAGCACGGCAAGCGGCTGGCCCGCCTCTACGGCGAGCTGGACCTGCTGGCCAGCGAGTGCCTGCGGGCCGGCGTCTGGGAGGACCTGAAGCCGGCGGAACTCGCGGCCTGCGTCTCGGCGCTGGTCTACGAGTCCCGGTCCGGGGACGACGCGCTGGCCCCGAAGGTGCCGTCCGGCAAGGCCAAGGCGGCGCTGGACGAGACGGTCCGCATCTGGGGCCGCCTGGACGCGCTGGAGGAGGAGTTCCGCATCCGGCAGACCGAGGGCGTGGGCCAGCGGCAGCCGGACCTCGGCTTCGCCTGGGCGGCCTACATGTGGGCCTCCGACAAGGGGCTGGACGAGGTGCTCCGGGAGGCCGAGATGCCGGCCGGCGACTTCGTCCGCTGGTGCAAGCAGGTCATCGACGTGCTCGGCCAGATCGCCGCGGCGGCCCCCTCCGAGGGGTCCACGGTGCCCAGGACGGCCCGCAAGGCCGTCGACGGCCTGCTGCGGGGCGTGGTGGCCTACTCCTCGGTGGGGTAGACGGACGCCGGGCCGGGGAATCGTCCGCGGCGGGCGCCGGGTCAGGAGGGGAAGCCCTCCAGCTCGCGCCCGCTGCGGAAGGCGTGGCGCACGCCGGTCACCGGGTCGGTGAAGCTCAGGGCGCGGGCCAGCAGCTGGAGCGGCCGGGAGAAGTCCCCGGGCGCGGCCGGAGGCAGGACCTCGGGGTACAGCGGGTCCCCGAGGATGGGCACGCCCAGCGAGCACAGGTGGACGCGCAGCTGGTGCGTCTGGCCGGTCCGCGGGAGCAGCCGGTACCGGGCCAGGCCGCCGCGCCGCTCCAGCAGCTCCACCCGGCTGACGGCGTTCGGCTCGCCCTCCACCTCGCGGGCGGTCAGCGATCCCCGCTCCTTCACCATCCTGCTGCGCACCTCGCGGGGCAGTTCCAGCGCCGGGTCGAACGGCGCGATCGCCTCGTACTCCTTGGTGACGTGCCGGTCCCGGAAGAGCGACTGGTAGGCGCCCCGCTCCTCGGGCCGCACGGTGAACAGGACCAGGCCGGCGGTGTGCCGGTCCAGCCGGTGCGCGGCGGTCAGCGTGGGGATGGAGAGGTCACGCCGCAGCCGGGCGAGCGCCGTCTCGGCGACATGGCTGCCGCGCGGGGTGGTGGCCAGGAAGTGCGGCTTGTCGGCGACCACGACGTGCTCGTCCCGGTACACGATCCCGACGGGGAACGGCACCCGTTCCTCGTCCGGCAGGTCGCGGTGGAACCAGACGCACAGCCCCGCCCGGTAGGGCGTCGCGGGATCCACCGGGCGGCCGTCCGCGCCGACGATCTCCCCGGCGGCGAACATCGCGTCGAGCAGTGCGGGATCGGCCGCCAGCCGGGCCCTCAGGTGCTCGCCGACCGTCGTCCCCGGGCCCCCCGCGGGCAGCCGGATCCGCACCGCGTCGACACCGTCGCGCTGCGGCAGGGGAGAGGACGGGGCGGAGGTGCGGCGGGGCATCGTCGGTGGGGGTCGTGGCGCGGCGGCCAAGCGGGCGGCGGTCGGGTGCGTGGTGCCTAGGCGGGGCGCCGGTCGGTCCGTCCCGCCGAAGCGGGGCGGCGGTCGGGCGTCGGCGTCCGGCGGCGGGACGTCAGGCCGCGGGACGTCAGGCGGCGGCGGGGGAGAGCACCGGGGCGTCCGCGGGGGCGCCCTCCTGCTCGGCCTCGACGGCCGCGTTCCACTCCGGCTTGGCGGCCTGCCAGCGGTCCTCGGTGTGGCCCAGACGCCAGTAGCCGGAGACCGAGAGGTCCTCGCGGGGGACCTGCCGCTCCACGCGCAGCAGCCGGCGCAGGTCGCGCACGAAGCCCGCCTCGCCGTGCACGAAGGCGTGCACGCGGCCCTCGGGCCACTCCAGCGACTCGACGGCCGGGACCAGCAGGGAGCCCACCGGCGCCTCGCCGCGGTGCAGCCAGACGATCTCGGCCTCGCAGTCGACCGGCTGCTCCTCCTCCGGACCGGCGACCTCCACGAAGGCGCGGACCTGAACGCCCTTCGGCAGCGCCTCCAGGGCGGCGGCGATGGCCGGCAGCGCGCTCTCGTCACCGGCCAGCAGGTGCCAGTCGGCCGCCGGGTCGGGGGCGTAGGCGCCGCCGGGGCCCAGCATGACGAGGGTGTCGCCGGGCCGCGCGCGCAGGGCCCACGGGCCGGCCAGGCCCTCGTCGCCGTGGACCACGAAGTCCAGGGTCAGCTCGCGCGCCGCCGGGTCCCAGGCGCGCACCGTGTAGGTGCGGGTGACCGGCCACTGCTCGCGGGGGAACTCCTCGCGGATGCGGGCCATGCTGAAGGGCTCGGGGTAATCGACGCCCTCGGCGGGGAACACCAGCTTGACGTAGTGGTCCGTGCACGTCCCGGCCTCGAACGCCGCCAGGCCGTCGCCGCCGAAGACCACCCGCTGCATGTGCGGGGTGAGCCGCTCGGTGCGGATCACCCGCCCGAGGTGCGACTGAGGAGTCTTGCGGACCGGGCGCGCTGCCATGACGGGCCTCCCTGCTAGTTAGCTTAGGCTCCCCTAAGCTAACACCGATTCAAGGTCGGTGACCTTGTGCGGCGGTAAAGTCTCGCCGCGTTCCCCCGGTGCGAGGCCGCCGCCGTCACCCCTCCAACGTGGTCAGGAGGCGCTGCAGCGAGCCTCCCAGGTTCCACCGCGCGGCGAGTGCCTGGACCATCTCGGGGTCGCGCGGCGCCTTGGGCAGAGCCACCTCCACCTCGGGCAGTGGCACGTCCGAGGCCACCCGCACCACCTTCGGGGCCACCGCCAGGTACGGACGCGACTCGTCCAGGCGGCGGCGCTGTGCGGGGGTGAGCCCGGAGGCGGGGTCGTCCACCGCGGCGACGATCCCGGCCAGGTCGCCGAACCTCTCCAGCAGCTTGGCGGCGGTCTTCTCGCCGATGCCCGGGACGCCCGGCAGGCCGTCGCTCGGGTCGCCGCGCAGCAGCGCCAGGTCGGCGTAGCCGCCACCGTCCACGCCGTACTTCTCCCGCAGCGCCGCCGCGTCCATGATCTGCGGGTTGCCGACGCCCTTCACCGGATAGAGCACCCGGATCCCCCGGGCGTCGTCCACCAGCTGGAACAGGTCGCGGTCGCCGGTGACGATGTCCACCGGACCGGTCGCGCGGGCCGTGAAGGTGCCGATGACGTCGTCGGCCTCGTACCCGGCGACGCCGACCCGGGCGATGCCCAGGGCGTCCAGCACCGCCTCGATCACCGGGACCTGCGGCGAGAGGGTGTCCGGGACCACCTCGGCGTCGGGGCCCTGGGCGTGCTCCTCGGCCACCCGGTGGGCCTTGTAGGAGGGGATCAGCTCCACCCGCCAGGCCGGCCGCCAGTCCGCGTCCATGCAGGCCACCAGCGCGTCGGGGCGGTGGTCCTTCACCAGGCGGTCGATGAAGTCCAGCAGGCCGCGCACGGCGTTCACCGGCATGCCGTCCGGTGCCTTCACCGATTCGGGGACGCCGAAATAGGCGCGGAAGTAGAGGGAGGCGGTGTCGAGAAGCATCAGTCGTCCGGTCACGCCTCGCCATCTTGCCGTACCGGTGATTGAGCCGTGTCTCGAGCGGGACACGAATGTAAGCGTGCCGTGAAGGCGGCTTGAACAAACGTTTGCCTCGGGCGAGGTCGGGCAGGCACGGCTCTTGACCCGACCCGTTGCGCATGCCAACGGACCTCCGATGTCGGGTGGTAGGACGAAGGGCTGAACGTGTCATCCAGGTTGCGGGCCGAGCACGTCTACAAGGTGTTCGGCAGAAGACCCGAGCAAGCGGTGGAGCGACTGCGCAAAGGTGCCGATCGTGAAGAGCTGAGGTCCGACGGCGTCACCGCCGCCGTGATCGACGCCTCGTTCACGGTGGAATCCGGCGAGATCTTCGTGGTCATGGGCCTCTCCGGATCCGGCAAGTCCACGCTGCTGCGCATGCTCAACGGGCTCGCGGAGCCGACCGCCGGCACCGTGAGCTTCGACGGGCAGGACCTGTCCGCGCTGAGCGCCGCCGAGCTGCGCACCCTGCGCTCACGCCGGATCAGCATGGTCTTCCAGCACTTCGCGCTCTTCCCCCACCGCACCGTGCTGCAGAACGCCGCCTACGGCCTGGAGGTCCAGGGCGTGCCGCGCGCCGAGCGGGAGCGGCGCGCCGCCGAGGCGCTCGCGCTGTGCGGCCTGGAGGGCTGGGAGAAGTCCTGGCCCGACGAGCTCTCCGGCGGCATGCGCCAGCGCGTCGGCCTGGCCCGCGCACTGGCCACCGACGCCGACCTGCTGCTGATGGACGAGTCGTTCAGCGCCCTCGACCCGCTGATCCGCCGTGAGATGCAGGACCAGCTCCTGGACCTGCAGAAGACCCTCCACAAGACCATCGTCTTCATCACCCACGACCTCAACGAGGCGATGCGCCTCGGCGACCGGATCGCCGTGATGCGGGACGGCGAGATCGTGCAGATCGGCACCGCCGAGGACATCCTGGTCCGCCCGGAGGGCGAGTACGTCGCCTCCTTCATCCGGGACGTGGACCGCTCCAAGGTGCTCACCGCGGCCTCCGTGATGGACGCCGCCCCGCGCGGCGACGAGGCCGACTGCGGCTGCCCCACCGCCACGCCCGACACCCCGGTCGAGGAACTGTGCGCGATCGGCGCCCGGTCCGGCCACCCGGTCGCCGTGCTGGACGAGGACGGCGAGCTGATCGGCTCGGTCTCCCTGGAACGCCTGGCCGGCGTGATCGGCGACGTCCCCCAGGACGGGGAGGCGGCCGCCTGCGACAGCCCCCGTGACGCGAAGGGGGTGGCCGCCTGATGCCGCGCATCACCTTCGGCGAGTGGGTCGACGCGGGGGTCGACTGGCTCCGCGAGAACGTCGCCTGGTTCTTCGACTTCTGCAAGGCCGTCTTCCTCGGCGCCTTCGACGGCATCAACGCGGTCCTCCAGGCGCCCGAGCCGCTGCTCCTGGCCGGCATCCTCGCCGTCGTCGCCTGGCGCCTGCGGGGCCTGGCGGCCGGTGTCCTCTCCTTCCTGGGCTTCGCCTTCATCGACGCCCTCGGCCTCTGGTCCGACTCCATGATCACGCTGGCGCTGCTCCTGGTGGCGACCGTGATCGCCCTGGTGATCGGGGTGCCGCTCGGCATCTGGGCGGCCCGCTCGGACCGGGTGAGCGCCGTGGTCCGGCCGGTGCTGGACTTCATGCAGACCACCCCGGCGATGATCTACCTGATCCCGGCGATGCTCTTCTTCGGCACCGGCGCCCCGGCGGGCGTCGTCGCCACCCTGATCTTCGCCCTGGCGCCCGGCGTCCGGATGACCGAGCTGGGCATCCGCCAGGTCGACCCGGAGCTCGTCGAGGCGGCCGAGGCCTTCGGCACCACGCGCCGCAACATCCTGCTCCGCGTCCAACTGCCGCTGGCCCTGCCCACCGTGATGGCGGGCGTCAACCAGGTGATCATGCTGGGCCTCTCCATGGCGGCGATCGCCGGCATGGTCGGCACCGGCGGTCTCGGCGGCGCCGTGAACTCCGCCATCGGGCAGCTCGACGTGGGTCTCGGGGCGGAGGCCGGCATCTCCATCGTGATCCTGGCCGTCTACCTGGACCGGATGACCGGCGCGCTGGGCCGCGAGGTCTCCCCGCTGGGCCGTCGCGCCGCCGCCGCGGTCCGCACGACCGGCTTCGCGCGGTTCCTCGGTCACCGCCCCCGCCCGGTCGTCGCCGGGGTCGGCGTGGTCGTGCTCGCGATGGTCGCCGGTCTGCTGGGCGTCTTCGGCGGAGCCGCCGCCGGACCCGCGACCGCGGACGAACCCGGCAACGTCGGCAAGGGCGAGAAGATCACCATCGGCTACGTCACCTGGGAGGAGGCCGTCGCCTCCACCTTCGTCTGGAAGAACATCCTGGAGCAGCGCGGCTTCGAGGTGGAGACCCAGCAGTACGAGGTGGCACCGCTGTACACCGCGCTGGCCAACGGCGACATCGACTTCCAGACCGACGCCTGGCTGCCCACCACCTCCGGCCCGTTCCTGGAGAAGCACGGCGGCAAGGTCGAGCGCCTGGGCGCCTGGTACGGCCCGACCTCGCTGGAGCTCGCCGTCCCCGCCTACATGGACGGCATCGACTCCATGGAGGACCTGAAGGGCCGCGCCGACGAGTTCGACGGGAAGATCACCGGCATCGAGCCCAGCGCCGGCGAGATGGCCCTGCTGAAGGACAAGGTGCTGGGCGCCTACGGCCTGGAGGGCGAGTACCAGGTCCAGGCCAGCTCCACGCCCGCGATGCTCACCGAGCTCAAGCGCGCCTACGAGGCGAAGGAACCCATCGTGGTGACGCTCTGGTCGCCGCACTGGGCGTACAACGACTTCGACCTGAAGAAGCTCAAGGACCCCGAGGGCGCCTGGGGCACCGGCGACAAGATCTACACCCTGGCCCGCGACGGCTTCTCCGGGCAGAACCCGGTCGTCGCCGACTGGCTGCGCGACTTCCGGATGGACGAGAAGCAGCTCACCGGTCTCGAGGCGGAGATCAACGCGGCGGGCAAGGGCAACCACGACAAGGCCGTCAAGGATTGGCTGAAGAAGCACCCCGAACTCGTCGACGCGTGGGCGCCGCTGCCGGAGGGATCCGGCGGCGACAAGGAGACCGAGCGCCCGCTGGAGGTCGCCTGGTTCCCGTGGGAGGAGGACATCGCCATCACCTACCTGTGGAAGCACGTCCTCGAGGAGCGCGGCTACACGATGAACCTCAAGCAGATGGACGTCGGCCCGGTCTACACCGGCCTGGCGGGCGGGGACATCGACCTCAACTTCGACGCCTGGCTGCCGCACGCCCAGGGCAACTTCTGGGCGAAGAGCAAGGACGACCTCGTCGACCTCGGCAGCTGGTACGAACCCACCTCCCTGGAGATCGCGGTGCCCTCCTACGTCAAGGGCATCGACTCGATGGAGGATCTCCGGGGCCGCGCCGACGAGTTCGAGGGCAGGATCGTCGGCATCGAGCCCGGCACCGGCCAGATGAACCTGCTGAAGAAGGACGTGCTGCCCGCCTACGGGCTCGAGGACGAGTACGAGGTCGTCGACAGCTCCACGCCGGCCATGCTTACCGAACTCAAGCGCGCGTACGCGGAGAAGAAGCCCGTCGCGGTCACCCTGTGGTCCCCGCACTGGTCCTACGAGGAGTACGAGCTCACCAAGCTGAAGGACCCGAAGGGGGCCTGGGGCGAGGGCAACAAGATCCACACCATCGCCGCGAAGGACTTCCCCGAGCAGTACCCGAGGCTCGCCGGCTGGATCAAGGGCTTCCGGATGACCGAGAAGGAACTGGCCTCCCTGGAGGCCGAGATCGTCCGCAGGGGCCAGGGCAAGGAGCCCGAGGCCGTCGCCGCCTGGCTCGAGGAACACCCCGACGTGCCGAAGCGGATGACCTCCGGCACCTGACGGCTCCCGGCCGGTCGCCCTCCTCGCGCGCAGCTCGTGCGCAGCTCGTGCACAGGGAGGATTCGAACGGCCACGTAGTGCTACGCTCCCACCCCGGTTGCCCTCGCGGCCGGGGTGGGAGTTCGTCGTTCCGGACCGTCGCGCGGCGGACGCGGGACGTGACGGTTCGTCGAGTTCCGTTTGGCCGGAGGGCCGGGGGTCAAGGAAGTCTGGAGAAGGACTTACCGCACCATGGAGTTACGCGCGGGCCGTCCCGGCGCGCGCCGACACAGCGAGGGAGGGAGCCGGAGCGATGGGCGACCACAAGGAACAGCCCCTGCGGGTGGGGGCGGCCGTCCGGCGGCGCCGCCGCGCGCTGGAGCTCACCCTCGCCGCGGTGGCCGAGCGGAGCGGCCTGTCCGTCCCGTTCCTCAGCCAGATCGAGAACGAGCGGGCACGGCCCAGCCCGCGGTCCCTGGAGAAGGTCGCCGACGCGCTGCGCACCACGGCGGTGGAGCTGCTGGCCGCGGCGGACCCGGCCTGCAGCGTGGACGTGGTGCGGGGCGAGGGCTTCGGCGACGACTCCCGCGGCGGCGCGTCCGCCGCCGGGCCGCACACCGGCGACGAGACCCTCGGGCCGGCCGGGGGAGAGGCGCGGACCCGGACCCTGGTGCGCGGACACCACCAGATGCACGCCACCGAGTTCAGCGGGGAGTACGACGCCGGGCGGGAGTTCCAGCACCGCAACGACGAGCTGATGTACGTCGCCGACGGGGCGGTGGAGGTCGAGGCCGAGGGCCGCGCCTACCGGCTCGGGCGCGGTGACACGCTGTACCTCACCGGCGGCGTCCGGCACCGCTGGCGGGCCACCGAGCCGGGGACGCGGGTGGTGGTGGTCGCGGTCGCCGAGCACATCGAGGCCACGCAGGACCGGGCGCGCTGACGCCCCGCTCCCGCGCGGTCGCTACACCGTCACCGGCGAGGAGACCTGGCCCGCGGGCGCGGGCTCGGCCGGCGGCGCGGGCGGCGGGGGAGACACGGGAGGCGCGGGAGCGGCGAGGAGCCGGCCCCGCAGCAGGCCCCGGGCCGTGTGGAAGGCCGCGGCGGCCCAGGCCGTGACCAGGGCCGCGAAGAGGAGCACCGCGAGGGCGTCGAACACCGCCAGCCCGGTCTGCCGCCCGAGCGCCGTCGCGCCGGTGACGCAGGTGCCCACCGGGAAGGTGAACGCCCACCAGGTCATCGCGAAGCCCATCCCGGCGCGCACCGCCCGCACCAGCAGCGCGGTGGCGAGGGCCAGCCAGAGCAGGGCGAAGCCGGTCACCGGCACGCCGTAGAGCACCGAAGCCGCCCGCAGCGCCTCGGCGAACGGGCCCGGCACGGCGTCCGGGGCGGCCACGGCGAAGTTCCCCGCGGCGGTGGTCGACTGGCCCAGCGGGCCGAGGACCAGGAACAGCGTCGGGGTGAGGGCGAGCGGCAGCGGCCCGGCGGTGAGCAGGCGGGCGACCACGGCCGGCAGTACCACCAGCACCGCCAGCAGGCTGAGACCGAACAGCGCCAGGCACAGGGCCAGCAGGGTCTGCCGGGCGGCGCCCTCGGGCAGGTGCGGGACCAGTTGCGGGCCGAGCGCGGCCGAGACCATCGGCACGACCAGCGGCAGCAGCCAGGCGGGCGCCGCGTCCGCCGCGGACGGGCGGTGACGCACGATCATCAGGTACGGGACCGCGACTGCGGCGACCAACCCGGTCACCGTGCCGGCCGTGAACAGCGTGAGGTCCAGGGCGACGGCGGCGGGCAGCCCGATCCAGTCCCGCCCGACCGTGAGCGCGCCGCCGCCGACCGCCAGCAGCGCCATTGCCGCGCAGCCGTAGAACGGGGCGACGGCCGGGTCCAGCAGGTGACGGCGGGCCTGGTCGCGGTGGTGACGCCAGTGGAGCGCGCGGGCGGCCAGCAGGGCCGCCAGCATCAGCGCGGAGAGCGCCCACACGGCGGTCCACAGGGTCCGCGGCACCCACGGGCCGAGCGGGAGACCGGCTCCCGCCGTGCCGACCACGGCGGTTCCCATGACGGACGCGTACCAGTTGGGGCCGAGATGACGTACCGCGCGGATCATGTCCCCATCGTCCGCGGAGGCGGTCCGGACCGGAAGAGGCCTCGCCCCTATGGGGGCATAAGCTGAGGTTATGAGCAGCTCCGACGATCATCACGCCACCGTGCCCCCGGCCTCCGGGGCCGGCCACGCGGCACCGGACGTCCCCGGGTCGCTGGCCCACCGGGTGCCCGACCTCGGGGCGCTGGAGCTGCTGCTGGCGGTGGCGCGGCTGGGGAGCCTGGGCCGGGCCGCCCGGGAGCTGGGCATCTCGCAGCCGGCGGCCAGCAGCCGGGTGCGGTCCATGGAACGCCACCTGGGGCTGGCCCTGGTCGACCGCTCGCCGCGCGGGTCGCGCCTCACCGACACCGGGCAGCTGGTCGCGGACTGGGCCCGCAAGGTCGTGGAGGCCGCGGCGGCGTTCGACGCGGGCACGCGGGCCCTGAAGGACCGGCGCGACTCGCGGCTGCGGGTGGCGGCGAGCATGACGATCGCCGAGTACCTGCTGCCGGGCTGGCTGATCGCGCTCAGCGAGCGGCGGCCCGGCACGGCGGTGTCGCTGCACGCCGGGAACTCGGCGGAGGTGGCGCGGCGCGTGCGGTCCGGCGAGGCGGACCTCGGGTTCGTCGAAGGGCTCTCCGTGCCGGAGGGGCTGGACTCGGCGGTGGTCGCGCACGACCTGCTGCTGGTGGTCGTCGCGCCCGGGCACCCCTGGGCGCGGCGGCGGCGGCCCGTGCCGGGGGAGGAGCTGGCCGGCACGCCGCTGATCCTGCGGGAGGAGGGGTCCGGGACGCGGCAGGTCCTGGAGGACGCCCTGGGCGGCGTGTCCCGCCCGCTGATCGAGCTGTCCTCCACCACGGCGGTGAAGTCGGCGGCGGTCGGCGGCGCGGGTCCGGCCGTGGTCAGCGAACTGGCGGTCGCCGAGGAGGTCGCGGCGCGGCGCCTGGTCCCGGTGCCCCTCGACCCCGAGGTCCGCCTGCGCCGGGACCTCCGCGCCGTCTGGCCCGCCGGCCACCGCCCGGTGGGACCGGCCAGGGAACTGCTCTCCCTGACCCGCGTCTGAGGCCCCCGCCCACGCCCTGACCCACGCCGTCCGGACCCGTTCAGGCCCGGGCCCCGCTCACGCCCGGACCCGCGCCGCCCAGGCCCGCGCCGTCCGGATCCGCTCTGGCTCGGCCCCGCTCAGGCCCGGACCCCGCTGATGCCCGGACCGCGCCGCCCGGACCTGCTCAGGCCCGGACCCCGCTCAGGCCCGGACCCCGCTCAGGCGCGGACCCCGCTCACGCCCGGTGCCCGCTTAGGCCCGGACCCCGTTGATGCCCGGCCCTGCGCCGCCCGGCCCCGCTTAGGCCCGGACCCCGTTGATGCCCGGCCCCGCACCGCCCGGACCCGCTCAGGCCCGGACCCGCGCCGCCCGGCCCCGCGCCGTCCGGCCCCGCGCCGTCCGGCCCCGCGCCGTCCGGATCCGCTCAGGCCCGGGCCCCGCTCAGGCGCGGACCCGTGTCGCCGAGTCGATCAGGGCGCGCAGCAGGCGGAGGTCGGTGCCCATCTCGGGGTGCCACTGGACGCCCAGGACCCAGTCGGCGCCGGGGCGTTCGACCGCCTCGACCGTCCCGTCGGAGACCGCCCGCGCCGAGACGACCAGGCCCGCCCCCAGCCGCTCCACCGCCTGGTGGTGGTAGGTCGACACCGACGTCACCTCCGGCACCAGCTCGGCGTACCGCGTCCCGGCCACCGGCATCACCGCGTGCCGCCCGAACACCCCCGGCGCCTCCGCGTGGCCGTCCACGTGCTGCGTCAGCGTGCCCCCGAGGGCGACGTTGAGCAACTGCATCCCCCGGCACACCCCCAGCAGCGGCACCCGCGCCCGGAGCGCCGCGTGGATCAGCGCCAGCTCCCACGCGTCCCGCTCGGGCGCCGGCGGCCCGGTGCGCGGGTCCCGCTCGGCGCCGTAGCGCGAGGGATCCACGTCCGGCCCGCCCGCGACGAGCAGCCCGTCCAGCCGCGCCACCGCCTCCGCCGCCCGCTCGGGCGCGTCCGGCGGCAGCAGCAGCGCGATCCCGCCCGCCCCCTGCACCAGCCGGTGGTAGCCGGACGGCAGCAGCGCCGCGTCCAGCTCCCAGGAGCCCCACCGCACCCCCGCCTCCAGGTAGGTGCTGAGCCCGATCAGCGGACGCTCGGACATGAGGCTGCCTCTCTCCCTGGTTCCGCCGGCGCGGCCCCGGTGGTGCCGTTCCGGCCGCGTGACGCCCCCGAGGCCGGTCCTGCCGCACACCCTGATCGTTCCGGCCCGCCTTTTCAACCGGAACGCCACCGGTCACGCCGGACGCACCGGCCCCAGGAGACCGCCGCGCCCCCTTCCCTCGCCGAGTCCGCACGCCCTACGTTAGGCATCGCGGCAGGCCGCAGGGCCTGTGCGTGAGCCTGAAGGAGGACCATCCCGTGGCCGACCGCACACCCCCGCTCGGCGTGGACGAACTCAAGGCCCTGGTGACGGCCGGGGAGATGGACACCGTCGTCCTCGCCTTCACCGACATGCAGGGGCGGTTGCAGGGCAAGCGGTTCGCCGCCCGGTTCTTCCTCGACGAGGTGCTCGACCACGGCACCGAGGGCTGCAACTACCTGCTCGCCGTCGACACCGAGATGAACACCGTCGACGGATACGCCATGTCCTCCTGGGACCACGGCTACGGCGACTTCGCCATGTACCCCGACGTCAGCACCCTGCGCCGGATCCCCTGGCACCCCGGCACCGCCCTGCTCACCGCCGACCTCGCCTGGGCCGACGGCAGCCCGGTGGCCGCCGCGCCCCGCCAGATCCTGCGCCGCCAGCTCGACCGGCTGGCCGCCCACGGGCTCACTGCCCGGGCGGGCACCGAGCTGGAGTTCATCGTCTTCAAGGACACCTACGAGCAGGCCTGGGACGCCGGTTACCGCGGCCTCACCCCGGCCAACCAGTACAACGTCGACTACTCGGTCCTCGGCACCGGCCGGATGGAACCCCTGCTGCGCCGCATCCGCAACGAGATGGGCGCCGCCGGGATGACCGTGGAGTCGGCCAAGGGGGAGTGCAACCCGGGCCAGCACGAGATCGCGTTCCGCTACGACGAGGCGCTGACCACCTGCGACCAGCACGCCCTCTACAAGACCGGTGCCAAGGAGATCGCCTCCCAGGAAGGCGTCTCGCTCACCTTCATGGCCAAGTACAACGAGCGCGAGGGCAACTCCTGCCACGTGCACCTGTCGCTCTGGGACGGTGACGGACGCAGCGTCATGTCCGGCGACGGCGAGCACGGCATGTCCGACACCATGCGGCACTTCCTGGCCGGACAGCTCGCCGCGCTGCGGGAGTTCACGCTGCTGTACGCGCCCAACATCAACTCCTACAAGCGGTTCCAGCCCGGCTCCTTCGCGCCCACCGCCGTCGCCTGGGGCCAGGACAACCGCACCTGCGCGCTCCGCGTCGTCGGACACGGGCAGTCGCTGCGGTTCGAGAACCGGCTGCCCGGCGGCGACGTCAACCCCTACCTGGCGCTGGCCGGGATGGTCGCGGCCGGACTGCACGGCATCGAACGCAAGCTGGAACTCCCCGAGGCCTGCCCGGGCAACGCCTACGCCGCCGGATACCCGCGGGTGCCCGGCACCCTGCGGGACGCGGCCGACCTCTGGGAGCACAGCGACCTCGCCCGCGCCGCCTTCGGCGACGAGGTGGTCGACCACTACCTGAACATGGCCCGCGTCGAGGTCGCCGCCTTCGACGCCGCCGTCACCGACTGGGAGCTGCGCCGCTCCTTCGAACGACTGTGAGGCCGCGCATGACCGAATCCGCCAGCCTCGACGTGCTCGACCCCTCCACCGGGGAGACCATCGCCTCCGTCCCCGGCGCCACCGCCGCGGACGTCGACGACGCCGTGCGACGGGCCGCCCGCGCCCAGACCGGCTGGGCGGCGCTCGCCCCGGGCGAACGGGCCCGGCTGCTCCGCCGCTTCGCGGCCGTCGTCGACGGACACCTCGAAGAACTGGCCCAGTTGGAGGTCCGGGAGGCCGGACACACCGTCGGCAACGCCCGCTGGGAGGCCGGCAACGTCCGTGACCTGCTGGACTACGCGGCAGGCGGCGTGGAACGGCTCACCGGCCGCCAGATCCCGGTGGCCGGCGGCATCGACGTCACCTTCCTGGAACCGCTCGGCGTCATCGGCGTGATCGTGCCGTGGAACTTCCCGATGCCCATCGCCGCCTGGGGCTTCGCCCCCGCCCTGGCCGCGGGCAACGCGGTCGTCCTCAAGCCCGCCGAGACCACCCCGCTCACCGCCCTGCGCCTGGCCGAACTCGCCCTGGAGGCGGGGCTGCCCGAGGACCTGCTGCAGGTGCTCCCCGGACGCGGTGACGTCGCGGGCGAGGCGCTGGTGCGGCACCCCGGCGTCGCCAAGATCGTCTTCACCGGGTCGTCCCGGGTCGGCCGGCGGGTGATGGCGCTCTGCTCCGAGCAGGTCAAGCGGATCACCCTGGAACTCGGCGGCAAGAGCCCCAACATCGTCTTCGCCGACGCCGACCTGGAGGCCGCCGCTGCCGCCGCCCCCATGGCCTTCCTCGACAACGCCGGCCAGGACTGCTGCGCCCGCACCCGCATCCTGGTGCAGCGGCCGGTGTACGACCGGTTCCTGGAACTGCTGGAACCCGCCGTCGAGTCGGTGCGGGTGGGGGACCCGGCCGACGAGCGGACCCAGATGGGCCCGCTGATCTCCCGCGCCCAGCTCGAGCGGGTCGGCGCCTACGTGGAGGGCGCCCACGGCGACGGCGCCACGCCCGCCATCCGCGGCAAGGCGCCCGAGGGACCCGGCTTCTGGTTCCCGCCGACCGTGCTCACCGGACTCTCCCCGGAGGCCCCCGCGGCGTGCGAGGAGATCTTCGGGCCGGTCGCCGTGGTGCTGCCCTTCGAGGACGAGGCGGACGCCGTCCGGCTCGCCAACGGCACCGAGTACGGCCTCTCCGGCTCGCTGTGGACCCGTGACGTGGGCCGCGCCCTGCGGGTCTCCCGCGCCGTACGGGCCGGAAACCTGTCGGTCAACTCCCACTCCAGCGTCCGCTACTGGACCCCCTTCGGTGGCTTCGGCGCGTCCGGCATCGGCCGCGAACTCGGCCCGGACGCCCTGGCCGCCTTCACCGAGACCAAGAACGTCTTCATCAGCACGGAGGGCACCGACCGATGACCGACACCAGCCAGACCGGCACCGGCCGGGAAGCCGTCTGCCGCCGCCTCGTCGGCCGTACCGCCGTCGTCACCGGCGCCGGCAGCGGCATCGGACTGGCCACCGTGCGACGGCTCGCCGCCGAGGGCGCGCACGTCGTCTGCGGCGACGTCGACGAGACCACCGGCAAGGCCGCCGCCGACGAGGTCGGCGGCACCTTCGTCCAGGTCGACGTCACCGACCCCGAACAGGTCGAGGCGCTGTTCCGCACCGCGTACGAGACCTACGGCTCGGTCGACATCGCCTTCAACAACGCCGGCATCTCCCCGCCCGACGACGACTCCATCCTGGACACCGGCCTGGAGGCCTGGAAGCGGGTCCAGGAGGTCAACCTGACCTCGGTCTACCTGTGCTGCAAGGCCGCCATCCCCTACATGCGGCGGCAGGGCCGGGGCTCCATCATCAACACCGCGTCCTTCGTCGCCCGGATGGGCGCGGCCACCTCGCAGATCTCCTACACCGCCTCCAAGGGCGGCGTGCTGGCCATGTCCCGCGAACTCGGCGTGCAGTTCGCCCGGGAGGGCATCCGGGTCAACGCCCTCTGCCCCGGGCCCGTCAACACCCCCCTGCTGCGGGAGTTGTTCGCCAAGGACCCGGAGCGCGCCGCGCGCCGGCTGGTGCACATCCCGGTGGGCCGGTTCGCCGAGGCCGAGGAGATCGCCGCCGCGGTGGCCTTCCTCGCCAGCGACGACTCCTCCTTCGTCAACGCCACCGACTTCCTGGTGGACGGCGGCATCTCGGGCGCGTACGTCACGCCCCTGTAGCGGACACAGGTGTACGGTCCCGGGCATATGGGACACCTGACGTACCGCCGCCTGCTCCTCCGGGCCGCCCGGACCCTCGCCGCGGCCACCACGCTGGTGGCCGCGGCGGTTCCGTCCTCGGCCGCCCCGGCCGCTTCAGCCGCTTCAGCCGCCTCGGCCGTCGGGGCCGACCGGGAGACCCGCTGCCCCCGGCTCACGGGGGAGTGGAGCGGTGACAACCGGGAGCGGCTGCAGCGGCTGATCGACACCCGCGGCCCGTGCGCCACCGGCCGGCGGGGCGCGCCGCCGGTCGCGGTCTTCGACTGGGACAACACCGTCGTCAAGAACGACGTCACCGACGCCACCCTGTCGTGGGCACTGCGCCACGACCGGCTGCGGCGCCCCGCCGACTGGTCCGACACCAGCCCCTGGCTCACCCCCGCTGCCGAGACCGCCCTGCGCACCGCCTGCGGGCGCAAGCCGGCGGGCGGGGCCATGCCGACCTCCGCGATGCCGGCCTGTGCCGACGAGATCTCGCTGATCCGCGAGACCGCCCGCACCGCCGCCGGCGCACCCGCCTTCGCCGGGAACTGGAACCACCGCCGCACCGTGCCGCAGTACGCCTGGGTGCCCCGGCTGTTCGCCGGACTCACCCCGCAGGAGGTCCGCGAGATCGCCTCCGCCGCGCGCAAGGAGGCGCTGGCCGCGCCGGTCGGGTCCACCGTCCGGCTGGGCACCCGGTCCGTGCCGGGCTGGGTCCGCCCCTACGAACAGCAGCGGGAGCTGATCCGGGCGCTGCAGCGGGCCGGGTTCGCGGTGTACGTGGTCTCCGCCGGGTTCGAACCCGTCACCGAGGTCTGGGCGCGGCCGGTCGGGGTGGACGCCGCGCACACCGTCGCCATCCGCCCCGTCACCGACGCCCGGGGCCGGATCACCATGGAGGCCGAGGGCTGCGGGGCGGTGGGCGCCAACAGGGGCGAGGCCATCCCCTACGTCGACGGCAAGCGCTGCTGGGTCAACGAGACGATCTACGGGGTCCGCGGCGCCGCCGCCTGGCAGCGGCAGCAGCCCGCGCGACGGCCCCTGCTGGGCGCCGGGGACGCGGACACCGACGTCACCTTCGTCGGCGACGCCACCGGACTGCGGGTGGTGCTGGACCGGCGGAAGCCGGAGATCCTCTGCCGGGCCCGCGACAACGCCGACGGCCGGTGGCTGGTCCAGCCGATGTTCATCGAGCCGCTCCCCGCGGAGCGCGGCCACCACCCGTGCTCGACCACCGCCTTCACCCGCCCCGACGGCACCGGCGCGCCGGTCCGCCGGGACGACGGCACGGTGATCCCCGACCAGCCGCTGTAGGACCGCCCGGGCGTTGGGACCGCCCGGGCGTAGGGAGCGCCCAGGCGTTGGGAGCGCCCGGGCCCGCGGCTCACAGGAAGGTCATGCCCTCGCCCCGGTAGGTCGGCACCGTGCGGACGACCCGGTCGCCCTCGACCAGGTGGAGCGCGGCGAAGCGTTCGCACAGCTCGCCCGCCTTGGCGTGGCGGAACCACACCCGGTCGCCCACGAGCAGGTCGTCCGCCGCCGGCCCCATCAGCGGCGTCTGCACCTCCCCGGCGCCCTCCATCGGGTCGTACCGCAGCCCCTCCGGCAGGTACGGCTGCGGGAGCCGGTCCCGGCCGGGGGCGCCGGAGGCCGGGTAGCCGCCGCCCAGGACCGTCACCACGCCCACACCGGGACGCCGGACCACCGGCTGGGCGAACAGGGCGGCGGGGCGGGCCCGGAAGGACGTGTAGTCGTCGAACAGCCGCGGCGCGAACAGGCCCGAACCGGCGGCGATCTCCGTGACCGCCTCCTCCGCCGCCGTGTGCTGCACGCTCCCGGTGCCGCCGCCGTTGACGAACTCCAGGTGCGGCGCGGCCTCCCGCACCGCGCGGACCGCCGCCGCCCGGCGCGCCGCCAGCTCACGCCGCGCCGCCGCCTGCATCAGCCGCACCGCGCGGGACTTCAGCGGCTTCCCCGCCACCGCGTCCCCCACCCCGGCGACATGGCCCTCGTACGCCATCAGGCCCACCAGCCGGAAGCCCGGCCGCCCGGCCACCGCCCGCGCCAGCTCCGCCAGTCGCTCCGGGGCGTGCAGCGGCGAGCGCCGGGCGCCCACCCGGACCCGTCCGCCCAGCAGCCGCAGCGAGGTGTCCAGTTCGAGGCAGACCCGGACCGTCTCCCCGCCGCCGCCCCGCGCCTCGTCGATCAGCCGCAGCTGCGCCGGGTCGTCCACCATCACCGTCACCGCGGCGGCCAGCTTGGGGTCGGAGCAGAGCTCGGCGAAGGCGGAGCTGTCCGCGGACGGATAGGCGCACAGCACGTCCTCGAAGCCCGCCCGGGCCAGCCACAGCGACTCGGGCAGTGTGAAGGACATGATCCCGGCGAACCCCGGGCGGGCCAGCACGCGTTCGAGCAGGGCGCGGCAGCGCACCGACTTGCTGGCCACCCGGACCGGCTTGCCGCCCGCCCGGCGGACCAGGTCGTCGGCGTTGGCGTCGAAGGCCTCCACATCGACCACGGCCAGAGGGGCGTCGAGGTGTGCGGTGGCCCGGTCGTACCGGGTGCGATCGGTGGCTCGGGCTGTCATGAACGCAGACTGCCAGGCATGGGCACGCCAGGGTAGGGGGACGATCCGGGCAGATGCCGCGACGCCGAGAACCGGTTCCCCGACCGGGCGCGTCTGGCCGTAGAGTGACGCGCACACCAGGCACGGAGGCGGGGGTGGAGATGAGCACGGAAGCGCGCCGTCCGTTCCCCCCGGCCCGGCCGCCGCACGATCCCCCACCCTCTCCCATGACCGTTCCCCCGCACCGCCGCGAGAGCGCGGACCAGGCCCGCGACCGGACGCCGCCGCCACCCGCCGCGTCCGCGCGCTTCCCCGACGCGCCGCCCGCCGTGGGCTCCCGGCCGACGGCCCAGGAGACCACCGTCCGGCTGCGTCCGGTCCCGTCCGGTCCCGCCGCCCCGAGGCCGCCCGCTTCTGCCGCCCCGAGGCCGCCCGCTTCCGCCGCCCCGGTGTCTCCGGCTTCCGCCGCCCCGTCGGGCGCCCCGTCCGGCGAGCGCGCGGCCGTGCCGCCGCCGTGGGGGCCGCCCGTGGCCGGGACCTCCGCGACGGTGACGCCGGCATCCGCGCCCGCCGCGCCCCTCCGTCCGCGGGGACGGGGGCGGCTGGGGGCGGCGCTGGCCTGCGGACTGCTCGGCACCGGACTGCTGGCCGCCGGCACCACCGCCGCGGTCACCGGCGGCGGGGAGGGCGGAGGCGACGCCTACGCCGAGGCCCGCTCCCTGTGGCGCACCACCCCGGTCGACGAGCTCTTCCCGCCCACCGTCAAGGGCCGGGACCTGGGCCCCGGCGGCGCGGACCGCACCTGGAACCGCGTCGCGGTCGCCCCCGACAGCGGGTGCTCCGACGCCTTCGACCCCGCGCTGCACAAGACCCTCGCCGCCGTCGGCTGCGAACGCCTGCTCCGCGCCACCTACACCGACGCCACCGGCAGCCACCTGGTCACCGTCGGCCTGCTCTTCACCGAGGGCGACGCCGACGAGATGCGGGCCCTGCGCACCCGGGTGCGGGAGGACGGGCTGGACGTCGGCGCCGACCGGCTGCCCCGCCCGTACGCGGCCGAGGGCACCCCCGCCGAGGGGTTCGGCGACGGTCAGCGCGCGTCCTGGGCGCTGGACGTGCTGACCGAGGCCCCCGTGATCGTCTACGCCGTCTCCGGCTGGGCGGACGGACGGCCGGTGGAGAAGCCGGTGCCCGCGCCGGAGGCCCTCCAGGGCTCCACCAACGCGGCCCCCGCCCAGGCCGGACTCGGTCACGACGCCGGCCGGCTGGCCGGCCTGTTCGCCGAGGACGTGCGCAGGACCGTCGCCCCCTACCGGGAGACCCCCTCGTGAGCGACACCGCCGACACTGCCGACACCGCCGACGCCCCCGCCCGCCGCCCGGTGCGCCGGGGCCGCCGCCGGGGGGCCGCGCTGGCCGCCGTGCTGGGCGCGACCCTGGTGCTGCTGCCCCTCCCCGTGGCGCACGCCGACCTGATCCGGGACGGGCAGTGGGCCCTGCGGGAGCTGCGCGCGGAACAGGCCTGGCGGACCACGCGCGGCGAGGGCGTCACCGTCGCGGTGCTCGACACCGGCGTCGACCCGGACCACCCCGATCTCGCGGGCAACGTCCTGCGGGGCAAGGACCTGGTCGGCTTCGGCGCCGGACCGGGCGACGACGCCTGGGCCGGGCACGGCACCGCCATGGCCGGCATCATCGCCGGTCACGGCCACGGCTGGAACGACGGGGACGGCGTCATGGGGCTGGCGCCCGAGGCCCGGATCCTCCCGGTGCGGGTGATCCTCGAGGAGGACGACCCGCAGCTCGCCAAGGCCCGACGCACCCGCGCCGACGCGCTCGCCGAGGGCATCCGCTGGGCCGTCGACCACGGCGCGGACGTCATCAACCTCTCGCTGGGCGACGACTCCCGGTCCGCGCACCCCGAGCGGGAGCAGGACGAGGCGGTGCAGTACGCCCTGGCCAAGGGGGTCGTGGTGGTGGCCTCGGCCGGCAACGGCGGCGAGTCCGGCAACCGGGTGTCCTACCCGGCGGCGTACCCCGGGGTCATCGCGGTGACGGCGGTCGACCAGGACGGGAAGCGGGCCGACTTCTCCACGCGGCGCTGGTACGCCACGGTCAGCGCGCCGGGCGTGGACGTGGTCACGGCCGACCCGGACGGGCAGTACTACGAAGGCTGGGGCACCAGCGCGGCGGCGGCATGGGTGTCCGGCGCGGCGGCGCTCCTGAAGTCCGCGCACCCGGACCTGTCGCCGGCCCAGGTGAAGCGGCTGCTCGAGGACACGGCCCGGGACACGCCCGACGGCGGACGGGACGACTCCCGGGGGCACGGGCTGCTCGACCCGGTTGCCGCGCTGGCGGCGGCGGAGAAGGCGGGACCGGAGGAGCGGCGGGTGGCGGCGCACCCCTACCGCGAGCGGTACTTCGGGGACGGGCCCGGGGACGCGGCCGGGGACCCCGGCGCGCCGGGGTGGGCGTACCCCGCGGCGGGGGCCGGCGTGGTCCTCCTCCTCGGCGCGACGGCCCTCGCCCGCGGCCGCCGCGGCACCTGACCCCGCCGTCACGCGAGCCGCGGCGGGCGGACGCGCCCCGCGCTCGGGCCGCGCGGGGCCTACGGCCCGCGCCTGAGGGCCGTAGGCCCCGCCCGGCCGTGCGGAGCGCGGGGATAGGGTCGGGGCGTGAAGAAGAACATCCCCGATCCCGGGTTCGCGGACGACGACGGGTCCGCGGATCCGCGCCTCGCCGCCGCGCTTCGGGCGTGGTCCGAGGACCGCGCCGCCCACGGCCCCGTGCTGGAGGCCCTGAAGGACGCCCGCCTCCTCGTCCCCGTCGTCGCCGTCCTCGGCGAGGTGGAGGAGGACGAGAACGGTCTGCGCCGGGAGAAGACCAGCGACATGGCCGTGCCGACCCTGAAGGCCGGCCACCGCACCGCGCTGCCCGCCTTCACCTCCACCGAGGCGCTCGCCCTCTGGGACCCGGAGGCCCGGCCCGTCGCCGTCCCGCTGCACCAGGCCCTCCAGGCCGCCGCGCACGAGAAGGCGGACACGGTCGTCCTGGACCTCGCCGGTCCGGTGCCCTACGAGCTCAACCGTCCCGCGCTGCTGGCGCTGGCCGAGGGCCGGACCTCGGTGGACCCGCTGGCCGACCCCGCCGTCGCCGCCGCGGTGCGCGCGACCGTGGCGGCCGAGCCCGCCGTCGGCCGGGCGTACCTGTTGCCGGGGGAGCGGGACGGGATGCTGGCGCTGGTCCTCGACGACCCGGAGGCCGCGGCCGCGGTGGTCCGGTCCGTCGCCGGGCGGCTCGCCGCCGACGAAACGCTGAGGGCCCGCCTGCTGCGCGGTCTCGACCTGGCGGTGGTGCCGGCCGGGACCCCGCTGCCGGGCGAGCCCCTCTACGTGCGCTAGACCCCCGACCACTTCCAGGTCGCCCAGGACATCTACATCGAGTACGGGGCCGTCAGCCCCAGACGGGGCCCGTGTACTTCTCGCCCGGGCCCTGTCCCGGCTCGTCCGGGACGGCCGAGGCCTCGCGGAAGGCGAGCTGCAGCGACTTCAGGCCGTCCTTCAGCGGGGCGGCGTGGAAGGAGCTGATCTCGGTGGCGCTCGCGTCGAGCAGGCCGGCCAGCGCGTGGATCAGCTTGCGGGCCTCGTCGAGGTCCTTGTACCGGTCACCCTCCTCGGTGAGGCCGAGGTTGACCGCGGCGGCGCTCATCAGGTTGACGGCGACCGTCACGATGACCTCGACGGCCGGAACCTCCGCGATGTCGCGGGTCATGGCGTCGAAGTCGGGCGTCGCGGCGGTGTCGGCGTGTTCGGCGTGCTCGTGCGCGCCCGAGGGGGAGGTCTCACTCATGGATGACACGATAGGCGCAGGCCCCGCGCCCCTCGCGGCCGGGAGCCGGGGCGCCGGACCCCGGCGGGCACCGGTTAGCGCACCACTCCCGGAGCTGCTAACCTAGTGTGACGACCGGCCGGACACGTGCGTCGCGAAACTTTTCGGGACCGCGGAACCGGCCCACAAGTGGAGTCCTTCGAACTCCCACCTGGCTGCCCTCCGGGCGGCGGGTCACCGGTCAGCGAAGGCCGTCCGTTCCAGGACGTCGTTCGCCGAATGCGCGCCCCGCGACGCTCGCGGCGGTGCTCCGGTAGCAGTTCGAGGAGCCCCGCCTGTGAGACCGTGCGGGGCATTTTTCTTGTCCCGGCGCGGTTAGGTCCGACGAAGACATAGACGTCCGCGGCTGTCATGCCAGGCTGCCGCGTGGTGCTACCGAGGAGGATCCATCAGCGCCGAGCCCCGCATCAACGACCGGATTCGCGTTCCCGAGGTGCGACTTGTCGGTCCCAGCGGCGAGCAGGTCGGGATTGTCCCGCTTGCCAAGGCCCTGGAGCTTGCGCAGGAGTACGACCTGGACCTGGTCGAGGTCGCGGCGAACGCCCGTCCGCCCGTGTGCAAGCTCATGGACTACGGGAAGTTCAAGTACGAGTCGGCCATGAAGGCCCGTGAGGCGCGCAAGAACCAGGCGCACACGGTCATCAAGGAGATGAAGCTCCGGCCGAAGATCGACCCGCACGACTACGACACCAAGAAGGGTCACGTCGTCCGGTTCCTCAAGCAGGGCGACAAGGTCAAGATCACGATCATGTTCCGCGGTCGTGAGCAGTCCCGCCCCGAACTGGGCTACCGACTGCTGCAGCGTCTCGCGGAGGATGTGGCCGACCTCGGGTTCGTCGAGTCGAACCCGAAGCAGGACGGCCGCAACATGATCATGGTCCTCGGTCCGCACAAGAAGAAGACCGAGGCGATGGCCGAGGCCCGCGAGGCCCAGGCGGCCCGCAAGGCGGATGCGAAGGCCAACCCCGGCAAGTCGCAGAACGCCGCCGAGGCCCCCGCCGACGGCCAGGCCGAGGCTTCGTCCGACGCCTGATCATCCCGGGCGCCCGATCCTTCGATCAGGCCCCAGGGTGTGTCCACCGAAAAACAGCGACGCTCCACAGGTGCCCGGCCTGGCCGCCGAGAGGCAGCCGAACCGGGCACCGGAGCGCCACCGACGAGGAGAGAACGGCGCTATGCCGAAGAACAAGTCGCACAGCGGTGCCAGCAAGCGCTTCAAGATCACCGGCTCCGGCAAGGTGCTCCGCGAGCGCGCCGGCAAGCGCCACCTGCTCGAGCACAAGTCGTCCCGTCTGACGCGTCGCCTCACCGGCAACGCCGAGATGGCCCCGGGCGACGCCAAGAAGATCAAGAAGCTTCTCGGCAAGTGACGTCCCGGCGGCCCGGCCGCCGTCACGTCAGTCAGACCGGGACCCAGTCGTTTCCGGGCCGTGTGAGCATCCACCACGGCCCCGCTACAAGGAGTTAAAAAGTGGCACGCGTCAAGCGGGCAGTCAACGCCCACAAGAAGCGCCGGGCGATCCTCGAGCAGGCCTCCGGCTACCGCGGTCAGCGTTCGCGCCTGTACCGCAAGGCCAAGGAGCAGGTCACCCACTCGCTGGTCTACAACTACAACGACCGCAAGAAGCGCAAGGGCGACTTCCGTCAGCTGTGGATCCAGCGCATCAACGCCGCTGCCCGCGCCAACGGCATGACCTACAACCGCTTCATCCAGGGTCTGAAGGCCGCCAACGTCGAGGTGGACCGCAAGATCCTCGCGGAGCTGGCCGTCAACGACGCCACCGCGTTCGCGGCGCTGATCGAGGTCGCGCAGAAGGCGCTCCCCGCGGACGTGAACGCGCCGAAGGCCGCGTGACGTCTGCCGGTGACCACCGGCTGTGACACCCCGGACCCGCAGGCCTGACGGCCTGCGGGTCCGGACGTGTGTGGGGCCCCGGCCCCACGACCCCCGCGTGCCGCGCCGGGGACGCCTCCGGCCGACGCCCGCACCGCGGGACGCCACGCGCCTGGGACGCCCGCGGCCGACGGCCCGCCCACGGGACGCACGTTCCACGGGCGCCCCCGTCCACGGGACGCACGTTCCACGGACGCCCCGCCCGCAGGACGCCCGCGCACGGACGTCCCGCACGGGTGCCGTGCACGGATGCCGCGCACGGACGTCCTGTACGGATGCCGCGCACGGTCGCCCTGTACGGGTGCCGTGCGCGGTCGCCCTGCAGGGATCCTGTGCGCGGGTGCCCTGTACAGGATGCCGCGCACGGACGTCCTGTACGGATGCCGCGCACGGTCGCCCTGCACGGGTGCCGCGCACGGTCGCCCTGCACGGTCGCCGCGCACGGACGTCCTATACGGACCCCGCGCACGGACGCCCTGCACGGGTGCCGCGCACGGACCCCGCGCACGGTCGCCCTGCAGGGATCCTGTGCGCGGGCGCCCTGTACGGAGGCCGTGTACGGGCCCCGTGTACCGGCGCCCTGTACGGAGGCCGTGTGCGGGCGCCGTGTACCGGTGCCCGTGGCTCGCGTGGGTGGGGTTCCGTGTCCGACCCGTGTCGGCGCACGCGGCTCCCTCCCCGCGAGGGCGCCTTCCGACCGATGCCCGAGTTCCGCCGCCCGCCCCCACCGAAGGTGAGTCCATGCCCTCCGCAGCCCCCGAGCTGATCTCCCCGCGTTCCCCTCGCGTCGGCGCCGCCCGACGGCTGGCGAAGCGGAACTTCCGGAGCAAGGAGCGGCTCTTCCTCGCCGAGGGCCCGCAGGCGGTCCGCGAGGCCGCGGCCCACCGGGGACCCGGCGGATCCGGCGGAACCGGCGGCACGCCCACCCTCACCGAGCTGTTCGCCACGCCCGAGGCCGCCGACCGCTACCCCGACATCGTCGGCGACGCCCGCGCGGCCGGCGCCCGCGTGCACCTGGCGGACGAGCAGGTGATCGCCGACATCTCCACCACGGTCACCCCGCAGGGCCTGGTCGGCGTCTGCCGCTTCCTGGACACGCCGTTCGAGGAGATCCTCCGCTCCCGGCCCAAGCTGGTCGCCGTGCTCGCCAACGTCCGCGACCCCGGCAACGCCGGTACCGTGCTGCGCTGCGCCGACGCGGCCGGCGCCGAGGCCGTGGTGCTCACCGACGCGTCCGTGGACCTCTACAACCCCAAGGCCGTCCGCGCCTCCGTCGGCTCCCACTTCCACCTGCCGGTCGCGGTCGGCGTGCCCGTCGAGCGGGCCGTCGCCGGGCTCAAGGAGGCCGGGGTCACCGTGCTCGCCGCCGACGGCGCCGGCACCCACGACCTGGACCACGAGCTGGACACCGGTTCCATGGGCGGCCCCACCGCCTGGGTCTTCGGCAACGAGGCGTGGGGCCTGCCGGAGGAGACCCGCGCACTCGCCGACGCCGTGGTGCGCGTGCCGATCCACGGCAGGGCCGAGAGCCTCAACCTCGCCACCGCCGCCGCCGTGTGCCTCTACGCCTCCGCCCGTGCACAGCGCGCCGCCGGAGGGTGCCGCTCCGTCACCGGCAGCTAGTAGGGTGACTGCCTCGGGGGCCCTCCCAACAGGCAGAGGCGGGTACGGGGATGAGCGTCGGCACCAGTACGTCGAAGGGCACGCCGTCCGGCACGGCGCCGGGCGCGCCGCGCCCGCGCGGCAACGCGCCCGGCCCTCCGATGGCCGCCCCCGACGTCCTGCCGCCGGACGGCGCCGTGCGCCCCGACGACCTGCCGGACGGCCTGGTCGTCGCCGACGAACGCGGCCGGGTGGTCTGCTTCAACGCCGCCGCCGAACGCATCACCGCCACCCCCGCCCAGGAGGCCCTCGGGCTCTCCCTGGAGCGCGCCCTGCCGCTGGAGGACCTGGACGGCCGCCGCTGGTGGCGGCTCACCGACCCCTACGGCGGCCTCGCCACCCGCACCCGCCAGCCGGAACGCAACCTGCTGCTGCCCGGCGGCCGTGAGGTCCTGGTCTCCGCCCGCTACGTGCGCGAACGCCCCGGCGGCCCGGTGCGCCGGGTGGTGGTGTGCCTGCGCGACACCGAGGCCCGCCGCCGCACCGAGCGCAGCCACGCCGAGCTGATCGCCACCGTCGCCCACGAACTGCGCTCGCCGCTGACCTCGGTGAAGGGGTTCACGGCCACCCTGCTCGCCAAGTGGGAACGCTTCACCGACGACCAGAAGCGGCTGATGCTGGAGACCGTGGACGCGGACGCGGACCGGGTCACCCGCCTGATCGCCGAGCTCCTCGACATCTCCCGCATCGACTCCGGCCGCCTGGAGCTGCGCCGCCAGCCCGTCGACATCGCCGCCGCCGTGGACCGCCACATCCAGGCGTACGTCGCGGCCGGTCAGAGCCCCGACCGGTTCCGGCTGGACGTCGAGCGGCCGCTGCCCGATCTGTGGGCCGACCCCGACAAGGTCGACCAGGTGCTCGGCAACCTGCTGGAAAACGCCGTGCGCCACGGCGGCGGGACTGTCACCATCGAGATCACGGCCCAGGCCTCGCCCCGCGAGGGGGTGGAGGCCGCCACGTCGGTCACCGTGAGCGACGAGGGCCCCGGCATCCCGGAGGAGTCCATGAACCGCGTCTTCACCCGCTTCTGGCGGGGCAGCAAGCGCGGCGGCACCGGCCTGGGGCTCTACATCGTCAAGGGCATCGTCGAAGCCCACTCCGGCGTCATCACGGTCGGGCGGGCCGCCTCGGGCGGCGCCCAGTTCCGATTTACCCTGCCCGTGGGCACCCCGGCGCACCTCCTCTGAGGGACCTCCTCCGGAGATCCGGGCGCCGGACCGCGGCCCACGGGCGCATCCGCACATACCCGCCCCGTTAGACTCGGCCCTTGGCACCTTGGTGTCCCCGCCTTCTGGGACACGGCCGCCGGGACACGCCGCCCCACCGGGACGGCGGCCGGGACAGCCGTCCAAGCGGGGCCACTCCAGCCAGCCAATCGGAAGAGCACGGGAAGAGATGTCGGCACCGAATAAGTCGTACGACCCGGTCGAGGTCGAGGCGTTGAAACCGGAAAACATCGAGCGCATGCGGGACGAGGCGCTCGCCGCCTTCGCCGCCGCCGACTCGCTCGAAGCCCTCCAGGAGGCGAAGACCGCCCACGCCGGCGGTACGTCGCCGCTGGCTCTCGCCAACCGCGAGATCGGCGCCCTGCCGCCGCAGGCCAAGGCCGAGGCGGGCAAGCGCGTGGGCCAGGCCCGCGGCGCCGTCAACAAGGCGCTCGCCACCCGCCAGGCGGAACTGGAGGCCGAGCGCGACGCCCGTGTCCTGGTCGAGGAGTCGGTGGACGTCACCCTCCCCCACGACCGCGTCCCGGCCGGCGCCCGCCACCCGCTCACCACCATGATGGAGCGCGTCGCGGACGTCTTCGTGGCCATGGGCTACGAGATCGCCGAGGGCCCCGAGGTCGAGGCGGAGTGGTTCAACTTCGACGCCCTGAACTTCGGCCCGGACCACCCGGCCCGGCAGATGCAGGACACCTTCTTCGTCCACGGCCCCGAGGGCACCGGAGGCGCCGAGGGCGAGTCCGGCGTCGTGCTGCGCACCCACACCTCCCCGGTGCAGGCGCGCGCCCTGCTCGACCGCGAGCCGCCGGTCTACGTGGTCTGCCCGGGCCGCGTCTACCGGACCGACGAGCTGGACGCCACCCACACCCCGGTCTTCCACCAGATCGAGCTCCTCGCCGTCGACGAGGGCCTGACCATGGCGGACCTCAAGGGCACCCTGGACCACATGGTGCAGGCGCTGTTCGGCGCGGACATGAAGACCCGGCTGCGGCCGAACTTCTTCCCGTTCACCGAGCCCTCCGCCGAGATGGACATGCTCTGCTACGTCTGCAAGGGCGAGTCCGTCGGCAACCCCGACCGCCCCTGTCGCACCTGCTCCAGCGAGGGCTGGATCGAGCTCGGCGGCTGCGGCATGGTCAACCCGCGGGTCCTCATCTCCTGCGGCGTCGACCCGGAGAAGTACAGCGGCTTCGCCTTCGGGTTCGGCATCGAGCGGATGCTGATGTTCCGCCACAACGTCGAAGACATGCGAGACATGGTCGAGGGTGACGTCCGGTTCACCCGGCCGTTCGGGATGGAGATCTGATGCGGGTCCCGCTTTCTTGGCTGCGGGAGTACGTCGACCTGCCGGCGACTCAGACCGGGCGCGACGTCCAGGCCAAGCTCATTTCGGCCGGTCTGGAGGTCGAGACCGTCGAGCAGCTCGGCGCCGACCTCAAGGGCCCCCTGGTCGTCGGCCAGGTGCTGACCATCGAGGAGCTGGAGGGCTTCAAGAAGCCGATCCGCTTCTGCACCGTCGACGTCGGCCAGGCCAACGGCACCGGTGAGCCCCAGGAGATCGTCTGCGGCGCCCGGAACTTCTCCGTCGGCGACAAGGTCGTCGTGGTCCTCCCCGGCGCCACGCTGCCCGGCGGCTTCCACATCGCCGCCCGCAAGACGTACGGCAAGACCTCCCACGGCATGATCTGCTCCAGCGACGAGCTGGGCATGGGCGACGACGGCACCAAGGGCATCATCGTCCTGCCGCCGGAGCACGAGGTCGGCACCGACGCCATCGAGCTGCTCGAGCTGGTCGACGAGGTCCTCGACATCGCCGTCACCCCTGACCGGGGCTACTGCCTGTCGATGCGCGGCGTGGCCCGCGAGGCCGCCACCGCCTACGGCCTGCCGCTGCGCGACCCGGCGCTGCTGGACGTGCCCGCGCCCAACGCGTTCGGCTACCCCGTCCAGATCACCGACCCGCGCGGCTGCGACCGGTTCACGGCCCGCACCGTCACCGGCATCGCCCCGGGCACCCGGTCCCCGATCTGGCTGCAGCGCCGCCTCCAGAAGGCCGGCATGCGCCCGATCTCGCTGGCCGTCGACATCACCAACTACGTGATGCTGGAGCTCGGCCAGCCGTTGCACGCCTACGACCGCACCCTGGTCCAGGGCGCCATCGGCGTGCGCCGCGCCGAGAAGGGCGAGAAGCTCACCACCCTCGACGGCGTGACCCGCACCCTCGACGCCGAGGACCTGGTCATCGTCGACGACCGCGGGCCCATCGGCCTCGCGGGCGTCATGGGCGGCGCCAACACCGAGATCGGCGACGGCCGCGAGAGCCACACCACCGAGGTGGTGATCGAGGCCGCGCACTTCGACCCGATCGCCATCGCCCGCACCGCGCGCCGGCACAAGCTGTCCAGCGAGGCCTCCCGCCGCTTCGAGCGCGGCGTCGACCCGCTGGCCGCCTCCGCCGCCGCGCAGCGCACCGTCGACCTGCTGGTCCTCCTGGCCGGCGGCAGCGCCGACGCGGGCGTCACCGAGGTCGTCGCGCCCTCCGCCCCGGCTACCATCACCATCCCCGCCGACCACCCCGACAAGGTGGCGGGCATGGCGTACGGCCGCGAGACCGTGGTCCGCCGCCTGCAGGAGATCGGCTGCGACGTCTACGGGCAGGACGAGCTGGTCGTCACCGTGCCGTCCTGGCGGCCCGACCTGACCGACCCCAACGACCTCGCCGAGGAGGTCATCCGGCTCGAGGGCTACGAGAACCTGCCCTCCACGCTGCCGCGGCCCCCGGCCGGACGCGGACTCACCCCGCGCCAGCGGCTGCACCGCCGCGTCGGGCGCGCGCTGGCCGCCGCCGGCTACGTCGAGGCGCCGAACTACCCGTTCCTCGGTACCCAGGTCCTCGACCAGCTCGGCGTGCCCGCGGACGACCCGCGGCGCACCCTGGTCACCCTCGTCAACCCGCTCTCCGACGAGGAGCCGGCGCTGCGCACCACGCTGCTGCCGGGCCTGCTCGGCGCGCTGCGGCGCAACGACGGCCGCGGCTCGCACGATCTGGCGCTCTTCGAGACGGGTCTGGTCTTCCACCCGAAGGCCGAGCGCTCCGTCCCCGGCACGCCGCCGGTGCACCGCCGTCCCACCGGCGAGGAGCTCGCGGACCTGCAGGCGGCGCTCCCCGAGCAGCCGAAGCACGCCGCGGTCGTCCTGGCGGGCGCCCGGGAGCAGGCCGGCTGGTGGGGCACGGGCCGGCCGTCCGACTGGGCCGACGCCGTCGAGGCGGCCCGGATCCTCGCCCGTGAGGCCGGGACCGAGCTGATCGTCCGCAAGGGCCAGTACGAGCCCTGGCACCCGGGCCGCTGCGCCGAACTGGTCGTGGTGGAGGGCGGCGAGGAACGCGTCATCGGCCACGCCGGAGAGCTGCACCCCGGCGCGCTGAAGACGCTGGGCCTGCCGCCCCGGACCTCCGCCATGGAGATCGACCTGGACGCGCTGGAGCGCGCCTCGGCCGGCCCGGTGGCCGCGCCGCGGATCTCCTCGATGCCGGTCGCCACGCAGGACGTGGCGCTCGTCGTCGACCAGGCGGTCCCGGCCGCCGAGGTCGAGGCGGCGCTGCGCGAGGGCGCGGGCGAACTGCTGGAGGCCATCCGGCTGTTCGACGTCTACCGCAACGAGGAGCAGCTCGGCGACGGCCGCAAGTCGCTCGCCTACGCGCTGCGGTTCCGCGCCGCCGACCGCACGCTCACCGCGGACGAGGCCTCGGCCGCGCGCGACGCCGCGGTGGCCACGGCGGCCGAGCGCTTCGGCGCGGTGCTGCGCGGGGCGTAGTCTCCGCCGGTCCCGGCACCCGGCCGGCCGCGGGCCCGTCCTCCAGCTCGGAGGGCGGGCCCGCGGCGTTTCCCAGGGAAGGGAGACGGCGGGCCGGCGTCGGTGGCGTGAGGGGGGAGACGGCGGCCCGCCGAGGAACCAGGGAACCGGCCGCCTCCGGCGTGGCGGAAGCGCGCGTACCGGGCCGGATGTGGCGTTCCGTTCGCACCCCGTGTGAATCGGGACCCACTACCCTGGCGGAACCGAGGCACCGGAGGGCACCCCACATGACCCCGAGACAGCCCAACACCCTGCTGGACGCGCTCCTCGACGAGGCGGGCGTCTCCCACGCCGGCCTGGCCACCCGGGTGAACGCCGCCGGCCGGGCCCGCGGGCTCGAACTGCGCTACGAACACACGGCGGTGGCCCGCTGGCTGAAGGGGCAGCGGCCCCGCGGCCAGGTCCCCGACCTGATCTGCGAGGTGCTCTCCGCTCGCCTGCGCCGCCCCGTCACCCTGGACGACATCGGGCTCGGCGTGCCCGGCGCGCCCGCCTCCCCGCACGCCGGCTCGCTGTCCGGCTTCGTCGACCGCGCCACCGCGCTGTGGCGCTCCGACGAGCTCCAGCGGCCGCACGTCCTCGGCGCGCCCGCCGTCACCGGCACCCCCGCCGTGATGCCGGTGTGGGAGTGGGAGAACCCGCCCGAGGACACCGACGTCTCCCGCGGCGGCCACCTGCGCGTCTCCCCCGACGACATCGAGATGCTGCGTGCCGCCCGCACCCACTACGAGCACATGTACCGCAAGGCCGGGGGAGTGGCGACCCGCGCCCGGGTCGTCGGCTTCCTCAACAACGAGGCCGCGCCGCTGCTGCGGGGCAGCTACCCGGACGCCACCGGGCGCCAACTCCACCGCGTCACCGGTGCGTTGGTGGCCGTCGCGGGGATCTGCGCCTACGACTCGGACGCCCAGGGGCTCGCCCAGCGGTACTTCCACCAGGCGCTGCGGCTGGCGAAGGCCAGCGGGGACCGGGGGCTCGGCGCGTACGTGATCGCGCTGCTGGTCAACCAGGCGCTGTTCATGCGGGAGTTCCGCCAGGCGGTGGCCTTCGCGGAGGCCGCGTTACGCACGGCCGGGAAGCACATCACCCCGGCCCTCGCCTCCGACCTCTACGCCATGCAGGCCAAGGCGTACGCGCACCTCGGCGACGGTACCGGAGCCCTCTCCTGCATCCGGCGGGCCGAGGAGGCCGCCGAACGCATCCACCGCGGCCACGAGCCGGACGAGACCGGCTATGTCCAGCCCGGTCTGGTCAACGTGCAGGTGGCGGAGGCGCTGCTCAGTCTCGGCGACCTGACGGCCGCGCGGGAGCACGCCGAGGCCGCCGTCGGCACCCCGGCGCACGACCGGGGCCGGGTGCACCGGCTGGCCATGCTCAGCCAGATCGAGCTGCGGCGCGGCGACGCGGACAAGGCGGTGGTCACCGCGGTCGAAATGGCCCGGCTCGCACGGGGGATGGAGTCCCAGCGGCTGCGGGACCGGCTCCGCACGGTGCGCGAGCACCTGCTGCGCAGCGACTGCGCGGGCACCGGCGAGGCGGCCGAACTCATCGACCTGGCGCTGCGGGTGCCGTTCCCCTAGGCATTCCTCTGCCCCGCGGGCGGCTCCGCGCACGCCGTGATGCGCCCCTGTCGCCCCTGCTGCGGGGCGCCGTCCTGCTGCGATATTGCCACTCACTCGTCGGATACCGTCGAAAGGTGGCAGAAAGATGCAGTGGGCGAAACTGAGCGAACAGCCGGTGTATGGGAACCGCTGGTTCGACGTGAAGCTGGCGGACGTCCGGCTGCCGGACGGAAGGCACCTGGACCACTACCTGATCCGGATGCGGCCGGTCGCCGTGGCCACGATCGTCAACGAGGCGGACGAGGCGCTGCTGCTCTGGCGGCACCGGTTCATCACCGACAGCTGGGGGTGGGAACTGGCCGCCGGGGTGGTGGAGGAGGGCGAGGACCTGGCCGTCGCGGCGGCGCGGGAACTGGAGGAGGAGACGGGGTGGCGGCCCGGGCCGCTGCGCCACCTGCTGAGCGTCGAGCCCAGCAACGGGCTCACGGACGCGCGGCACCACGTCTACTGGGCCGACAGCGGTGAGTTCGCGGGGGAACCGGTCGACGCCTTCGAGTCCGAGCGGCGGGAGTGGGTCCCGCTGAAGGTCGTCCCCGACCTGATCGCCCGGGGGGAGGTCCCCGGCGCGAACATGGCCGCGGCGCTGCTCCTCCTCCACCACCTCCGTCTCGGCCACGACGCCACCTCCTGACGCCGCCCCGCGTCGACGCCGCCCCCGCCCCGGCGGACCCGGAACGGGGGCGGCGGGCAGCGGGGGCCGCGGAGGCTGCGGGGCTGCGCGGCGGGGGCGGGCGTGGGCGTGGGGGTGGGGGGAGTGGGGTCAGTGGGGGAAGGTCTGCCAGGCGGTGAGGGCCAGGGCGGCGACGGAGGCGAGGGTGGCCACGGCGCGCAGTGGCCAGCGGTTGCGTTCCAGCGCCGTCACCCTCGCGGCGAGCGCCTCCAGCTCTCCGGCCGCCTCCTCGGCCCGGTGGTCGAGCAGCGCCAGCCCGCCGTCGACGCGGGCCTGTGCCACGTCGCAGCGGCGGCGCAGTTCGGCCACCTCCTTGTGCACCACCGGCGGTTCGGGGGTGGTGTTCACGGTCTCGCTCCTCTCTCGAGTCGTACCGGCAAGCCAACAGCGCCGGGCGACCGAGCGGGAGAGTGTGCGCCTGGCATATGCACGCCCTCGGCTCACACGGTGTGTGAAACGCGGTCACCCACCGTCACCGTGACGGATCACCACCACCGGGCACGCCGCGTGCTGCACGCAGTGCTGGGACACGGACCCCAGCAGCAGCCCCGAGAAGCCGCCGAGTCCCCGCGCGCCGACCGCCAGGAGCTCCGCACCCCGGGAGGCGTCGATCAGCACGCCGGCCGCCGTGCCGTAGCGCACCTCGGAGCGGATCGCCACCGGCGGCCGCGGTCCCACCGTCGCGGCGACGGCCTCCTCGAGCTCGTCCAGCGCGCGGGCCTGGAGCGCCGCCTCGTCGCTGCTCGGCGGGGGGAGCCAGCCCAGGCTGCCGTGGAAGTGCGGGAAGTCCCACGCGCTCAGCGCCTCGACCACGCCGCCGGTGTACCCCGCCTGGCGCACCGCCCATCGCAGCGCCTCCTTGGAGGCGTCCGAACCGTCGACCCCGACCACGATGCGGCCCGGCCCGTCCTGCTGGTCAGTCATGGCTCCTCCTCGACCGGGCGGCGGGCGCCACCGCGGCGTCTGTCATATCGTCGCAAACAGTACATACCGGAAGGCGGCGTGGAAGGGGTAGGCCGACCCGGCCTGGACATCATGGAACTTGCGTTTCTTCAGCCTCTGTACGAGAGCGAAGGCCCCGTGGTCTCCGTCCACCTGGACACCACGCGTTCCTCGCACGACGCCGACAAGCAGATCGAACTGCGCTGGCGCTCCGCGCGCCGGACGCTGGCCGAGCAGGGGGCGGACGAGGAGACCCTCGCCGCCCTCGACGAGGTGGTCGGCGGCGTCGCCGAGGTGCCCGGCCCGCAGGGCGAGGCGCTGTTCGCCGCCGGCGGCCGGGTCCTGGGCGCCTTCACCCTCGCCGAGCCTCCCGCCGCGGACAGCGCCCGGGTGCTGCCGGTCCCCGACCCGCTGGGGCTCGCCCTCGACCGCGACCACCAGCTCCCGCACGTGGTGGTCGCCGTCGACCGTGAGGGCGGAGACGTGTACGCCTACCCGGCCGCGGCCCACGAGGCGTCCCACCAGCGCACCTTCAACGGCAGCACGCTCCACATCACCCGCGTGAAGGCGGGCCAAGAGGCGCAGAAGTCCTACCACCGCCGCTCGGTCCAGGTCTGGTCGGAGAACACCGGGCAGGCGGCCGACGGGGTACGGGAGGCGGCGGCCGACGTGGACGCCGCGGTCGTCCTGGTGGCGGGCGACCCCAAGGCGATCGGACTGCTGCGCGAGCACCTGGCCGACCGGCCGCCCTCCGGGAAGGTCGTCTACGTCGAGGGCGGCCGGTCCGACTCCTCGGCGCGGGAGTCCCTGCGGGAGAGCGCCGACGAGGCGATCCGGGAGGCCATGACGGCCAGCCACCGCGAGGTGCTGGACCGGCTGGAGGCCGAGACGGCCGGCGGCCGCGCCCTCCAGGGCATCCCCGCCGTGCAGCAGGCCCTGTCCGAGGGGCGGGTGGAGACGCTGCTGCTCTCCGCCGACCGGGCGAACGACCCCGACCTCTACGCCTCCCGCACCGACCCCCAGGTCCTCGGCACCGACCCGGCCGAACTCGGCGACGCCTCGTCCCTGTTCACGGCCCCGGCGGGAACCCTGCTGCTGCGCGCGGCCGTGCTGAGCGGGGCGAACTTCACCGAACTGCTGCCTCCGGCCACCGCCACCGACGGGGTCGCCGCGCTGCTGCGGTACTGACGGCGCGTCCGGGCCCGGGGGCCGCGCCCACGGGCCCGGACGGTGACGACATCACGCCTTCACGCCGTCACACAGTCACGCCGTCACATGAAGAGGACGCTGGAGGCCGCGGGCACGTCCAGGGACCCGGCCCGCCGCGGCACGCCGTCCTCGTCGAGGTCGAACCAGGTGACGTCCCCCGAGCGCTCGTTGGCCGCGTAGAGCCGCCTGCCCGACGGATCCAGCACCAGGTCCCGCGGCCAGGTTCCGCCGCACGGCACCGAGGTGAGGACCTCCAGCCGCTCGCCCTCCTCGTCCACCGAGAGCACCACGACGGTGTCCGTGCCGCGCACCGCCGCCCACAGCCGCCGGCCGTCGTGCGAGATCACCGGGGCCGACGGCTGGACGGGGACGTCGGAGCCGTCCGGGAAGAGCGGGAACTCCGCCACCGGCCGCAGCTCGCCCGAGGCGCCGTCCCAGCGGCACACCGTGACCACGGGCCGCAGCTCGCCGAGGACGTAGGCGTGCGTGCCCCGCGGGTGGAGCACCAGGTGGCGCGGGCCCGTGCCCGGCGGCAGCGGCACCGAGGCGTGCAGGCGCAGTCCGCCGCTCGCCGCGTCCAGCTCGCAGACCCGCACCGCGTCGGTGCCGAGGTCGACGCCCAGCACCCAGCGCCCCGACGGGTCCGGCACCACCTGGTGCGCGTGCGGGCCCTCCTGCCGCTCCGGGTCCGGCCCCGTCCCCTCGTTGCCCAGCACGCCGCTGGGCGTCCCCGGCACGCCGTCGGCGCCCAGCGGCAGCGCGGTGACGCTGCCCGAGCCGTAGTTGGCGGTCACGACATGGCCCGCCACCACGGCGAGGTGCGTCGGGTCGGCGCCCTCCACCGGCACCGGCGTGCCGAGCGGCTCGGGCGCGGGCCCGGCGACGTCGAACGCGGCCACCGCCCCCTCGGACCGCTCGGAGACGCAGTAGAGGACCGGTCCGCCGCCGGTCCGCCGCCCGAGGGCGAGGTAGGACGGGTCGGGCACGGAGTCGACGACCGCCGTCGGGGTCAGCGATCCCGTGGCGGGGTCCACCGTCGCCTGGACGATCCCCCGTCCGCCGCTCGACGTGAAGGAACCGATGAAGGCCCGAGGGGCCGCTGTGCTCGTCATGCCGGTCAGCCTAGGAGCCGCACGTCCGGGCCGCCCGCGCGTCCACCCGCCGGGATGCCACGAACGCACCAACGACCACGGGGACCGTTTGCGGCCCGCCCGGGCCTCGGGAAGGGTGACAACGACAGGGCGCGCAGGGAGGAGACGGCATGCAGGATCCCGATCCGGCGTTCCGCCCGGTGCGCAGGACCGACGGCTACCTCCCGCTCGAGGACCTCGGCCTGATCGGCGACGGCACCACCGCGGCACTGGTCGGCCTCGACGGCTCCGTCCCCTGGATGTGCCTGCCGCGCTTCGACTCCGACCCCGTCTTCTGCGCCCTGCTCGACCACGCGCGCGGCGGCCACTTCACGGTGGCGCCCGAGGACCTGACGGAGGCGCGGCAGCTGTACGAGCCCGACACCGGCGTGCTGCACACCGAGATGCGCGGCCGCACCGGACTGGTCCGGGTCACCGACGCGCTGGTCCTGCGCTCCGGCGCCGACCTCGGCGAGGACGTGTCGTCCGGCCGGAGCGAACTCGTCCGCTCGGTGCGGGTCCTCGACGGCGAGGTGCGCCTGCGGGTGGACATCGAACCCCGAGGCGGCGCGCGCACCGACCAGCTGTTCAGCGGACTCGAGCTGCGCCCCGCCCGCCAACCCGGCCTGCGGCTCCACCTGCGCTCCAGCCACCGGCTGGACGGACCGCACACCACCCACCAGCTGCGCCGGGGCGACCGCCTCGACCTCGTGCTCTCCTGGGGCCGCTTCCACCGGCACCACCGCTTCGACGCGGAGACCGTACTGGAGGAGACCGCCGACGCCTGGCGGCGGTGGATGCGCTCCTTCACCTACGAGGGCCCCCAGGACGCGCTGGTGCGGCGCGCCGCCATCACCCTCAAGCTCTGCGACGACTGGGTCAACGGCTCGCTCGCCGCCGCGCCCACCTCCTCGCTGCCCGCCCCCGTCGGCGGCGTCCGCAACTGGGACTACCGCTACGCCTGGATCCGCGACGCCGCGTTCACCGTGTTCGCCATGCGCCGCATCGGCTTCCACGGCGAGGCCGACGCCTTCCTCGGCTGGGTCCTCGACGCGTTCGAGCACAGCCGCGTCCCGCGCATCATGTACACCCTCGACGGCGGGCCGGTGCCGGACGAGACGGAGGACGCCGGACTCGAGGGCTACCGCGGCTCCGCCCCCGTCCGCTGGGGCAACGGCGCGGCCGACCAGCGCCAGCACGACGTGTACGGCGAGATCCTGGACTGCGCCGACCAGTGGCTGCGCCGCGGCGGCGAACTACAGCCCGCCGTGTGGGCCAGCCTCGCCCGGCTCGCCGACGCCGCCGAGAACGCCTGGCACCAGCCCGACCAGGGCATCTGGGAGATCCGCAGCGAGGGCCGCCCCTTCACCTACTCCGCCGGGATGTGCCAGGTGGCCCTCGACCGGGCCGCGGGCATCGCCGAACGCTTCGGGCTGCCCGGCGACGTCGGCCGCTGGCGGACCGCCTCGGACCGGCTGCGCACCCTCGTCCTGGACGGGTCGTGGGACGAGCACGCGCAGACCCTGAGCGTGCACCTGAACGGCGGCGGCATCGTCGACGCCAGCCTGCTCAACCTTCCTCTGCGCAAGGTGGTGCCGGCCGGCCACCCCAGGATGGTGGCCACCACCCGCGCCGTCGCCGAACGCCTCTCCGCGGGCAACGGCCTGCTGTACCGCTACCTGCACGAGGACCACCCCGACGGACTGCCCGGCGACGAGGGCGCCTTCGTGCTCTGCAGCTTCTGGATGGTGGACAACCTGGCGGCCCAGGGGCGGCTGGAGGAGGCCGAGGACCTGTACGCGTCCCTGTGCGCGCGAGCCAGCCCGCTGGGGCTGCTCTCCGAGCAGATCGACCCGACCACGGGAGCATTCATGGGCAACTTCCCCCAGGCCTTCAGCCACATCGGGGTCATCGCGAGCGGCGTCAACCTGGCACGGGCGCGGGCGCAGTCGCGGGCGCGGGCCGGGAGCGCGGAAGGCGGCGGGCGATGACCGTCCGACGACTCGCCGTCTTCGGCGGCACCGGCGACCTGACCGGCCGTTACCTCCTCCCCGGACTGGCCGCCCTGTACGCGGGCGGGCACATCGACGACCGGTTCTCGATGATCGCCGCCAGCCGTGAGGAGCACGACGGCGAGCAGTACCGCCGATGGGCGGCCGACCAGCTCGAACGCCACGGGGCCGGCCTGCCCGCCGACGCCGTGCGCGCGGTCACCGCGGCCTGCGACTACCGCAAGGCCGACGTCACCGACCCCGCCGAGGTGGCGGCCGTCGTCGCCGGCGACGACCCGGTCGCCGTCTACCTCGCCCTGCCGCCCGCGCTGTTCGCCCCCACCGTCACCGCCCTGCACGACGCCGGACTGCCGCCCGGCAGCCGCATCGTGATGGAGAAACCGTTCGGCGAGAGCCTCGCCGACGCGCGGGAACTCAACCGGCTGCTGGCGGACGTGCTGCCCGAACAGGCCGTGTTCCGCGTCGACCACTTCCTCGCCATGACCACGGTGCAGAACCTGCTCGGCAGCAGGCTCGCCAACCGGGTCCTGGAACCCATCTGGAACGGCACCCACATCGCCGAGGTCGACGTCGTCTGGGACGAGACCCTCGCCCTGGAGGGCCGGGCCGGCTACTACGACCACGTCGGCGCGCTCAAGGACATGATCCAGAACCACCTCCTGCAGATCCTCTGCCTGGTCGCCATGGAACCCCCGCTCACCCTGGGCGAACGCGACCTGCGCGACCGCAAGGTGGACGTGCTGCGCTCGGTGCGCCGCCTGACCGACGCCGACGTGGTGCACCGCACCCGCCGGGCCCGCTACTCCGCCGGCCGCGCCGGCGACCACGACGTGCCCTCCTACACCGACGAGGAGGGCGTCGACCCGTCGCGGCGCACCGAGACCTTCGCCGAGGTCGAACTCGAACTGGACAGCTGGCGCTGGGCCGGCACCCGGTTCCGGCTGCGCACCGGCAAGGGGCTCGGCCGCGACCGCATGGAGGTCGCGGTGCGGTTCCGGCCCGTCCCGCACCTGCCGTTCGGCCACGACGGGGACGTCCGGGCCAACGTGCTGCGGTTCGGCCTCGACCCGGAGAGCCTCAGCATGGACATGAACGTCGTCGGATCGCAGGTGGAGAGTCTCACCCAGGTCTCCCTGAGCGCCCGGATGGACCCGCCCGAACTGCCCGCCTACGGCCGCCTGCTCCTCGACGTGCTGCGCGGAGACCCCGCCCTGTCCATCCGCGGCGACGAGGCCGAGGAGGCCTGGCGGGTCGTGGAGCCGGTGCTCTCGGCCTGGGAGCGGGGCCTGGTCCCGCTGGAGGAGTACCCGGCCGGCTCCGACGGCCCGGCCCGGAGGCACACCCCCGAGCGGCGGGAGGACCTCCTCCACCAGGACGCGGTCCTGCCGCCGTGACCCCGCCGCCCGTGCACCCCGCGGGCGGATCCGGCGGCGGAGGAAGCGGAGGACGCCCCTGTGTGGTCGTCCTCGGCGTCTCCGGCGCCGGGAAGTCCACGGTCGCCCGGCTCCTCGCCGACCGCCTCGGCGTGCCGTTCGCCGAGGCCGACGACTTCCACCCGCCCGGCAACATCCGCAGGATGTCCGCCGGCGTCCCCCTGGACGACGAGGACCGCCGGGAATGGCTGGCGACCGTCGGACGCCGGCTCGGCGACCAGGAGGCCACCGGCGGCGGGGGAGTGGTGGCCTGCTCCGCGCTGCGGCGCCGCTACCGCGACGTGCTGCGCTCCGCCTGCCCCTCCGCCCTCTTCGTCCACCTCACCGCCGGCCGCGACGTCCTCGCCGCCCGCCTGCACGACCGCACCGGCCACTTCATGCCCGAGTCCCTCCTCGACTCCCAGCTCGCCACGCTGGAACCCCTCCAGCCCGACGAACGGGGCGTCACCCTCGACGCCGCGCCGCCGCCGGAGACCGTCGCCGACCGCGCCGCCGAGGCCGTCGAGGCCGCCGCCGCTCCCTGACCGGCGGCGGCCGGCGAGGGGGGCCGGCGGCGGCCCGGCGAGGGCGGCGTCACCCGGACGGGCCGGTGCGGTCGCCGCCCGCACGCCACGGGACCACGCTGGCACCGTGGCGGAAAACGCCGCTGGTTCCGCACCCGGACGAAAGGTGACAGCCATGGCGGGCATCCCCGGTGAGGTGCGACACGACAGGACAGGCCCCGGCGGCGGACGGCCCTCCTCTCCCGGGCAGTTCGCCGGCATCGGCATGGTGCTCAGCGGTGTGCTGAGCATCCTCCAGGGCATCGCCGGCGTCGCCCGGGACCGCCTCTTCGGCACGCCGACGCACTACGAGTACCGCTTCGACCTCACGACCTGGGGCTGGATCCACCTCGTCATCGGCGCCGCCCTGCTGGTCGTCGGCATCGCCCTGCTGCGCCGCGTCCCGTGGAGCCGGTCCGCCGGGCTCGCGCTCGCCGCGATCAGCCTGGTCAGCCAGTTCATGTTCGTCCCGTACTACCCGGTGTGGTGCATCACCGTGATGGTCCTGGACCTCATGGTCCTGTGGACCCTCGCCCGGCTGGCCGACTGACACGGCCCGGCCCGCCCGTGGGCAGACCGGGCCGCGAGGCCGCGACCGCACGGTTCCCCCCGGAGCCGTGCGGGACTCAGGCGTCCACGGACTCCCGCACACCGGCGCCCCGCACCGACGCGGCGGCCCGGGCGGCCCGGTCCGGCATGGTGAACGCGAAGGCGGCGGCCACGGCGGCGACCGCGGCGAGCACCAGGTAGGCGTCCTGGAAGGCCGAGACCGGAGGCCGGGCCTCCGCGCCCGTGCCCACCGCGGACGCCGAGGCCAGCACCGCGATCGCCACGGCCGGGGCCGCCGCGCCGGCGGCCTGCCGGACCACGGTGTTCAGCGTGGAGGCGTGCGAGACGTCGGCCCTGCCGATGCCGGTGAACGAGGCCACCGTGGTCGGCATGAAGACCCCGCCCATCGCGGCGCCCAGCAGGAACATCAGGCCGCGGAAGGTCCAGAGCGAGGAGTCCGTGTCCAGCCGTGAGAACGCCACCAGCACCAGCGCCACGCCGAGCAGACCGTAGCCCGCGAGGCGGCGCGGACCTATCCGGGCGTACAGCGGCGTGACCAGCTGCATGGTGAGCAGCACGCCCAGGGCCTCGGCGAAGGTGCTGGAGCCCGACTCCCAGGCGCTCAGCCCCAGACCCTGCTGGAGGAAGAGCGGGCCGAGGAACATCGCTCCCATGAAGGCGAGGAAGCCGAGGAACGCGGTGACGTTGGTGTCGCGGAACAGCCGGTCGGCGAAGAGCCGGAACTTCAGCGCCGGTTCCGGCACCCGCAGCTCGACGGCCACCGCGGCGGTGAGCAGCAGCGCGCCGCCGACCAGCCCGAGCAGCACCGGGACGCTGCCCCAGCCGGCCTCCGCGCCCTCGCTGACGCCGAACATCAGCCCCGCGGTGCCGAAGGCCGTCAGCACCAGACCGGGCACGTCCAGCCGGCCGGGCACGTGGTCGCGGTGCTCCTCGAGGAAGATCAGGCCGAACACGAGCACGGCCACGCCGATCGGCACGTTGGCGTAGAACACCCAGCGCCAGGTCATGTTGTCGACCAGCCAGCCCGCGCCCATGGGCGCCAGGGCGGGCGCCACCTGCTGCGGGATGATCATGTAACGGGAGACCTTGACCTGCTCGGCCAGGCTGAAGGTGCGGTAGAGCAGGGCGCCGGTGACGGGCAGCAGGATGCCGGCGGCCAGACCCTGCAGGGCACGCCACAGGACGAGTTCGCCGAGCGAACCCGCCAGGCCGCAGAGCCCGGAGGCGGCCGTGAAGACGGCGAACGAGACGAGGACGGTGCGGCGTCCGCCGAAGCGGTCGCCGAGCCAGGCCGACACGGGGACGGCCAGGCCGACGCAGACCGGGTACACCACCACGACGGCGTCGAGGCCGGCGGTGGCCAGGCCGAAGTCGCGTCCGATGGAGGGCAGGGCGACGGTGGTGCCGGCTCCGTCCACGATGGACATGAACGCGGTGATCACACAGACGACGGGAACGACGATGCGTTGGTCGAGGCGAACGGGCATGTGCTGAGCATACTCAGTATGTGTAGGCTCAGCACATCCGCAGGGAGACGCGGGGAAGAGTTCGCGCCGGGTCCGAGCCGCCGCCCCGACCGCCGCACCGGGTGCGGTAGGAACAAGGGCAGGGACACAGGCGCGGCGGAAGCCGCACGGAGCACGGGAGCGACAGGTGAGGGACGTACCGGGGAGCAGTGACCCACTGGTCGACGAGTTGTTCGCGACCACCCACCGCCTGCGGCTCTTCGTCGACGGCAGACTGGCCGAAAAGGGCACCACGGTCGCCCGGTTGAGGGCCCTGCGGTTCCTCGCCCACGCCGCCGAGCCGATGCGGATGCGCGACCTCAGCGACATGCTCGGCGTCGCCGCCCGCACCGCGACCAGCCTGGTCGACGCCCTGGAACGGGACGGCCTGGTCGTCCGCCTCCCGCACCCCACCGACCGCCGCGCCCACCTGCTCGCCCTCACCGACGCGGGCCGCGCCTGCCACGAGGAGGCCGAGAACATGGACCAGGAGGCCCTGCGCACCGCCACCGGCGCCCTCACGGACGGGGACCGCGCCCTGCTGCGGACCCTGCTGGCCCGCATCCGCGACACCGTGGCGGTCGCGGACGGGAGCGTTGTCGGGGGGAGCGTCGCGGAGGGGGGCGTTGGGGGAGCGGGCGTCACGGACGGGAGCGTTGCGGGGGCGGGCGTCGCGGACAGGAGCGTCGCCGGTGGGAGCGTTGCGGGAGCGGGCGTCACGGACGGGAGCGTTGCGGAGAGGGGCGTCGCCGGCGGGGGCGTCGCCGGGGGTGCCGGGCGGTAGAGTCTGCGCGACGGAGGTGGCCGATGACCGCTCTGCCCGATCCCGTGTGGCCCGTGGCCGTGCTGGCCTTCATCCAGTTCGGCGACGGAATCCTCTGCCTCGGCCCCGTGCCCTTCGTGCGGCGGTGCTTCGAGGACGTGCGCTTCCCGCGGAAGTGGTGGTGGCTCACCCCGCCCGTGAAGTTCGCCGCGGCGCTGGGGCTGGTCGCGGGCATCTGGCTGCCGGTGCTGGGCGCGGTGACCGTGTGGGCGCTGGTGCTGTACTTCCTGGTGGCGATCGGATTCCACGTCCGCGCCCGGGACTTCGGCCGGAACCTGTTCCTCAACGCGACGGGGATGCTCCTGATCTGCGTGCTGGTCGCCGTGTACAGCTTCGGCCCGTAGCGCCCCCCCAGGCGCCCCCCCGCGCCCGGCTCAGTGCTCGACGGGCTCGTCGGTCAGTTCCTGACCGCGGAGCAGGCGCCAGGCCATGACGGAGGCCAGCAGGAGCAGGACGGAGCCGACGCCGGCGGCCAGGGCCACCCCGTCGACGAAGGACTCGCGCGCGGCCCGCAGCAGCTCGGCGGCCGCGTCACCGGGCATCTGCCCGGCGGCCACGACGGCTCCGGCGAGCGACTCGTGGGCCGCCTCCGGCGTGCCGGCCGGGCCGGTGAAGCCCTGGTAGACGTTGGTCACCACGGAGCCCAGCAGGGCGATGCCGAGGGCGGTGCCCAGCTCGTACGCCGTCTCCGAGACCGCGGAGGCGGCGCCCGCCTGCTCCTTGGGGACGGCGGTGAGGATGACGTCCGAGGTGACCGTGAAGGCCAGTCCCGCGCCGAAGCCGACGACCAGCAGGGCCGCGCCCAGCAGCGGATAGCCGGTGGTCCGGTCGAGCGCGGTCAGCGCGCCCAGGGTCAGGCCGATCAGGCCGACCCCGCCCGCGACGACCGCGCGCACCGAGTAGCGGCGCGCCGCCGTGCCGGCCAGCAGTCCCGCCGCCACCGAGCCGACGGCGGCCGGGAGTTCGGCCAGGCCGGCCTCCATCGGCGGCCTGCCCTGCACCAGTTGCAGGTACTGGGAGAGGAAGAACAGCAGCCCCGACAGCCCCAGGATGGTCAGCAGGTTCGCCACCACCGCGCCGCTGAAGCCGCGGTGGCGGAAGAGCCGGACGTCCACCAGCGGTACCGGAAGGCGGCGCTGGCGCCGGACGAACGCGTACAGGGCGACCGCGCCCAGCAGACCCGCCGCGAGGGCGGGCCAGGTGAACCCGTGGGAGGCGGCTTCCTTCATGGCGTAGACGACCCCGCCCATGCCGACCAGCGACAGCAGGACGCTCGGCAGGTCCCACGGCCCCGGCGAGGGGTCGCGCGACTCCGGCAGCAGCTTGGCGCCGACGACGACCAGCAGGGCCATGACCGGAAGGTTGATCAGGAAGACCGAACCCCACCAGAAGTGCTCCAGCAGGGCACCGCCCACGATCGGGCCGAGCGCCATGCCCGCCGACGCCGCGGCGCTCCAGATGCCGATGGCGAGGGAGCGCTCACGGGCGTCGTGGAAGACGTTGCGGATCAGGGCGAGGGTGGAGGGCATCAGCGTGGCGCCGGCGACGCCGAGCAGCGCCCGGGCGGCGATCATCATCTCGGGCGTCTGCGCGTAGGCGTTGAGCACCGAGACCAGTCCGAAGGCGGTCGCGCCGATCAGCAGCAGGCGTTTGCGGCCGATCCGGTCGCCCAGACCGCCCATGGATATCAGCAGGCCGGCGATGACGAACGAGTAGGCGTCGCCGATCCACAGCAACTGGGTGCCCGAGGGCTGGAGGTCCTCGCTCAGGAAGGGCGTGGCGAGGCCCAGCACGGTGGCGTCGACCGCCACCAGCAGCACCGCCAGGACCAGGACGCCGAGGGCGAGCCAGCGCCCGGGCCGCCCCAGCTCGCCGGTCTTCGACGGCTCGGCCGTCCGCAGTGCGTTCGTCATGACGCGTTCTCCTTCCTGACCGCACCGCCGAGCAGCAGCTCGACCACCATGCGGCCGGCGTCGTTGCGGGCCACCCGGCCGTCGGCGACGGCCCAGCTGCCCGCCGCCAGCAGGCCGTAGAGGGCCTCCGTGAGCCAGGCCGCGCTCAGGTCGATGCGGAACTCGCCGCTCTCCTGCCCCCGGCGGAACAGGCCGGTGAGGCGCTCCTCGACGCGGAGCCAGCCCGCGTTCAGCTCCTCGCCCTCGAAGAGCTGGTTCTCGCTGTAGAGGAAGGCGAGCAGGCCCGCGCAGGGCTGCATCTCGCGCACCAGGCGGCGCACCGCGTCCACGGCCGGCCCCTCCTCGGGGCGCGCCGCCTCCAGGGCCGCCTCGCACTCGGCGATGCCCAGCTCCTCCAGGGCGCGGACCAGGGCGTCGCGCCCGGCGAAGTGCCGGTGCAGTGTCGCCCTGCTGATCCCGGCGGCCCGGGCGACCTCCTCCATGGTCGCCGTGGAGCGCCGGGTGAGGAGCTCTGCGGCGGCGCGCAGTACTGGGTCACGATCGAAGCTCATGACTCAACCGTACCGCATATGAGACATCGACGTCTCACGCGCGGCGTGCGCGTATCGGTGGGTGGGGGTGGGGGTGGTCTAGGTAGACCGACCTACCTATAGTCGGCCGATGTGATGAATGGAAGCAGTGGCAGGGACGGCGGCGCGGGCAACGGCGGCCCGGGCAACGGCGGCGACGCGAGCGGGGTGGAGGGCGGGCGGCGACGGCCCGCCCGGGAGCGGCTGCTGGAGGCGGCCGCCCGGCGCTTCTACGCCGACGGCGTGGCGGCGACCGGGATCGACACGATCACGGCCGAGGCCGGCGTGGCCAAGATGAGCCTGTACAACAACTTCGCCTCCAAGGCCGACCTGGTCAGGGCCTACCTGGACGCACGCCACGCGGAGTGGCTCGGTCTCTACCTGGCACGGCTCGAGCGGGCCGCGGGCCCCCGCGAAGGAGTCCTCGCGGTCTTCGACGCGTACGCCGACCACGCGGCGTTCGCCTACGAGCGCGGCTTCCGCGGCTGCGGACTGCTCAACGCCGCGGCCGAACTCCCGGTCGGCGACCAGGGGCGGGCGGTGGTCCGCGCCCACAAGGAGGAGGTGGAGCGCCTGCTCGCCGGACACCTGGAGCGGTTGGCGCCGGACCGGCCCGACGAGGCGCGCGCGACGGCGGAGCACCTGTCCTTCCTCCTGGAGGGCGCGATGGCCCGGGCCGGCCTGGAGGGCGACGCCGGGCGCGTCCTGCGCGCCCGCGCGCTCGCCGCGGCCCTGCTGGACCGGCTGTGAGGGGCGCCGGCCGCGGCGGGTCCGCGGGCATCGGCGCGCTGTGCGTGCTCACCGCCTCCGTGCTGTGGGGGACCACCGGCACCGCCGCCACCTTCGCCCCGGGGGTCGGCTCCCTGGCGATCGGCGCCGTGGCCATGGGCCTCGGCGGGCTGCTCCAGGCCCTGGTCGCCGCCCGGCGGATCGCCCGGCACGCGCCGGCGCTGCGCGAGCACCGGGCCCTGGTGCTGCTCGGGGCCCTGTCCGTCGCCGTGTACCCCCTCGCCTTCTACACCTCCATGCGCCTGGCCGGCGTCGCCGTCGGCACCGTCGTCTCGCTGGGCATCGCGCCGCTGGCGTCGGCCCTGATCGAGCGCGTCCTGGACGGCCGCCGGCTGACCCCCCGCTGGACGGCCGCCGCCTCCCTCGGCCTGGCCGGCACCGTCCTGCTGTGCCTCGCCGAAGGCGGTGACCGGGGCGCGGGACGGACCTCCACGGCGGACACGCTGCTCGGCGTCGGCCTCGGGGTTGTCGCCGCTCTCACCTACGCCCTGTACTCCTGGGTCGCGCACCGCCTGATCACCCGCCGCATCCCCTCCCGTGCGGCGATGGGCGCGATCTTCGGCCTCGGCGGGCTGTTCCTCCTGCCCGTCCTGTTCGCCACGGGCGCGCCGCTGCTCGACTCCTGGGGCAACGCCGCGGTCGGCGTCTACATGGCGCTCGTGCCCATGTTCCTCGGCTACCTGCTCTTCGGCAGCGGCCTCGCCCGGGTGCCGGCCAGCACCGCCACCACCCTGTCGCTGCTGGAACCGGCGGTCGCGGCCGTCCTCGCCGTCCTGATCGTCGGGGAACGCCTTCCGGCCGCCGGGTGGACGGGCGTCGCCCTCGTGGTCGCCTGCCTGGTGGTCCTGACGGCGCCCACGGGCGGCGGCCGTCGTCCACGGGCCGCGGGCCGGGCCGCCGCCGCGGGGCGCGAGGAGGCCGCCGCCGCGGGCCGGGCCGACTGAGCGGCGTTGACCGGCCCGTCCTGGCCGCCCGTCCTGGCCGCCCGTCCCGGCCGCCCGTCGCGCGCAGCCCGGCGGGGTGGGCGGGCCCGGTGGGTGTCGGGCGGGAGGTTGGTTGGCGGCGCCGGGCGGGGTGCCGTCCACCTGGGGAGCGGACGGCTCCCGTCGGCCGCGCCGATGCCCGCCGCCGCGTGGGCGTCGCGGCAGAACCGGTCGGGAGTGCCGGCGGGCGTCTGTCGGCGCGGTGCGCCGGACGGGCCGCGGCGGCTGCTTGCCGTGCGGGCCGGGTGAGGTCCCCACGGCGGCGGCCTGCCGTGCGGCCGGGTCGAGGCATACCGCGGTCGGATCGAGGTCGGGTCGAGGCCTGCCGCGGTCGGGTCGAGGTCTACCGCGGGGCGTCCGGGGCGATCTCCGCGATCAGCCCCTCCACCAGCGTCCGGATCTCGTCGCGGATCGGGCGCACCGCCTCCACGCCCTGGCCCGCCGGGTCGTCCAGCTTCCAGTCCAGGTAGCGCTTGCCGGGGAAGACCGGGCAGGAGTCGCCGCAGCCCATCGTGACGCAGACGTCCGACGCGCGGACCGCGTCGGCGGTGAGCACCTTCGGCGTGGCCCGCGAGATGTCGACGCCGACCTCCGCCATCGCCTGCACGGCGGCCGGGTTGACGTGCGCGCCCGGCGCGGAGCCCGCGGACCGGACCTCCACCCGGTCCCCCGCCAGGTGGGCCAGCCACCCCGCGGCCATCTGGGAACGGCCGGCGTTGTGCACGCAGACGAACAGGACGGACGGCTTGTCGGCCATGGTGATCGTTCTCTCTCGCCGCACGACGGGACTCGGCCGCCGCTGACTTCAGCCCCCGCTGGTATCAGCGGACGGTGATGTGACAGTATCAGCGCATGCTGACTTCAGTCGATCCTGACGTGATCCGGGCGCTGGGTGATCCGCTGCGCCTGAGGATCGTGACCCTGCTGGCGCGCGAGACGCTCTGCACCACGCACCTCGTCGAGGAGACCGGAGCCCGGCAGACCAACCTGTCCAACCACCTGAAGGTCCTGCGCGAGGCCGGACTGGTGGAGACCGAGCCCTGCGGCCGCTTCACCTACTACCGGCTGAAGCCGGACGTCCTGACCGCGCTGTCCGGGCAGTTCGCCGCCCTGGCCGACTCGGCCCGCGGCGCCGCCGGGAACAAGAGGGCCTGCCCGTGACCTCCACCGGTCCCACCACGGCCACCGCCCCGGCTCCGGCCGCCGACGACTCGATCGCCGGCCGGCTCTCCGCCCTCGACCGCTACCTCGCGGTGTGGATCCTCCTTGCCATGGCCGTCGGCCTCGGCCTCGGCCGCCTGGTCCCCGGCCTGGGCGACGCCCTCGCCACGACCGAGATCGGCGGCGTCTCGCTGCCGATCGCGCTCGGCCTGCTGGTGATGATGTACCCGGTCCTCGCCAAGGTCCGCTACGACCGGCTCGACCGCGTCACGGCCGACCGCAGGCTGATGGCCGCCTCCCTCGTCGTCAACTGGATCGTCGGCCCGGCGGTGATGTTCGCGCTGGCGTGGATCTTCCTGCCCGACCTCCCCGAGTACCGCACCGGTCTGATCATCGTCGGCCTGGCCCGCTGCATCGCCATGGTGATCATCTGGAACGACCTCGCCTGCGGCGACCGCGAGGCCGCCGCCGTGCTGGTCGCGCTGAACTCCGTCTTCCAGGTGCTCGCCTTCGGCCTGCTGGGCTGGTTCTACCTCGAACTGCTGCCACGCTGGACGAACCTCGGCGACGGCCGGGGCCTGGACGTGTCGGCCGGACAGATCGCGCTGAACGTCGTCGTCTTCCTCGGCGTCCCGCTGCTGGCCGGCTTCCTCACCCGCCGCCTCGGCGAACGCCGGATGGGCCGCGACGGCTACGAGCGGACCTTCCTGCCGCGGATCGGACCGTGGGCCCTGTACGGGCTGCTCTTCACGATCGTCGTCCTCTTCGCCCTGCAGGGCAGGACCATCACCTCCCAGCCCTGGGACGTCGCCCGGATCGCGCTGCCGCTGCTGGTCTACTTCGCGGTGATGTTCTTCGGCTCCTTCCTCCTCGGCAAGGGCCTGGGCCTCGCCTACGACCGCACCGCCACCCTGGCGTTCACCGCGGCGGGCAACAACTTCGAGCTGGCCATCGCGGTCGCCATCGCCACCTTCGGCGTCACCTCCGGGCAGGCGCTGTCCGGCGTCGTCGGCCCGCTCATCGAGGTGCCCGTCCTCATCGGCCTGGTGTACGTGGCCCTCGCCTGGCGCCGCCGGTTCGCCCCGGACGCGGTGACGACGGCCCCGTGACGCGGCGGACGGACGTGGTGGTGGTCGGCGGCGGCCAGGCGGGACTCGCCGCCGGCTACCACCTGCGCCGCCAGGGCCTCGACTTCACCGTCCTCGACGCCGCCACGGCGCCGGGCGGGGCCTGGCGGCACGTGTGGGACTCGCTGCGCCTGTTCTCCCCGGCCGAGCACTCCTCGCTGCCCGGCCGCCCGATGCCCGCCCCGCCCGGCGGGACCCACCCGGACGCCGGCCACGTGGTCGCGTACCTCACCGACTACGAGAAGCGGTACGGCCTGCCCGTCCTCCGCGGCGCCCGGGTACGGGCCGTACGCCGCGACGGCGGACGGCTGCTGGTCGAGTCCGACGCCGGCGACTGGCGGGCCCGCGCGGTCGTCAGCGCGACCGGCACCTGGACGCGGCCCTTCCTGCCCGCCGTCCCGGGCCGCGCCGACTTCACCGGACGGCAGGCGCACACGGTGCAGTACCGCTCCCCGGCCGACTTCGCCGGTCAGCGCGTCGTGGTGGTCGGCGGCGGCAACTCCGGCGCCCAGATCGCCGCCGACCTCGCGCTGGACGGCCGCGTCCGGGTCACCTGGGCCACGCGGCGCCCACCGCGGTTCCTGCCCGACGAGGTCGACGGCCGCACCCTGTTCGACGTCGCCACCGCCCGCCGGCGCGCCCTCGAGGCGGGCCGCGCCGACACCGGCGGCGTCGCCTCCCTCGGCGACATCGTCGCCGTGCCCCCGGTCCGCGCCGCCCGCGCCGCCGGACTGCTGCGGGCCGTGCCGATGTTCTCCCGGCTCACCGCCGACGGCGTCGAGTGGGCCGACGGCAGCCGCGCCGGGGCGGACGCGGTCGTCTGGTGCACCGGCTTCCGCCCCGCCCTGGCCCACCTCGCCCCGCTGCGCCTGCGCGGCCGCCGCGGCCACCTCGCCACCACCGGCACCCGGGCCACCGGCGAGCCCCGCCTCCACCTCCTCGGCTACGGCGACTGGACCGGCCCCGCCTCCGCCACCCTCATCGGCGTCGGCCACCCCGCCCGCGACACCGCCCGCGCCGTCGCCCGCCTGCCGGGCGAGCACTGAGTCACCCGGGTCCCTTGCCGGGTGCCGCGCGGATCGATCCGGGTCGACAGGTGCCGGGAAGCCCAGTCGACGCAGGAGGCCCGCCCACCCGGGACCCGCGCCGGATATGCTCTGTGGCCGGACCGGGCGAGGGGGCGCAAGGTGGACGACGCAATCGAACTGACCCAGCTGATAAGGCAGTTGAGAAGCGAGCTGAGTCAGGCCATGGCCGACGGGGAGGGCGCCGACCTGCGCTTCGAAGCCGAGCAGGTCGAACTCGAGCTCACCGTCGGCGTGGAACGCAGCCGTGAGCCGGGCGCACAGCTGAAGTTCTGGGTCCTCGAGGTCGGAGCGGCCGCCCGGCAGGCAACGGCGGTCACCCAGCGCATCAACCTCACGCTCCGTCCCGTCCGCGGCGACCGCCCGGACCGGCCCGCGCTGATCGCGGGCGACGAACTCGCGGACGAGTACTGACCTGCATCTTCGAACCCGCCGGCAGGCGCGCGGAAGAGAGCCGACGATGACCACAGCAGAGCCCTCCACTGCGGGCATCGACCCGCGGCGCATCGCGGAGATCATCGTGGTGACCCGCGACGGCAGACGCCGGGGTTCGGGGTACCGCGTCACCCGCACCTCCGTCCTCACCGCCGCTCACGTCGTCTCCGACGCCACACAGGTGACGGTGCGCTGCGAGGCGGACCGGCCCGGGGAGTGGTCGGCCGTGGCCGCGACGGCCTGGACCGACCCCGCGACGGACCTTGCCGTCCTCACCGTCGAGGCACCGGCCACCGCCGCCGACGTGGAGCCCGCCGCCTTCGCCCGGATCCCGGAGGAACGGCACGCCGTCGTTCCCGTCCACGCAGCAGGCTTCCCCCTGTGGAAGCAGCGCAGGAGGCCGGGAGGAGGCATCTTCCGGGAACTCCACCAGGCCGACGGAACCGTCGCCGCCCTCTCCAACCTCCGTACCGGAACGCTCGAGATCACCGTCGCTCCCGCAGGCGCGGACCCCGACCCCAAGGCCTCGCCCTGGGCGGGCATGTCGGGGGCCGCCCTCTGGGCCGGCGACCGGATCGTCGGCGTGGTGGCCGAACACCACCGCTGGGAAGGATCCGGGCGACTCACCGCAGTCCGTATCGACACGGCCCTCCGCCAGGCGGACGACGCCTCGGCCACCGCCTTGGCCGGTCTGCTCGGTGTGCCGTCGGCGACCGACCTGCCCCTGGTCGGCACCGAGGCCAGGACGCGCGCGCCCGCCGACGACGACCTCGGCACACGCGCGTCCCGCCCCCTGAAGAGAGTCATCGGACTCCCCGTGACCCACGGCATCGAACTCTTCAAGAACCGGACCGAGGAGCTCGACCGGGTCGGCTGGCACCTCGCGGACCCGACCGTCCGCATGGTCTCGGTCGTCGGACGCCGAGGCATGGGCAAGAGCGCACTCGCGGCCAAACTGATGGAACAGCTGGACCACGGCCTGTGGCCCGGACGTACCCAGATCCCCGTCGTCTCCGGACTGGTCAACCTCAGTACCCGCACGTCCGGAATCTCGCTGGAACGCCTCTACTTCGACTGCGCCCGTCTGCTCCCCGTCCACCTCCGCACCCACCTGGAGAGGGTCTGGGCGGACAACCTTCCGGTCGCCGACCGGATCCAGGAACTGTTCGACGCCCTCGGTGACCGGCTGGTCGTCGTCCTGATGGACAACTTCGAGGACCTCCTGACCGACGAGGGCGAGGTCGCCGACGAAGAGATCGCGGTCTTCCTGGACTGCCTGTTCCGCACCGAGGCGGCACCCCGCCTGCTCGTCACCACGCAGATCCCCCTGCGGTTCAGGCCGGAGCTGCGCAGGTTCGCCGTGCAGGTCGAGCTGACCGAAGGACTCGGGGCGGACGAGGCCGTCGAACTACTGCGGGAGCTGGACCGCGACGGCGCCCTGGGCCTGGCCGAACTCTCCGACGAGGAACTGCTCAGTGCCTCGGTCCACGTCCACGGAGTGCCCCGCGCCCTCGAACTCATGGTGGGAGCCCTGGCCGAGGACAGCGCCGAACTCCCCACCCTCCACGAGATTCTCGAGGACTTCGTCCAACGCGAGAACGTGGTCGAAGCCCTGGCCCATGACCGCTATCGCCGCCTCGACAGCGGGAGCCGCACCGTGATCCAGGTGCTCGCCGCCCTGCGGACACCGGCATCCCGCGGCACCCTCGAGGAGATCGTCTCCCGCGTCGACCCCGAGGTGGACCTCGGCCTGGCGCTCAGCAAGCTGCTCCAGGTGCGCCTCGTGTCGGCCGACCGCACCACCCGGACCTTCTCCCTGCACCCGATGGACGCCGACCTGGCCTACGCCGACATGTCCCGGCACAGTCCCGCGGGACGCCGCGCCATCGAGCGGAGGATCGCCGACCGGTACGCCAACGCCGCCACGCCCAAGCCCGCATGGCGCACCCTGGACGACCTCGAACCGCTGCGGCGGCAGTTCTTCCACCTGGTCCGCGCAGGCGACCACGACGACGCAGCCATGGTCCTCGGCGAGATCAGCGAGTGGATGGTCTGGAAGGGATCCGTCCTCACCGCCCTCTCCTTCCACGCCGTGATCGACGACCTGGTGCGCGACGACCGCGCCCGTCTCGCCCACCTGGTCCCCTACGGCCATGCGCGTCTCAGTGGCGGACCCCTCGATCAGGCCCTGGACCTCTTCCGGCAGGGAGCCGAACTCGCCGCACGTCTGGGTGACCCCGTGGCCCTGCAGAGCGCCGTCTTCGGCCTGGGCGACACCTACCGGCAGATGGGCAGGCCGGAGGACTCCATCGAGCCGCTGACCAGGGCAGGCGAACTGGCCAGGGAGAACGGCGACACGGAGAACGAGATCCACTCCCTGCTCTCCCTCAGCCTGACGCTCAGCTATCTGGGCAGAGGCGAGCAGGCACTGGCCGCCGCCGAGAAGCTGCGGGCCCTCGCCGCGCAGACGGGCGACCCGCTCACCGAGGCACGGGCCTGGAACGCCCGCACCATCTCCCTGCTCACGCTGGGCCGCTGGGAGGAGACGGTGGTCTCCGGGGCGCGCGCCGCCCAGGCGTACCGCACGGCGGGAAGCCAGGAGGCGATCGCCTACGCGCTCAACGCCCAGGGCATCGCCCTCCTCGCCCTGGACCGCACCGACGAGGCGTTGTACGCCCTGGAGGACGCCCTGCGGGAGGCCTCCCTGATGCAGAACCCCCGCGCCGAGGGCGTCTGCCTCTGCAACCTTGCCTGGGCCCACTGGAGGTCCGGCCGATGGGACCAGGCCGCCGCATGCGCCGAGCGGGCCGAAGCCGCCCTGCAGATCGCCGGCGCGACGGAATGCTCCGCCGCCGCGGGCCTCGCGTCGGCGGCCCGCGCGATGGCCAGGTCCGAGCCCGCGTCCGCTGCAGCGGCTCTGACCGGAGCGGCCGGCGCCCTCACCGGCAACGCCGAGGTGATCTCCGCGTCCTGGCTCCTGCGACAGGCCGAGCAGCTCGGAGCCTCTGGCACGTAACGGCCGGCAACGGCCGGTCTCCTCGGTCAGGGCCGGAGCAGGGCCTTGACGGCGCGCCGCTCGTCCATCGCCCGGTAGCCCTCGGCGACCTGGTCCAGCGGCAGGGTGAGGTCGAAGACCCTGCCCGGCTCGATGCGGCCGGACAGGACGAGGCCGACGAGGTCCGGCAGGTAGCGGCGCACCGGCGCCGGGCCGCCGCGCAGGCCGACGTGGGAGTGGAACAGTTCCTCGCCGTCCACCGCGACCTCGTGCGGGACGCCGACGAAGCCGACGGTGCCGCCCGGCCGCGCGGAAAGCAGCGCCTGCCGCATGGCCTGCGCGGTGCCGACGCACTCCAGCACGCTGTCGGCGCCGATGCCGCCGGTCAGGTCCTTGATCCGGGCGACGCCCTCGTCGCCGCGTTCGGTGACGATGTCGGTGGCGCCGAACGCCCGCGCCAGCCGTCCGCGCGGCTCGTGCCGGCTCATCACGACGATCCGTTCCGCGCCCTTCTCCCTGGCCGCGATGACGGCGCACAGGCCGACCGCGCCGTCGCCGACCACCACGGCGGTGGAGCCGGGCCGCACCTCGGCGGCGTCGGCGGCCCACCAGCCGGTGCCCATCACGTCGGAGACGGCCAGCAGGCCCGGCCACAGCTCCTCGTCCGGCACCTCGTCGGTGGCGACCAGGGTGCCCTGGGCGTTGGGGATGCGGACGTACTCGGCCTGGCAGGTGCTCATGAACTCCCGGCGCAGGCAGTGCGACGGGAAGCCGTTGCGGCAGTTCGCACAGGTGTTGTCCGAGGTCGCGAACGAGCCGACGACGAACTGCCCCGGGCGGACGGAGGTGACCTCGCCGCCCACCTCCTCGACGAAGCCGACGTACTCGTGCCCCATCGGGTGCGGGTCGCCGATCGGTTCCAGGCCCCGCCAGGCCCACAGGTCGGAGCCGCACACACAGGTGACGGCCGTGCGGATGATCGCGTCGGTGGGGTGGAGGATCCTCGGGTCGTCCAGCGTCTCGAAACGGATGTCACCGGGGGCGTGGATCACTGCGCCGCGCATGAGGAAACCCTTCGGGGACCGTGGCACGCGGTACGGGGTGTAGCGGGTGTGTACCGGGTGCCGTGTGCGGATGGGAGCCCGGCGCGGGCGATCGGGTCACCGCCCGCGCTCCGGCCGCGGGTCTCCCGCCACGGTCGGCGAGGTCGGCACGTCGCCGTGGTCGGCACGGGCGGACGGGGAGGCCCACGTCTCCAGCAAACAACGCCGCAGGGCCGCGGGCGAGTCGTGGTGGAGCCGGGCCGCCCCACCGGGCCCGGCACGGGCGCGGTCTCCGCGGCCACGGGACCGGCCCCGGAGCGAGACGCGCCGAACCGCGGGTCCACCGTGACGGGGCGCGGGTCCACCGTGACGGCGGCGGCGTCGAGCGGCGCGGGCGGGTCGTGCGGGGTGGCGGCCGGCCGGGTGCCCCGTCACGCACCGGGCGCGGTCGGCGGCCCCGGCCGTTCCGTGGTCCGGCGTGGGGCCGTGGGCACGGCGAGCACCATGGTGAGGCCGCCGCCCGGGGTGTCCTCGGCGTCGAGCGTGCCGCCGACGGCCTCGACGAAGCCGCGGGCGACGGCGAGGCCCAGGCCGACGCCGACGCCCCGCGGCGCGTCCCCGTACCGCTGGAAGGGCTCGAAGATGCGGGCCTTGGCGTCGTCCGGCACCCCGGGCCCGCGGTCGACGACCCGGACCTCGACCCGGTCGGCGAGGGCGCTCGCGGACACCAGCACCCTCGCCTCCGGCGGGCTGTACTTCACGGCGTTCTCGACGACGTTGGCGACGGCCCGCTCCAGCAGGCCCCGGTCGACGTGGATCATGGGCAGGGTCTCGGGGATGTCCAGCTGCACGCTGTCCCCGGGCACCCCGCCGAGTGCCTTGGGCACCACCTCGTCGAGGTCGGTCTCCCGCATGAGGGGGGTCACCGTGCCGGTCTGCAGCCGGGACATGTCGAGCAGGTTCCCGACCAGGTGGTCGAGGCGGTCGGCGCCGTCCTCGATGGCCTCCAGGAGGTCCGCCCGGTCCTCCTCGGACCATTCGACGTCGTCGGCGCGCAGCGAGCTCACGGAGGCCTTGATCCCCGCGAGCGGGGTGCGCAGGTCATGGCTGACCGCGGCGAGCAGCGCGGTCCTGATGCGGTTGCCCTCGGAGAGCTCCTGGGCCCGGTCGGCCTCGTGCTGCAGGCGGGAGCGCTCCAGGACGACGGCCGCCTGCGCGGCGAACGCGGCCAGCACCCGGCGGTCGGAGGCGGGCAGCACCCGGCCGGAGAGGGTGAGGGCCGTGTCGGCGCCGGCCGGGACGTCGACGTCCGCCTCCTCGGGCGTCGCGGCGGGCCGCTCGCCCACACTGCCGACGCAGGTCCACGGGGCCGTCTCGCCGGACCGCTCGAGCAGCGCCGCCGACTCCATGCCGAACGTCTCCCGCACCCGTTCCAGCAGCGCCTCGAGCGTCGTCTCCCCCCGCAGGACGCTGCCGGCGAGGAAGGACAGGATCTCCGACTCCGCGCGCAGCCGCGCCGCCTGGTGGGTACGCCGGGCCGCCAGGTCCACCACGGAGGCCACGGACACGGCGACCCCGACGAAGACGAGGAGGGCGACGATGTTCTTCGGGTCGGCGATGGTCAGGGTGTGGACCGGCGGGGAGAAGAACCAGTTCAGCAGCAGGGAACCCGCCACCGCCGACGCCAGCGCGGGCACCAGCCCGCCCACCAGGGCCGCCGCGACCGTCAGCGCCAGGAAGAGCAGCATGTCGTTGGCGAGACCCACCGACGGCACGGCGCCGATGAGCAGCCACGTCAGCAGGACGGGACCGAGGACGCCGACCACCCAGCCCCACACCACCCGGGCCCGCCCCAGCCGTCCTCCGCGCGCCACCGGCAGCCCGCGGCCCTTGCCCGCCTCGGCGTGGGTGACGAAGTGGACGTCGAGGTCGGGCCCCGACTCGCGGGCGACCGTGGCGCCCACCCCCGGCCCGAAGACGTACTGCCAGGTCGGGCGGCGGGAGACACCGACCACGACCTGCGTGGCGTTGACCCCCCGGGCGAAGTCGAGCAGGGCGACGGGGACGTCGTCGCCGACGACCTGGTGGAACGTTCCGCCGAGGTCCTCGACCAGCGCGCGCTGGACGGCCAGCTCCTTCGGCGAGGCGGTGCTCAGGCCGTCGCTGCGGGAGACGTACACGGCCAGGACCTCGCCGCCGGCCCCCTTCTCGGCGAGCCGGGCGGCCCGGCGGATCAGGGTCCGGCCCTCCGGCCCACCGGTCACGCCGACGACGATCCGCTCCCGCGACCCCCAGATGGCCGAGACGCGGTGCGCGCTGCGGTACTCGGTGAGGTACTCGTCGACCCGGTCGGCCACCCACAGCAGCGCCAGCTCCCGCAGGGCCGTCAGGTTCCCCGGCCGGAAGTAGTTGGACAGCGCCGCGTCCACCTTGTCCGGCTTGTAGATGTTGCCGTGCGCCATACGGCGGCGCAGCGCCGGCGGGGACATGTCGACCAGCTCGATCTGGTCGGCCCGCCGCACGACCTCGTCGGGCACGGTCTCGCGCTGCCGCACCCCGGTGATCGACTCCACGACGTCGCCCAGGGACTCCAGGTGCTGGATGTTGACGGTGGAGACGACGTCGATGCCGGCGTCGAGCAGTTCCTCGACGTCCTGCCAGCGCTTGGCGTTGCGGGAGCCGGGGACGTTGGTGTGGGCGAGCTCGTCGACCAGGGCGACGGCGGGCGCCCGCCGCAGAACGGCGTCGACGTCCATCTCGGTGAAGACGGCGCCCCGGTACTCGATCTCCTGGCGCGGCACGGTCTCCAGGCCGTGCAGCATCACCTCCGTGCGGGGCCGGTCGTGGTGCTCCACGAAGCCGACCACGCAGTCGGTGCCCCGCTCGATCCTGCGGTGCGCCTCCGACAGCATCGCGTAGGTCTTGCCCACGCCGGGTGCCGCGCCGAGATAGATCCTGAGCTTGCCGCGTGCCATGTCATTCCTCGAAGCGACGGCCCGAACCGGGCCGGGGGGTCGGACGGCGGGGGAGAGTCGGGGCTGGGGGCCGGGGGGCTGCCCTCCAGTGTGCGGCGCGGCCGGGGCGCGCACACGCGCGGGTGCGGGGATCACGCCCGGTGCCCGCCCGGTGCCCTGGCGGCGGTCCGGACGGCCCCGGACGGCGCCCCGACGGCCCCGCCCGGCGGCCGCACGGCAGCGCGTCGGGGCGGCAGGGCGTCGGGGCGTCGGGGCCGGCGGACCCGGGAGGCTCCCCAAGTCCGCCGGCCCCGGACGCCGCGGGCCGCCGGCGGTCAGCGGCTCGCCACGAGGCGCTCGAGCGCGACGTTGAGCTCCAGGACGTTCACCCGCGGCTCCCCGAGGAAGCCGAGGGAACGGCCTTCCGTGTGGTCCTCGACCAGCTCCTCCACCCGGGTGACGGGCAGGCCGTTGCGCTCGGCGACCCGGTGGGCCTGCAGGTGCGCGTAGGCCGGCGAGATGTGCGGGTCCAGGCCCGAGCCGGAGGAGGTCACCGCGTCCGGGGGAACGTCCGACGGGTCGACCTCGTGACCCGGCACCGAGTTGTCCTCGACGACGGCGGCCCTGGCGGCCAGGACCTGGGCGCAGAGCGAGCCCTCCGCCGACTCGGCGGTGCACCGTCCGCCGACGGCCCCGCTGTCGGCCGCGAGGTTGGTGGCTCCCGACAGGACGAGCCGGTACCGGGTGTTGAGGCTGTTGACGCCGAGCCCGTTGGCGGGGCGGCCCTGGAACCACCGCAGGTCCGGGTCCGGGGTCTCCTGGCCCTCCTTCAGCGGCAGGGTGTACGACTGCCCGATCAGGGACGAGCCGACGACCTCGCCCCCGGAGGTGATCTCCGAGCCGTTCGCCCTGCCGGGGAAGAGCCCCTGGGCGACGCCGGTGACGACGAGCGGGTAGACGACGCCGGTCACCAGCGTCAGCAGGAGCAGGGCCCGCAGCCCCGCCCCGAGCGAACGGGCGGTGTTGACGAGGGAGTTGTTCATGGCAGCACGCTTTCCAGTCACAGCCCGGGGGCGACCGAGACGAGCAGGTCGATGATCTTGATGCCGACGAAGGGGGCGACCAGGCCGCCGAGGCCGTAGATCCCGAGGTTGCGCCGGAGCATCCGGTCCGCGCCCATCGGCCGGTACCGCACGCCCCGCAGGGACAGCGGCACCAGGGCGACGATGATCAGCGCGTTGAAGACGACGGCGGACAGGATCGCGGAGTCGGGCGAGGACAGCCGCATGATGTTGAGCGTGTCGAGCCCGGGGTACACCGAGGCGAACAGCGCCGGGATGATCGCGAAGTACTTGGCGACGTCGTTGGCGATGGAGAAGGTGGTCAACGCGCCCCGGGTGATCAGCAGTTGCTTGCCGATCTCGACGATCTCGATGAGCTTGGTCGGGTTGGAGTCGAGGTCGACCATGTTGCCGGCCTCCTTGGCGGCCGACGTGCCGGTGTTCATGGCCACGCCGACGTCGGCCTGGGCGAGCGCCGGGGCGTCGTTGGTGCCGTCGCCGGTCATCGCGACCAGCTTGCCGCCCGCCTGCTCCCGCTTGATGAGGGCCATCTTGTCCTCGGGGGTGGCCTCGGCGAGGAAGTCGTCGACGCCCGCCTCCTCGGCGATGGCCCGGGCGGTCAGCGGGTTGTCGCCGGTGATCATGACGGTCCGGATGCCCATCCGGCGCAGCTCCTCGAACCGCTCCCGCATGCCCGTCTTGACGACGTCCTTCAGGTGGATCACCCCCAGGACCCGGGCCCCGCGCCCGTCGTCCACGGCGACCAGGAGCGGGGTGCCGCCGGCCTCGGAGATCCGGTCGGCGACGGCGTCGGTCTCCGCGGCCACCGTGCCGCCCCGTTCCCGGACCCAGGCGACGACCGAGCCGGCCGCGCCCTTGCGCACCCGGCGTCCGCCGACGTCCACACCCGACATGCGGGTCTGGGCGGTGAACGTGATCCACTCGGCGCCGACCAGTTCCCCCTGGTGGCGCTCGCGCAGCCCGTACCGTTCCTTCGCCAGGACGACGACGGAACGACCCTCCGGGGTCTCGTCGGCGAGGGAGGACAGCTGGGCCGCGTCGGCGAGTTCGGCGGCGGTGGTCCCGCGTACGGGCACGAACTCGGCGGCCTGCCGGTTGCCGAGGGTGATGGTGCCGGTCTTGTCGAGCAGGAGCGTGGAGACGTCGCCCGCGGCCTCGACCGCGCGCCCCGACATGGCCAGCACGTTGCGCTGGACCAGGCGGTCCATGCCCGCGATGCCGATGGCGGAGAGCAGGGCGCCGATCGTGGTCGGGATCAGGCAGACCAGCAGGGCGACCAGGACCACCAGCTCCAGCTCGGTGCCCGCGTACCGGGCGAACGGCGGCAGCGTGGCACAGGCGAGGAGGAAGACGACCGTCAGCGACGCCAGCAGGATGTTGAGCGCGATCTCGTTCGGCGTCTTCTGCCGGGCGGCGCCCTCGACCAGGCCGATCATCCGGTCGATGAAGGTCTTGCCGGGTTCGGTGGTGATCCTGACGACGATCCGGTCGGACAGCACCCTGGTGCCGCCGGTGACGGCGCTGCGGTCGCCGCCGGACTCGCGGATGACGGGGGCCGACTCACCGGTGATGGCCGACTCGTCGACCGAGGCGACGCCCTCGACGACGTCGCCGTCACCGGGGATGACGTCGCCCGCCTCGCAGACCACCAGGTCACCGACGCGCAGGCCGGTACCCGGGACCTCTTCCTCGGTCCCGAGGTCCGCGCGGAGACGGCGGGCCACCGTGTCGGTCTTCGCCTTGCGCAGGGTGTCCGCCTGGGCCTTGCCGCGGCCCTCGGCGACCGCCTCGGCCAGATTGGCGAAGACGACGGTCAGCCACAGCCAGCCGCTGATCACCCAGCCGAACAGGTCGGACGGGTCCGTGAAGGAGAACACCGTGGTCAGGGCCGCGCCGATCCACACCACGAACATCACGGGCGACTTCACCATCACCCGCGGGTCCAGCTTGCGGAAGGCGTTCGGCAGGGACCGGAGCAGCTGCCGGGGGTCGAAGAGGCCGGCGCCGACGCGCCCCTGGTCGGGAGCGTGCCCGGTGGGGACGTCGCCGTGCGGCGCCCGGGTGGGAGTGACTGTGGCCATGGGGTCCTCCGACTCCGACGGTCGAACGGATTTCCTGAGGTGGGTGGGGTGGGTGGGGCGGGTGGGGCGGGTGGTCATCACGCGAGCCCTTCGGCCAGGGGACCGAGCGCCAGGGCCGGGAAGTAGGTCAGACCGGTGACGATCAGGATCGCGCCGACCAGGAGGCCCGTGAACAGCGGCTTCTCGGTGCGCAGGGTGCCGACGGTCACCGGGACCGGCCTCTGCCCGGCGAGCGAACCGGCCAGGGCCAGGACGAACACCATGGGCAGGAAGCGGCCGAGGAGCATCGCGAGCCCGGTCGTGGTGTTGAACCAGTCCGTGTTCACGTTCAGGCCGGCGAAGGCCGAGCCGTTGTTGTTCGCGGCCGAGGTGAAGGCGTACAGGACCTCGGAGAAGCCGTGCGCGCCGGAGTTGAGCATCGAGTTCGCGGGGGTCGGCAGCGCCATCGACACGGCGGTGAAGACGAGCACCAGCGTCGGGGTGACCAGGATGTAGAGGGCCGCCAGCTTGATCTCGCGCGAGCCGATCTTCTTGCCCAGGTACTCGGGCGTCCGGCCGACCATCAGGCCGGCGAGGAACACGGCGACGACCGCCATGACGAGCATGCCGTAGAGGCCGGAACCGACGCCGCCGGGCGCGATCTCGCCCAGCATCATGCCGAGCATGGTGATGCCGCCGCCGAGGCCGGTGTAGGAGGAGTGGAAGGAGTTCACCGCGCCGGTCGACGTCAGCGTCGTGGACACCGCGAAGAGGGACGAGCCGGCGATCCCCAGGCGGGTCTCCTTGCCCTCCATCGCCCCGCCCGCCGCCTGCAGCGCCGCGCCCTGGTGGGCGAACTCCGTCCACAGCATCAGGGCGGCGAAGGCCACCCAGATGACCGCCATCGTGGCGAGGATCGCGTAGCCCTGCCGCACCGAGCCGGCCATCACGCCGAAGGTGCGGGTCAGCGAGACCGGGATCAGCAGGATCAGGAAGATCTCGAACAGGTTGGAGAACGCCGTCGGGTTCTCGAAGGGGTGGGCGGAGTTGGCGTTGAAGTAGCCGCCGCCGTTGGTGCCCAGCTCCTTGATGGCCTCCTGGGAGGCGACCGCGCCGCCGTTCCACTGCTGGGGGCCGCCGGTGAACTGGCCGACCTCGTGGATGCCGGCGAAGTTCTGGATCACGCCGCAGGCCACCAGGACCACGGCCGCGACGGCCGCGAGCGGCACCAGGACGCGGACCGTGCCGCGCACCAGGTCGGCCCAGAAGTTGCCCAGCTCACCCGAGCGGGACCCGGCGAAGCCGCGTACCAGCGCCACGGCGACGGCCATGCCGACGGCGGCGGACACGAAGTTCTGCACGGCCAGACCGGCGGTCTGCACGACGTGCCCCATGGTCTGCTCGCCGTAGTACGACTGCCAGTTGGTGTTGGTCACGAAGGACACGGCCGTGTTGAACGCCTGCGCCGGGCCGACCGGGGCGAAGCCGAGCGACCCCGGCAGGACGCCCTGGAGCCGCTGCAGCAGGTAGAGGAGGAGAAGACCGGCCAGCGAGAAGGCCAGCACGCCGCGCAGGTACGCGGGCCAGCGCATTTGGATCTCCGGATCGGCGCCGATCCCCCGGTAGATCCACCTCTCGACCCGCAGGTGCTTGCCGGAGGTGTAGACGCGGGCCATGTACGTGCCCAGCGGAACATGGACGAGCGCCAGGACGGCCATCAGGGCCAGCATCTGGAGCACGCCCGCGGTGACAGGACTCATGACGGGACTCAGAACCTCTCCGGATGGATCACGGCGAGGACGAGGTAGCCCACCAGGGCGACGGCGACGACCAGGCCGACGATGTTCTCGACGGTCACAGCTTCGCCACCCCCTTGGCGACGAGTGCCACCAGCGCGATACCCGCGATCATGGTGACGAGGAAGGCCGGATCGGCCATCACGAACTCCTGGAAGAGAGCTGCGGTGAGTAGGGACGCCTCGAGCGAAGCACCCCCGTGGCCCGATCGAGCCGCCCGTTGACAGCTCCCATACGCCGGAGTGACCAGCCTTGACGGATCTCTTACAGCACCTGATCGCGAGCGAGCGGGCGATCCCTCGATCGGGAAGGGGGTGTGGACGAGCGCGGCGGCGAGGTCGGAATCCGGGAAGCCGCCCTGCAGCTCGCCGGGGCTCTCGCCCTCCTCCAGCGCGTAGCCGGCCAGGTAGACCAGCGCTTCGACGTTGTCCTCCGCGCCGGCCACGGTGATGACGGCGCCGCCGTAGGAGTGTCCGACCAGGACGACCGGTCCGGGGATCTGGCGGACGACCGAGGCGATGTGGGCGGAGTCACCGAGCAGGCTGCGGTTGGGTACCGCCGGGGCCACCACCTTCAGGCCGCGGGCGGTCAGTGCGGGGCGTACTGCAGCGACCTCTTCACGGATTTCTGCAACCTCGACGAGAACCTCGGCACGCGGATCAGGAACACCGACTTCCGGTCCGACACCCCGGCCGTCGACGTGCCGGCCCCGATCCTGCACGGCACGGCACGGCACGGCCGACACCGCATCCTGCCCGCCGAGGGAACCGCGCGGCCCTTCCAAGGGCCCTTCCGTCCGCCGACCACGTGGAGACCACGGCACGCCGCACGGTCCGCTGCGGACGCCCGGCTGAGCGGGGGAACGGACGCCGCACCGCCGCGTCCCTCCCGCGCGGCCGGCCGCTGGTCGGACGCGCAGCTCGCGACGCCTGCCCGCGGCGGCCGCGTGCGGTGCCCCGCGCGGCCGCCGTATTCTTCCCGGAGAGGAGGAGGGGCTGGTCTTGTCCGGGAAGAAGTCGTTCGGGGGCGTGCTACGGGGTCTGCGGCAGCAGGCTGGTCTCACGATGGAGGAGCTGGCCGAATCCTCGGGTGTGAGCGTCCGGGCGATCGGCGACATGGAGCGGGGGCGCAGCCGGGTTCCGCAGCGGCGCACGGTGGTCGCGTTGGCGGAGGGCCTCTATCTCCCGGAGACGGAGCGGGACGCGCTGCTGACGGCGGCCCGGGCGGGACATGTGCCGCGTGCGGTCACGGCGACAGGCATGACGACGCCGCCGCGGTCGGTGGGTGACTTCACGGGCCGCGACCGTGAGCTGGCGCGGCTGCGGGAGACCGCCGCACGGGCAGGCGCCGGTGCGCGGATGTCGGTTTCGGTGGTCTCGGGTCCGCCGGGCTGCGGAAAGACGACGCTGGCGCTGAAGGCCGCAGCGGACCTGGCCGAACACTTCCCCGACGGGTGCTTCGTGGTGGACCTCCACGGGGTGGAGGGCCCTGTGGACCCGGACGACGCGCTGCTGAGGCTGCTCAGGTCCCTGGGGGTGTCGGACCGCCTGTTGGGGCAGGAGGACGAGGCAGGGCGTGCGGGGCTGCTGCGCGCCCTGTTGGGCGAGCGCCGGTGCCTGGTGGTGCTGGACAACGCCCGGGACGAGAGCCAGGTCCGCCCGCTGCTGCCCTCCGCCGGGCGGAGTCTGGTGCTGGTCACCAGCCGACGGCCGCTGACCGGCCTGGAGGACGTCGACCGGCTGACGCTCGCGGAGATGACGCGGGACGAGGCGGTCGAGCTGCTGCGCCGGATCGTCGGCGCGGAGCGGGCGGACGCGGAAGCGGAGTCGGTCGCGCGGGTGGTGGAACTGTGCGGACGCCTGCCGTTGGCCTTGCGGGTGGCGGCGAACTGGCTGGCGGTCCGCTCGGGATGGAGCGTCGAGCACCTCGTCCGACGCCTGACGGACGAGGAACGCAGACTGGGCGCCCTGACCGCCGGCGACGTGCGGGTGGAGGCGGCGTTCGAGCTGTCCTACCGGCAACTGTCCGGTCCGGCGGCGCGGATGCTGCGGCTGCTGAGCCTGGTTCCGGCGCCGGACATGACCGCCGCCTACGGCGCCGCGTTGACCGGGACCGGCGTGGTCGAGGCCGAGGAGGTGATGGAGGAGCTGGTGGAGGCCGGGCTGCTCCAGGCCGCCTTCACCGGCCGCTACCAACTGCACGACCTGCTGCGGTTGTTCGCCCGGGGCCGGCTCGCACGCGAGGAGGGGCCCGACGAGCGGGAGGCGGCAGAGGACCGGCTGCGGACCTGGCTGCTGGACACCGCCGTCGTCGCCGGCCGCTGGTACGAGCCCGGATACGGAGCGCCGCCGCCCTCCTGGCAGGGCCTGGTTCCCCTGGACAGCGCCGAGCAGGCCCGTGCCTGGCTCCAGGACGAAGCCCCTGCCTGGCTCACCGCGCTGCGTGGCGCGGCCGGGCGGAGCGAGCACGCCAGGGTGGTGGAGACGGCCGATGCCCTGGACTGGTTCGCGAGCCTGTCGCTCTACTGGGGACACTGGCTCGAGGTCTTCCGCCTGTCGAGCGAGGCCGCCGCCGCACTCGACGACCCGTACCTGCAGGCCGTCCACCTCAACTACTACGCCCAGGTACTGGGCCCCCGCGAGCACAGGTACCGCGAGAGCATCGAACGGGCGGACGAGGCGCTGGAGCACGCCCGCACCGCCCAGGACACCGCTCAGCAGGGCTGGGCACTGCTCAACGCGGTGTATCCCCACCGGCAGCTCGGCGAGATCCAGAAGGGCTACGACAAGGCCCGCGCCGCCGTCGACCTGCTGGAAGCGGCCGGCGACCACGAAGGCTGGATCGACGCCATCGGCGCACACGGGGCCACCCTGCGCGACCTGGGCCGGGCGGAGGAGGCCGCGACCCAGCACCGGCGCATCATCACCTTCCTCAACGCCCCGGACTGCCCCGTGACTGGGTGGACCGCCGACACCTACCGTGCCGTCGCGACCGAGGCTCTCGGCAGGGACTACGCCCTCCTGGGGCGGTGGCGCGAGGCCGCCGAGGAATACCGCGACGCCGTGGACCAGTTCGGCCGCATCGGCGTGCACCACAGGGAGGCGGAGGGGCTGCTCCATCTGGGAGAGGCCCTGCTCGAAATGGGAGAGACCGAGGAAGCCCGCTCCTGCCTCCGACAGGCCCTCGCGATCGGCGAAGCGGCCGACAGCGAAGACATGAGAACCGCACAGGAGCTCCTGGACTCGCTCCCCGCCGAGTGAGCGGTACGCCCGGCCGACGGCGAGGGCGGATGACGCGGGTCAGCGGTGTGTCCCCCGGCCCGGACGGAGCCGTTCCCGGGTCGTCCGACCGGGCGGCCCGCGATGGCGACTGGGCCGTCGCTACGCGCAGGCGGCGAACCGGACGGTGAGGAGGTCGGGATCCTGGTCGGTGAAGTAGGCACCGTTCGCGACGTAGACCTTGGTCCCCCTCACGGCCGGCGAGGTCGGGTTCTCCAGCCCCTCGGAACGAGGCCGGTGGCCCGGGTCTCGACGCGCCCGGCGGTGCCCTGACGGGTGAGCGGAGTTACCGCTCGCACCGGGCGGGACGCACGGCGGATCACGTGCGCAAGGCCGTCACCCCATGGCTGAGTGACGCCGAAGAAGGACTGGCCGATGAAGCAGCGCGCCGCCCCCGCGTCCGCCACGGAACCCTGTGGGCCTGACCCGAGAACCACCGGGACAGGCCCACCAGACCGCCGTCAGCCGTAGGTGTAGAAGCCCGAGCCCGTCTTGCGGCCCAGCCGCCCCGCGTCGACCATCCGCTGCAGCAGCGGGGGAGCGGCGTACAGGGGCTCCTTGTACTCCTCGTACATCGAGTACGCGACCGAGGCCACCGTGTCGAGGCCGATCAGGTCGGAGAGCTTGAGGGGGCCCATCGGGTGGGCGCAGCCCATCTCCATGCCGTTGTCGATGTCCTCGCGGCTGGCGATCCCCGACTCGAACATCCGGATGGCGGAGAGGAGGTACGGGATCAGCAGCGCGTTGACCACGAAACCGGAACGGTCCTGGGCGCGGATGGAGTGCTTGCCGAGGGCCTTCTCGGCGAACAGCTGCGCACGGCTGAGGGTGCCCTCGGAGGTGGTCAGCGCGGGGATCAGCTCCACGAGCTGCTGCACCGGCGCCGGGTTGAAGAAGTGGATGCCCACCACCTGGTCGGGCCGCGACGTGGCGACGGCCAGCTTCACCAGCGGGATGGACGAGGTGTTGGAGGCCAGGATGGCGTCCGGACGGGTGACCACCTGGTCCAGGACCTGGAAGATCTCCGTCTTGACCAGCTCGTTCTCGACCACGGCCTCGATCACCAGGTCGCGGTCGTGGAACTCGCCGAGGTCGGTGGTGAAGTCCAGGCGCGCCTCGGTGGCCGCGCGCTCCTCCTCGGTGAGCTTGCCGCGCTCCACCGCCCGCTGGAGCGAGGTGAAGACCCGGGTGCGCCCGATCTCCAGTGCCTCGCCGGTGGCCTCGGCGACCTTCACGTCCAGACCGGCGCGGGCGCAGACCTCGGCGATACCGGCTCCCATCTGGCCGGAGCCCACCACTCCCACGCGTTCGATGTCGCTCACATCGTCCCTTTCGTGATCATCATCGGGTCGGACAGGGTGCCGTCGGTCGGCGCCTGCTCCGATCGAGCACGTTACCTTCGCGGCTCCGACGATCGATCGTTCGGGTGGGGCATGCTGGGTGACCGCTGCCCCAGCGGTACTGCCCGTGCCCGGGTGGCCGCGAAACGTGAGGGACGCGGCGGGGCGTGGCGGTACGCGACAGGAGGCGGCGCCCCGGAGCGTGAGCCGACGACGCGCGACCCGACGATGTGCGGCCGACCCATGTGTGACCGACGACGTGTGACCCGACGATGTGCGGCCGACCGATGTGTGACCGACGCCGCGTGACCCGATGGAGGTACGGCCGATGACCGGGCTTTCCCGCAGGACGTTCGCCGCGACCGCGCTGGCCGCCCTTCCGGCGCTGCTGGCCACCGGCGCGGCCGGGCCCGCCGCCGCCCGGCCGGCGCCGGGGACGGGTGCCCCGGCCGGCGGTGGCCGGGCCCCCGCCGGCGCGATGCGCGGGATGTGGCTGGCCACCGTGGGCAACCGCGACTGGCCCTCACGGCCGGGACTGAGCGCCGCCGGCCAGCGCGACGAGCTGCTGAGGTACCTGGACGCCGCGGTGAAACGGCGGCTGAACACCGTGATCTTCCAGGTCAGGCCCACCGCGGACGCCCTGTGGCCGTCCCCGCACGAGCCGTGGTCCGCCTACCTCACCGGCACCCAGGGCCGCGCCCCCGGCTGGGACCCGCTGGGCACCGCCGTGGCGGAGGCGCACGCCCGGGGCCTGGAGCTCCACGCCTGGTTCAACCCCTACCGGGTGGCCGCGCACACCGACCCGTCCCGCCTGGTGGCGGGGCACCCGGCCCGCAGGAACCCGGACTGGGTCGTGCCGTACGGCGGCAAGCTGTACTACAACCCGGGTCTGCCCCAGGTCCGCGCCTTCGTCGAGGACGCGATCCTCGACGCCGTCGAGCGCTACCCGGTGGACGCCGTCCACTTCGACGACTACTTCTACCCGTACCCGGTGGCCGGCCAGGCCTTCGCCGACGGGGACGCGTTCGCGGCGTACGGGGACGCCTTCGCCACGCGCGCCGCCTGGCGGCGCGACAACATCGACCGGCTGGTGCGCGAGACGGCGGCACGGATCCGCGCCACCCGGCCGGGAACCCGGTTCGGCATCAGCCCGTTCGGCGTCTGGCGCAACGCCTCCACCGACGCGCGCGGCTCCCGGACCCGTGGCGGCGTCCAGACGTACGACGACCTGTACGCGGACACCCGCACGTGGGTGCGGGAGGGCTGGATCGACTACGTGGTGCCGCAGCTCTACTGGCACATCGGGCAGAGCGCGGCGGACTACGCCGTACTGGCCGAGTGGTGGGCGGAGACGGCACGCGGCACCGGGACGGCGCTGTACCTCGGCGAGGCGCTCTACAAGGCGGGTGACCCGGCCCAGGCCGCGGCGTGGCAGGACGTGCGCGAACTCTCCCGCCACCTGGAACTGGCGGCGGCGCTGCCCGAGGTGGGGGGCCACGTCTTCTTCTCGGCGAAGGAGGTCGCGGCCGACCCGTCCGGCGCCCTGGCGCGGGTGGTCGCCGACCACTACTGACGCCACCGCCGCCACCCTGCGGCGCGACGGGCGCGACGGGGGGTGCGGCCCGGACGGCGCGTGCCGTGGCCGTCCGGGCCACGCCCCGTCAGCGGGTCTACAGCCGGTGGCTGCCGCTGCCGGTGACTCCGGGGCCGGTCGTCAGGTGCTTGACCTCGGTGTCCGGGCCCGGCCACAGCATCGCCTCGCTGCCGTCCTCGAACCGGACCCGGTAGGGCGGGCTGCCACCGGGGCCGAGCACCTCGGTCACCTCGGCGGTCCGGTCGCCCGCGCCGACCACCCTGCCGTGCGTCACCAGCCGGTCGCCCACGTGTGCGTACATGGCGGGCCTCCTCGTCTCGTCGTCAAGCGATCCGTTCCGGGAGCTCCCCCTCCGTTTTCGAGTCTACGAGCGGGGCGCGGGTCCGGCAGGGGCTGCGATCCGGGCCCGGAACCGCGATCCCAACCCGCCGCGGCCGCGGAAATCGCCTTGCGACGCCCGAGCGGGCCGTGGAAGCGTCCCGGCCATGACCGTGACGCCTGCCGCCACCGTCCCGCCCCCGCTGCCCGACGGCCACGAGTTCTCCGCCGACCCCGCCCGGGTGGACGTCGCACGGGTCCACCGGTGGCTCTCCACCGACGCCTACTGGGCACTGGGCCGCGACCTCGCCCAGCAGGAGGCCGCCATGGCCGGCTCCCTGAACTTCGGGGTGTACGACGCCGTCGGCGCCCAGGTCGCCTACGCGCGCGTGGTCACCGACCGCGCCACCTTCGCCTGGCTCTGCGACGTCTACGTGGACCCCGCGGCCCGTGGCAAGGGGCTGGGCACCGCCCTGGTGGCGCGCGTGCGGGAGGAGCTGCGCCCCTTCGGGCTCCGCCGGATCCTGCTCGCCACCCACGACGCCCACGACGTCTACGCCCGCCTCGGCTTCGCGCCGCTCGCCCGTCCGGAGCACTTCATGGCGCTCCAGCCGGTGTGAGCGGCGCTCCAGCCCGTGTGCACGGCCGCGCGTCCCCCTGACGATCGGCGGGCCACGCCCCCTTGACCCGCCCCTCCGACAGGTCGAACATCACCGCATGCATGTTCGGGTCACCTTCGTTGCAGCCGCGAGCAGCACCCGCCCGATCGCCGAGCGCTTCGACGACGACAGCCCTCTGGACCGGGAGTCCTGGGAGGGCATCCAGCGTGCCGTGCCGGGCCTGGCGCCCTTGGCCGCCGCCGACCTGCGCTACTGCTCGCCCACCCCGCGCAGCCGGGCCACGGGCGAGCTGCTCGGCTACGTCCCGCTGGTCCAGCCAGCCCTTCGCGACTGCGACATGGGCCGGTGGCGCGGCATGACGCTGGGCGAGGCGATGACCCACGAGCCGCACGCGGTCGACGCCTGGCTCGCCGACCCGCGCTCCGCGCCGCACGGCGGGGAGTCGCTGTACTCCTTCATCGCGCGGGTCGGCGGCTGGCTCGACACCCGGCCCTCGGACGACGGGGCCACCATGGTCGCCGTCGCCGAGTCCGGGGTGATCCGGGCCGCGCTCACCTACGCCCTGAAGGCGCCGCCCTCGGTGTACTGGAACGTCGACGTCCGGCCGCTCGCCGCGGTCACCGTCCTGGGCCGGCCCGGCCGCTGGAGCCTGCGCCTGGACGTGCCCTACGCCCCGCCCGTGCGGGCGTAGTCCGTGGTCAGCACCAAATCCTTCGCCGGACCGCGCACCCGCCACACCGTGCGCCACCGGTCGGCGTCCAGCACCGTGAACTCGCCCTCGTAGAGGTCGGCCGCGCACGGGTGAACGGCCGTGAACCGGCCCGCGGAGAGGTCCAGGGCGTGGAACTCCCGGCCGTCGGAGAACCGCACGTCCGCCTCACCGGGGGCGGCGCCGGGCAGCAGGCGCAGAGTGCGCCCGGCGGGGCGGGAGACGCCCTGCCACAGGAAGTCGCCGTCCTCCCGCTGCAGCAACCCGTCCTCCGGTGCCGGCAGCGGCCCGAAGACGGTGGTCCCGGTGAACCGCCCCTCGTCACCGGAGGCCAGGTCACGGACGGTGCGCTCGGTGCGCCAGCTCCCGGGCAGATAGGCCCACAGGTCCGGCACCCGGTGGAACTCCTCCGGCATCACTTCCCACGCTCCCTCGGGCTGTCGTCCCTCGGACCGCCGTCCCCGGTCCCTGGCCCCTTGTCCCCGGTCCCTCGTCCCTATTCCTTCCGGCCGCGGTCGAACGCGGTCCCGCTCCGCCGTCACCACTGCCGGTGCACGGTCGCCTTGCCGCCGGTCACCAGACTCGCCGGCGGAACGTCGTCGGCCACGACCGCACCCGCGGCGACCACGGCGTCACGGCCGATGCTGACGCCGGGCAGGATCGTGGCGCCGGCACCGATCCACACGTTCTCCGCCACATCGATGGGCGCGCCGGTGAGGTACAGCCGCCGCTCCCCGGGGTCGACCGGGTGGCCGCTGGTGATGAACGTGACCTTCGGTCCGATCATCACGCGCTCGCCGATACGGATTCCGGCGTAGTCCAGGAACGTGCAGTTCTGATTGATGAAGACGCGTTCGGCGAGGTCGAGGTTCAGGCCGTGGTCCGTGAAGAAGGGCGGATAGATCGTGACCCTCGGCGGCAACGGCTTGCCGAGAATCTGTTCCAGCAGTTCCGCCTTGCGCGCTTCGTCGTCGAACGGCAGGACGTTCAGGCGGGAGGTCAGCTCGGTGACCCGCAGGACCCGCTCGGCCATGGCCTGGAACTCGGGGCTGTGGATGCGCATGAGGCGGTCGCTGGACATGCCGCGATCCTTTCTGCGTACCGGTGACGGGGCGGACCTTCCCCCTGTGGCGAACGGCCTGGACCCTCTCGCGACGGCACTCTATGTGACGACCTGCGGTCCGCTGCGGGCGTCCCCCGCACCGGCCGCCGCGCGACCTTTCCGGGCGGAATGAACCACGATCCGATGTGTTGAAGAACATATGAAGAAGATCGGCTTTCTCTCCTTCGGGCACTGGTCGGACACCCCGCACTCGCAGACACGGACCGCCTCCGACGCCCTCCTGCAGGCCGTCGACCTCGCCGTGGCCGCCGAGGAGCTGGGAGTGGACGGCGCGTACTTCCGCGTCCACCACTTCGCGCGGCAGTACGCCTCCCCGTTCCCCCTGCTCGCGGCGATCGGAGCCCGCACCGAACGGATCGAGATCGGCACCGGCGTCATCGACATGCGGTACGAGAACCCCATGTACATGGCGGAGGACGCCGGCGCCGCCGACCTGATCGCCGGCGGCCGGCTCCAGCTCGGCATCAGCCGCGGTTCACCGGAACAGGTGATCGACGGCTGGCGCTACTTCGGCTACCGCCCGTCGGAAGGCGAGAGCGACGCCGACATGGCGCGCAAGCACACCGAAGTGCTGCTGGAGGTGCTGAAGGGCGAGGGCTTCGCCCAGCCGAACCCGCGCCCCATGTTCCCCAACCCGCCGGGGCTGCTGCGCGTCGAACCGCACTCCGAGGGCCTGCGGGAACGCATCTGGTGGGGCTCCGGCTCCAACTCCACCGCCGTGTGGGCCGCCCAGCTGGGCATGAACCTGCAGAGCTCCACGCTCAAGGACGACGAGAGCGGCGAGCCCCTCCACGTCCAGCAGCGCAAGCAGATCGAGGCCTACCGCGAGGCCTGGCGGGAGGCGGGACACGAGCGTGAGCCGCGGGTCTCGGTCAGCCGGTCCGTCTTCACCCTGGTCGACGCCCGGGACCGTGCCTACTTCGGCCGCGAGACCGACTCCCAGGACCACTTCGGCAACATCGACGCCCACACCCGCGCCGTCTTCGGCCGCTCCTACGCCGCCGAACCCGACGTCCTCGTCGACCAGCTCGCCAAGGACGAGGCGATCGCCGCCGCCGACACCCTGCTCCTGACGGTCCCCAACCAGCTCGGCGTCGACTACAACGCCCACGTGTTGGAGGCCATCCTCACCCACGTCGCCCCGGCCCTCGGCTGGCGCTGACCCGGCCACCCGTCCAGGGTCACCACCGCATGGCAGGAAAGGTGGGAAGCCCGTCATTGCGGCCATGACGGCCCGCTGCCAGGCTCGACGACATGAAGGAACGGAGCGTGCTCCTCGTCCTGTACGAGGGGGTGCAGAGCCTCGACGTCACGGGGCCCCTGGAGGTGTTCGCCGGGGCCGCCGGGGCGGCGGGGCGGCCCGGCGGCTACCGGGTGACGACCGCCTCGCCCGGTGGCGGACCCGTCGGCGCGTCCAGCGGGCTCCGCATCATGCCGGACGCCGACCTGGCCGACGTCGCGCCGCCGCACACGCTGCTGGTGCCCGGCGGCGCGGGCACCGCCGAGCCGGACCCGGTGGTGGTACGGCGGATCCGCGAGCTGGCGGTCGGGGCCGAACGGGTGGTGTCGGTCTGCACGGGCGCGTTCCTGCTCGCCGAGGCGGGACTCCTGGCGGGCCGGCGTGCCACCACCCACTGGGCGTACTGCGACACGCTTGCCCGGCGCTTCCCGGAGACCGAGGTGGCCGCCGAGCCGATCTACGTGCGGGACGGCGCGATCGCCACCTCCGCGGGGGTCACCGCGGGCATCGACCTCGCCCTGGCGCTGGTCGAGGAGGACCTCGGCAGGGACGTCGCGCTCCGCCTCGCCCGGCACCTGGTGGTGTTCCTCCGGAGGCCCGGCGACCAGGCGCAGTTCAGCACCCAGCTCGCCGCGCAGCTCGCGGAACGGCACCCGCTGCGCCAGGTGCAGAGCTGGATCGCCGAGCACCCCGACGACGACCTGTCGGTCGAGGCTCTGGCCCGCCGGGCCTCCCTCTCCCCGCGCCACTTCGCCCGCGCCTTCACCGCCGAGGTCGGGACGACCCCGGGACGGTACGTGGACTCGGTGCGGCTGGAGGCGGCGCGCCGTCGCCTGGAGGACACCGAGGACGGCGTCGCGGAGGTCGCCCGCGCCTGCGGCTACGGCACGGCGGAGGCCATGCGGCGGGCCTTCGTCCGCGCGCTGTCCGTGCCCCCGGCCGAGTACCGGCGCCGGTTCCGGCCGGCCGCCGCCCCCGCCGTCGCCGTCGCGCCCAGGACCGTGACCGCCACCACCGGCACCACTGTCACTACCGGCACTGCCCGCACTGCTGTCAGCGCCGGCACCACCGGCACCGCGGACACCGCGGCCGCCGCCGACCGAGAGGACCGACGACCATGAAGATCGCCTTCCTGATCTACGAGAACTTCACCGCGCTGGACGTGGTGGGGCCGTACGAAGTGCTCTCCCGGGTCCCCGGCGCGGAGGTCGTCTTCACCGCGGCCCGCAGGGGCCCGGTCCGCACCGACATGGGCAGCCTCGCCCTCACCGCCGACGCGGCGTACTCCGAGGTGACCGACCCGGACGTCCTCGTCGTCTCCGGCGGCCCGGGGACCGAGGCCCTGGTCGGTGACGGTCCGACGCTGGACTGGATCCGGGCCGTCGACGCGAACACCACCTGGACCACGTCCGTCTGCTCGGGTTCCCTCCTGCTCGCCGCCGCCGGTCTCCTCACCGGACGCCGGGCCACCTCGCACTGGATCTGCCTGGAGCTCCTGGGCATGTTCGGCGCGACACCCGTCGACGACGAACGGATCGTCGTCGACGGGAAGTACACCACCGCGGCGGGCGTGTCGGCCGGGATCGACCTCGCGCTCCACCTCGCGGGCCGCGCGGCGGGCGACCGGGTCGCCGAGGCGATCCAGCTGGTCACCGAGTACGCGCCCGAACCGCCCTACCGCACCGGCTCCACCGCCACGGCCCCGGCCGAGCTGGTGGAGGCGCTGCGGGCCAGCAACCTGGCCGTCGGTCCCGCGATCGCGGGTTGACCGGCCGTCCCGTCCCCGGCGCCGCCGTTGCCACGGGGTTCGCCGCGCGGTACCTGAGGACCCTCGCCGTCATGTACGCCCGCGGCGTCCGCGGCGCGGATGCGGTCCGCCGCTCCTACCGCTTCGCCTTCGGCTGGGGGAAGTGGGTCGACCCGACCTCGCGCCCCCTCATGACCCCACGCCTCACCGGTGGCAGGCGCGTCAGCCGGCCCGAGTGGCCGTCACCATCAGGTACTCCCACTCCATGACCACGCCCTCGCTGTCGCCGCCCCGGTCGTGCTCCCGTGCGAGGTCGGCCAGGGCGCGGTCGAGCTCCGCGGCCCGGTCCGGGTCGTCACCGATCGCGCGGTAGGCGGCGATCGTCGGGCCGTAGCGCAGCTTGAAGTAGTCCCGGAACGCCTCCGGCGTCGGGAAGGCGGTGACCGTCAGCGTGCGGCGCTCGGCGGTCAGCCCGCTCACCCGGTCGCCGAGCAGGTCGCGGACGTGCCGCTCGGAACCCCACAGCGGCGGCGGCTGCGCGCCCGGCGGCAGCGGAGGCAGGAACGGTTTCATCACGGCGAGCATCCGGCCCAGGAACCCCTCCTGCGTCCAGGCGATCAGGCCGATGGTGCCGCCCGGCCGACAGACGCGGACCAACTCGTCGGCCGCGACCTGGTGATGCGGGGCGAACATGATGCCGACCACGGAGAGCACGACGTCGAACTCCCCGTCCCCGAACGGCAGTCGCTCCGCGTCGACCTCACGCCACTCCAGCTCCGCGCCCCGCTCTTCCGCCAACCGCCGCCCCACCTCCAGCAGTTCCGGGGTCAGGTCGCTCGCCACCACCTGCGCGCCGGTCAGCGCCGCCGGGATCGCCGCGTTGCCGGTGCCCGCGGCCACGTCCAGCACCCGCCGCCCGGCGCGCACCCCGCACGCCTCGACCAGCAGGGGCCCCAGCTCCGCGATCAGATCGGCGGCGATCGCCGGATAGTCGCCCTGCGCCCACATCGCGCGGTGCCTGGCCTTCAGCGCGTGGTCCGCGGCGTCCGCGTCACCGGCGGCGTTCGGGTTCGTCATGCCGTTCCTCCACCCTCCTGGACGGCTCCGGTAGCCGTGGCACCACGATGAGGACCGCCCCGGCCGAGGCCCCCGCAGCCGCGCCGCGCCGGGGCACGGCGTCACCGGGATGGTCGCCGGGGAGGGGTGGGGCCGGCCCGCGGTCTCTGCCCTGAGGACCGCGACACCGTGGAGCGACGCCCCCCGCACCCCTCCGCACCACCCGTGGGGGGGCCGGGCCGAAATAGGTTCCGTGTCAACGGTGTTGGGACCGACATGCCTCAGGGACCCGCACCGCGCCCACTGTCCGACGCCGCCCTCTCCCGACTGCTCGCCCAGCAGCGGTTCGGCACGCTCGCCACCGTCAAGAAGAGCGGCCACCCGCACCTGACCACCATGCTCTACCACTGGGACCCCGAAGCCCGCGTGGTGCGGTTCTCGACGACCGCGGACCGGGTCAAACTGCGGCACCTGCGCCGCGAGCCGCGAGCCGCACTGCACGTACAGGGCGGCGACCCCTGGTCGTTCGCCGTCGCCGAGGGCGAGGCCGAGGTCTCCGACGTCACGACGACGCCCGGCGACGCGGTCGGGAGGGAACTGCTCGCCGTCGTCCCGGAGGAGGCCCGGCCCGCCACCCCGGAGGACGAGGACGCGTTCCTCGCACAGCTCGTCGCCGAACGCCGCGTGGTCGTCCGGCTGAAGGCCGACCGGCTGTACGGCACGGCGCTGGACGTCGACGGCGGATGAACCACCGGCCCCCACCCGCACGCGGCTCGACGCACCGCCCCTAGGATCGGCCACCCGGACCCGACACGTGGGGGAGTGCGTCATGGCAGGCCAGGTCGCGGCGGTGAGCCGTAACGCGGAGTACTCGTTCAGCAAGCCCACCCGTGCGTCCGTCACCCTCCTCGCCGGTCTCGGCGTCGAAGGGGACGTCCACGCCGGCCCGACCATCCGCCACCAGTTCCGCATGACCTACGAGCCCGACCTGCCGAACCTCCGCCAGGTCCACCTCATGCACGAGGAACTCTTCACGGAGCTCGCGCACAAGGGGTTCGACGTCACCGCCGGCCAGCTCGGCGAGAACGTCACCACCCGTGACGTGGACCTCCTCGGCCTCCCCACCGGCACGCTGCTGCGCCTGGGGGAGCAGGCCGTGGTGGAGGTGACGGGACTGCGCAACCCGTGCTCCAAGATCAACGACTTCCGCCAGGGGCTGCTGGCCGAGGTCTTCGCCCTCGACCCCGCGTCCGGCGACTTCACCTTCAAGTCCGGCGTCATGGCGGTGGTGCGCCACGGAGGGACCGTCCGCCCCGGCGACCCGATCGAGATCGAACTCCCGCCCCCGCCGCACCGCCCGCTGGAGCGCGTGTAGAGGCCGCGCCGCGCGGGGCCGCGAGGCCTCCGCGCACGTGCCGAGTGCCCCGCACGCGGTCGACTGTCAGTGCCCCGAGCCATGATGGCCACAGACCGCATCCGCGCACCCCGGGGAGTTGCCTTGAGCTGGGACGTCCTGTTGCTCCGCCTGCCGCACGGCACCGCTTCGCTCACCGAGCTGCCGCCCGAGGGCCCGCCGCCCCTCGGCCTCCGCGACGATCTCCACGCGCGGATACGCGGCGCGTTCCCCGACGTGAACCTCACCGACCCCAGCTGGGGCGAACTCGGCGGCGACGGATGGTCCATGGAACTGAACATCGGTGACAAGGACCTGACGGACACGATCATGCTCCACATACGCGGCGGCGGGGACGACGCGGTCTCCGCCGTGCTGCGCCTGGCCGCGGCCCTGGACTGCCACGCCTACGACACCGCCTCCGACGACCTGATGCGGCCCGGCGGCCCGAACGGCTGGCAGGCGTTCCAGACGTACCGGGACGGCATCCTCGGAACCCCCGGCCCGTCGGCGGCGGACACGGGCCCCCTGCCCGGCTGATCCCTCCCGCTGGCGGGTGGGCCGAAAAACCCTGGTGGGAGGGGTGGTCGACGGAGTTACAGTCCCGCATGACCACGTACGGCCTCGGCCCCACCAAGCTCTACGCCCGCTCCGAGCGACTGCTGCACGGCAAGGGCATGGAGTCCGCGATCGGTCGCGGTGAGGCCGAGGACTGGATCGGCCTCGACAGCGAGGTCAAGTGGGTGACCTACAAGGCGCTCCACCCCAGCGGGCGGTCGACCTCCTGGACCCGGGTCGGATTTCTCGCGGTCCCGCAGCAGGAGATCGCCGACTGGGAGCGGGCACCCTCCTGGCAGGAGGACGGGACCGGCGCCGGGGCCCCGTCCTGGAGCCTGCCGCCCACCGAGTCCGAGATCGCCCTGTGCCTCAGTCACGCGGACCCCCGCCTCCGCGCGGCCGCGCTCACCCTCGACGCGCGGGGAGCGCTGCCCGACTCCGTCATGCCCCTCGTCCTGATCCGCAGCGCGGACACCGACGAGCGCGTCCGGACCCTCGCCCGCGCCGTCCTCGACCACCTCCTCGCCGACGCGGACGACACCCAGCTGCGCCGACTCGCGCCCCTCGCGGCCCTGGTGGGCGAGGCACGGCGGTACCGGGACTGGGCGCGGCGCAACGTCCTCGACCGCATCGGTGGACTGCCCGACGAGGCACTCGCCCACCTCCTGACCAGCCACCGCCGGGAGTCCCGACGCTGCGCCCTCGACGCGGCGGGCGCGTACGGGAACCTCGCCCCGGCACGGATCTGGGCGCTGGCCGAACAGGACCCCGACGAGGCCGTGCGGGGACTGGCCGTGGCGACCGCCCTCCGTCTCGCCCTCGACTCCGGACAGCAGACGGCCGTCGACGACGCCCGCTCCCGGTTCCTCGCCCACCTCGACGACGAGCGCGCCTACGGCCTGCGCCTCCGTACCTTCGCCACCGCCGTCGCATCGGACTTCCTCCGCATCGACGACCTGGCCACCCTCGCCACCACCCACCGCTACCGGAAGATCCGGTGGCACGCCTGCTCGGCCGTCCTCGCCCACCCGCGGGGGGACACCGTCCTCGACCGCCTGCTCACCGCCCGCGACACGCGCGTCCGTGCCGCCGCCGTGGACCGGCTGCGGCTCGCCGGCCGGGGCGACGAGCTGCCCCGGTACCTGACCGACCTCTCCGGCCGCGTCCGCGCGGCGGCGTGCCGCGAAGTCCGGGCCGCGGGCGGCGACCCCCACGCCCACTACCTCGCGCTGTGCGGCGACCCGGCCACCGTCGTCCCCACGGCGGTCCTCGGCCTCGCGGAACAGGGCCGCCCGGAGGACACCGCCCTGCTGCGCCCCCTCCTCCGCCACCCGCACGCCGGCGTCCGGGACCGCGCCCTCTCCGCGCTGCGGATGCTCGACGCCCTCCCCGACGACGCCCTCCCGCCCTTCGCCGACGACCCCGACCCCGGCGTACGCGGCACCGCCCTCAGCGCCCTCGGCCGCACCCCCTGCCTCCTGCGCGAGCTGCGCGACAGCCCACGGGAGGACGTGCGGGCGCACGTGGAGATCCTCCTGGAGTACAACCAGACGTACCGCCGGGGCGCCTGCCGCTGCTGCCCGCCCCCTCCGCCACCGAGGAGATCCAGGCTGACGCGCATCCTGTCAGGCCCCCGCCCCGAACCGTGGCAGCCCTCCATGACCCGCCCGGCTTCCTACGACGCCGCCCGTCCGGGCACCGGAGCTTCCCTGCCCGCGTGGGCACGGCCGCCGCGATGAGCGGTTGTCACCCAGCCTGGGGCGCAGACACAGTTGACCGGCGGGCTGGTGACGTTGTCCGCTGGGAGCATGCGAACTCTGCCCCAGAGCCAGTGGGAGGACGTTCTCCTGCGCCTCCTGGACGACGTGTACACCTTCGCGGCTACCGGCCCGAGAACCCCTGCCGCCTGGCACAAGGACGCGGTGGCGGTGATGAACCGGCAGGCCGAAGATCCGCGTGGATGGCTCACCCTGGACTGGGACAAGGACAACGACGAGGAGCGAACCAAGAACCCACCTGGCTTCCCGTTCGTCCCACTGTCCGCGGCACGGCTGCAGAAAGGGCTGTACCCCGTCACGGTCGGTACAGCGGTGCGCCTGCTGGCCGAGATGCCCAAGGAATGGGGACCGAGCGGTACGGAAGAACAGACCGCGGCGGCCCTCGCCGACGCACGCATCGTTCTCGACCGGTACGGCGACCGCGTCTCCTGCTACAGCAACATCACCGAGGCGCGGAGCACCCCGTCACCGGATCTCACGAACGGGTCAAGGGCTGGAGGCCCCTCACCGAGTACATCGGCGACTTCGGATGCGTCGTTGTGTCGCCCGAAGAGGTCGGAGTCTTCTGGGCGTTCGATGCCAGGTGAGAACACGGTGGTCCCGCAGCTAGCCAGGGGGCACGACAGTGACGATCGACCGACCGGTTGCGACGGGCGGGTGGCGCAGCCGAACAGCGCATGCGCCAGGCGCCGCTCTCTGAGCCGACACACGTGGTCCTGACGTGATCTCATGTCGCAAACAACGGTGCGTGTGGGGAGGGGGCGTCGTACATGAGTGGCGCGCGATCGGCCGGGAGCATCTGGCGGATGGACGAGGACGACGGCGGCCACCTCGCAGGGCGCTGGTGGCAGTGGGCGCTGTCCGCGCCGGAGGACCGCAGCCCCGTGCGGGACACCACGGGGGAGCACGCCGGGTGGGACCAGCCGGCGGACGTCTGGTTCCTGGCCGGCACCTACGGCGGCCGGGTGGAGCGGCGTTGCGCGATACCCGCGGGGCGGCCCGTGTTCTTCCCGGTGCTCAACGTCCAGCACACCTGGGAGTACTCGCAGGACCACCTGTGCATGCGGTTCGAGCGCGCCGACGCCTCGCTCAACGGCGTGCGGCTGTCGCTGCGGGAGTTCCGCGGCGGGTTCCGGCACGGCGGTGAGCGGCACCTGACCTGGGGCGTCTGGGGCGGCTTCGAGCCGCTGGCGGCCGGGCAGTACGTGCTCGAGATCAACGGCCGCGCGGGCGACTTCGTCGTGGACACCACGTACCACCTGACCGTCACGGACCACTGAACGCCGAGCCGAGGGGCGGCCGGACATGGACCTGGTGCTGGACCCGCCGCGCCGTGTCGCGCCGCTGCGGATCGGGATGACCCTCGACGGGGCGCTCGCCGCGGTCGCCGGGTGGACGGACCTCTTCACCGCCCGCACGGTCGCCCGGTACGGTGCGCCGAGCCGTACGCGGCGACGAAGGGAGTCGTGAAGAGATGGGCCCCGTCCCGACCGTTCGCGGAGAGATCGACGCCGGTGCGCTCGGCCGCACCTACATGCACGAGCACATCTTCATCCGCACCGCCGACGTCCAGCGCAGCCGCCCCGGCGAGTGGGGCGACGACGAGACGCGGATCGCCGACGCGGTGACCCGGCTGCGGGCGCTGGCGGCGCAGGGCGTGCGGACGATCGTGGACCCCACCGTGCTCGGCATGGGTCGCGATGTGGCGCTGGTGCGGCGGGTGGCCGAGCAGGTTCCCGAGCTCAACATCGTGGTGGCCACCGGCATCTACACCTACGACAGCGTGCCGTTCTACTTCCGGCACCGGGGCCCCGGGCTCGCGCCCGGCACGCCGGACCCGATGGACGAGCTGTTCGTCGACGAGATCACCGACGGCATCGCCGGCAGCGGCGGCGTGCGGGCCGGGATGCTCAAGTGCGCCATCGACGCGGACGGGTTGACGCCCGGTGTGGAGCGGGTGATGCGGGCCGTGGCCCGGGCCCACCACCGCACCGGCGTGCCCGTCACCGTGCACACCCACCCCGGCAACCGCACCGCCGGAGAGGTGAAGCGGGTGCTGTGCGACGAGGAGCAGGTGGACCCCTCGCGGATCGTGCTCGGGCACAGCGGCGACTCCACCGACTGCGACTACCTAGCCGAGCTCGCCGACGAGGGCTTCGTGCTGGGGATGGACCGGTTCGGCCTCCACCTGGACGTCACCTTCGAGCAACGGGCCGCGACGCTGGTCGAGATGTGCCGCCGCGGATACGCCGGGAGCATGGTGCTCTCGCAGGACGCGTCCTGCTACATCGACTGGATCGACCCTGCGGCCCTGCCGCTGCTGCCGCAGTGGCACTACCTGCACCTCGGTGACGAAGTCCTCCCGTACGCACGGGAGTCGGGGGTCACGGAGGAGCAGATCAGGACCATGCTGGAGGACGTCCCGCGCCGCCTGCTCGACGGCAAGGGCTGACCCGGGGCGCCGACGGGGCACGCGGCGTCGGCAGTCCTCCGGGTCACGCGGCCGCGGTGCCGTCCAGCAACGCGGTGACGGCCGCGCGGGCGTGGCGGGCCGGCGCCGGGTCGCCGGTGACGCCCGCGGTCACGATGGCCCCCTCCGCCAGCAGGTGGACCGGCTCGGCGACGGGCGCCCCCGCCCCGGTGGCACGGACCCACCGCGCGATCTGGTCGCGGAACTCCCGCTTGTGGGAACGGACTTCGGCCAGCACCGCCTCGGACACCGGGCCGAGCTCACCGTGCGCGTTGATCCACAGGCAGCCGCGGAACCCGGGCTCGGCGAACCAGTCGGCCAGCCAGTCGAAGACGGCGAGGACGCGTTCCCGGGGATCCGCGACCCGCTCCACGTAACCGGTCAGGCTCTCCCGCCACCGCAGGTCGCGGCGCCGGAGCACCGCCACCACCAGGTCCTCCTTGGTCGGGAAGAGCCGGTAGATCCGCTTCAGGGGCAGCCCGGCCGCCACGCGGACCTCGTCCATGCCCACCGCCTGGATGCCGCGGTCGTAGAACAACCGCTCCGCCGCGTCCAGGAGCGCCTCCCGCGCCCGGCGGTTCTGCTCCTCGGTGAGGGGGGCGGGCATCGGGGCTCCTTGCGTCGAGAGCGTTCGTTCTCTACCTTAGCGGGAGCAGGTGGAGAACGGACGTTCTCCACCGCTCCGACCCGCCGGGAGGCAGCCGTGACGGACGATCGACCGCCCCTTCCGCCGTTCACCAGGGAGACCGCCCTGCGGAAGGTCCAGGCCGCCGAGGACGCGTGGAACACCCGCGACCCCGAGCGGGTGGCCGCGGCCTACACGTACGACTCGGTGTGGCGGAACCGGGACGAGTTCGTCCACGGCCGCGAGGAGATCGTCGCCTTCCTGACGCGCAAGTGGGAGCGCGAGCGGGAGTACGCGCTGCGCAAGAGCCTGTGGGCGTTCCACGAGAACCGGATCGCCGTGCGCTTCCAGTACGAGTGGCGCGACGCGGACGGCCGGTGGTGGCGCAGCTACGGCAACGAGCAGTGGGAGTTCGACGAGCGCGGCCTCATGCGGCGCCGCGAGGCGAGCATCAACGACGTGCCGATCCGGGCGGCCGACCGCCGCATCCACGGCCCCCGGCCGGACCGCGAGCGAGGGCTCGACATCCCGCTCGAGTGATGCGCTCTCGCCCGCGCCCGCCGGGCTCCGGGGTCCGGGCTCGGGCTCCGCGCTCCGGGCCGGCGGTCACAGGTGCCCGCAGGTCCTGCACCGGATCCTCGCCGGACCTGAACCGGGTCTCGGCCGGTTCGCCCTCCTTCTGCTGAACGATGCGGTGCCGGGACATTCGCTCGACGCAGACGAAGGCGCCGTGACCGCGCCGATGGAGACCACCATGAGTGACTACAGGCCCCTCCCGCCGGAGCAGCACGGATACGGCCACGACCCGTACCGGCCGGCCCAGGCGTACCCGCCGCCGTCGACCCCGCGCCTCACCGTCGCCCCGCCCCCGGTGGCCGGGCCACGCGGGAGAGGTCGCGGGGAGGGCACCGGGCAACTGCGGGCGGCGCTGGTGGTGCACACCATCGCGGACATCGCCGCCGCGTTCCTCGCCCTGTGGATCGTGCTGTACCTGTTCGACGCCAACCAGGGCAACGTCTTCGTCGACTTCGTGAAGGGCGTCGCCGACGGCCTGGCCTGGTGGTCGCAGGACATCTTCACCATGGAGGCGGAGCCCTTCCGGGTCTTCCTCAACCACGCGCTGCCCGCCGGGGTCTACCTGCTGCTCGGCCACGGCGCCGCGGCCTGGCTCCGGCGCTTCTGAACCCGCGGCCGCGGCACCCCTGAACCCGAACCCGAGCCGGAACCCGCGGCCGCGGGGGGCGGGCTCAGCCCGTGAGCTCCCACAGCACGCGGTAGTACCGGATCCGCTCCGCGTCGGGCGCCACGCCGTACGCGTCGAGCAGCGTCTCCTCCCAGCCCGGGCCGTAGTTCCACACCGTGCTCCACGTGGCCGCGGCCAGATCGGCCCAGCGGTCGGCGACGCCGAGCGAGCCGAGGTCCACGTGGCCGGTGGGGGCGCCGTCGTCGCCCAGCAGCGTGTTGGGCGCGCAGGCGTCGCCGTGGCAGACGACGAGGCGGTCGCCCGGCGGCGGATCCTCCAGCAGCCGCAGCGCGCCCTCGACGGTGCCGAGGTCGCGCAGTTCCTCCGGCCAGGCGGCGGGGTCGACGGCGCCGGCCGCCACCCGGGCCCGCACCCGCGCCAGCCGCCGCTCGAGCGACCAGTCGAACGGGCACTCGGCGACCGGCAGCGCGTCGTGCAGCGCGCGCAGCCCCGCCCCCACCGCGCGGGCGGCCGTGCGGGGGTCCGCCTTCCACCGCTCGTCCACGGCGGAGGTGCCGGGAAGCCCCCGGGTGAGCAGCCAGGCGCCCGACGCGTCCCCGCCCTCCGCCAGCACCGGCGGCACGGGCGTGTACCGGGACGCCCACCGCAGCCGCACCGCCTCCGCCGCCAGGTCGAGCCCGCTGCCGGCGGGCGCCCACTTGGCGAACCGCGGGCCGTCCTCCGCGTCGATCCGGAAGGTCAGCCCGCCCACCTGGTTGAGCCAGACGGCACGCATCGGACGGCCGCCGGCCAGTTCCAGGACGGCGGGCGGCGTCTCCACGGGCTCCTGGGGCGCTGCGGCGATCGGAAGCATTCCCCCATGGTGACCCACGCGGAACCGCGGTCCGCCCCACCCACCTCATTGCATAAAAATGCGGGGCACCGTATAGTCGTGCCATCGATAGGGAGGACCCATGACGGTACGAGCGGCGGTTGCCGGAGCGAGTGGATACGCGGGCGGGGAGCTGCTGCGGCTGCTGCTGGCGCACCCCGAGGTGGAGATCGGCGCGCTGACCGGGAACTCCAACGCCGGACAGCGACTGGGCGCGCTGCAGCCGCACCTGCTGCCGCTGGCCGACCGGGTGCTGGAGGCCACGACGGCGGAGACCCTCGCCGGGCACGACGTCGTGTTCCTCGCACTGCCGCACGGCCAGTCCGCCGCCGTGGCCGAGCAGCTCGGCCCCGACGTGCTGGTCGTCGACATGGGGGCCGACTTCCGCCTGCGGGACGCCGCCGACTGGGAGGCCTTCTACGGCTCCCCGCACGCCGGCACCTGGCCCTACGGACTGCCCGAACTGCCGGGCGCCCGCGCCGCGTTGGAGGGGTCCAAGCGCGTCGCGGTGCCCGGTTGCTACCCGACCGCCGTGTCGCTGGCGCTGTTCCCGGCCTACGCCGCCGACCTCGCCGAACCGGAGGCCGTGGTGGTCGCCGCCTCCGGCACCTCCGGAGCCGGCAAGGCCGCCAAGCCGCACCTGCTGGGCAGCGAGGTCATGGGCTCCATGTCGCCCTACGGCGTCGGCGGCGGCCACCGGCACACGCCGGAGATGATCCAGAACCTCAGCGCCGCCGCGGGGGAGCGGGTGAGCGTGTCGTTCACGCCGATGCTCGCGCCCATGCCGCGCGGCATCCTCGCCACCTGCAGCGCCAGGGCGAAGCCGGGCGTCACCGCGGAGACCGTGCGGGAGGCGTACGTGAAGGCGTACGCGGACGAGCCCTTCGTCCACCTGCTCCCCGAGGGGCAGTGGCCGGCCACCGGCTCGGTCGTCGGCTCGAACGCCGTGCAGGTGCAGGTGGCGTACGACGCGGCCGCGGGCCGCGTGGTGGTCGTCACCGCCGTCGACAACCTCACCAAGGGCACCGCCGGCGGCGCCGTGCAGAGCATGAACATCGCCCTGGGTCTGGACGAGACCACCGGGCTTTCCACCGTCGGAGTCGCACCGTGAGCGACCCCCGGGCGGCCGCCGGGCCGCTGAAGAGCATGGCCGCACCGACGCACCGCGCGGTCGGAGAAGCGAACGAGGAGATGCAGTGAGCGTCACGGCAGCCAAGGGATTCACGGCGGCGGGCATCGCCGCCGGGATCAAGGAGAACGGCAACCCCGACCTCGCCCTGGTCGTCAACAACGGCCCCCGCCGGGCCGCCGCCGGCGTCTTCACCTCCAACCGCGTCAAGGCCGCGCCGGTCCTCTGGTCCGAGCAGGTCCTCAAGGGCGGCGAGGTGTCCGCCGTGGTCCTCAACTCCGGTGGCGCCAACGCCTGCACCGGCCCCCGGGGCTTCCAGGACACCCACGCCACCGCGGAGAAGGCCGCCGAGGTCCTCGGCCTGAACGCCGCCCAGGTCGCGGTCGCCTCGACCGGGCTGATCGGCGTGCTGCTGCCCATGGACAAGCTGCTGCCGGGCATCGGCACGGCCGCCGCGCAGCTTTCCGAGCACGGCGGCGAGAAGGCGGCCATCGCCATCAAGACCACCGACACCGTGCACAAGACGTCGGTCGTCACCCAGGACGGCTGGACCGTCGGCGGCATGGCCAAGGGCGCGGGCATGCTCGCCCCGGGCCTGGCCACCATGCTGGTCGTGATCACCACCGACGCCGACCTGGACGCCGCCGCCCTGGACACCGCGCTGCGCGACGCCACCCGCGTCACCTTCGACCGGGTCGACTCCGACGGCTGCATGTCCACCAACGACACCGTGCTGCTCCTCGCCTCCGGCGCCTCCGGGACCACCCCGGACCAGCAGGAGTTCGCGGCGGCCGTCCGCGCGGTCTGCGACGACCTCGGGCAGCAGCTCATCCGCGACGCCGAGGGCGCCAGCAAGGACATCAAGGTGGAGGTGGTCAACGCCGCCTCCGAGGCCGACGCCGTCGAGGTGGGCCGTTCGATCGCCCGCAACAACCTCCTCAAGTGCGCCATCCACGGCGAGGACCCCAACTGGGGCCGCGTGCTGTCCGCGATCGGCACCACCGGCGCCGCCTTCGAGCCGGACCGGCTGAACGTCGCCATCAACGGCGTGTGGGTCTGCAAGGGCGGCAGCGTCGGCGAGGACCGCGAGCTCGTCGACATGCGCTACCGCGAGGTGCACATCGTCGCCGACCTGGCCGCGGGCTCCGAGACCGCCACCATCTGGACCAACGACCTCACCGCCGACTACGTCCACGAGAACAGCGCGTACTCCTCATGAGCAACCGCACCCGGCGGCACACCGCCCTCCCCAAGGCCCAGATCCTCATCGAGGCGCTGCCCTGGCTCACCCGCCACCGCGGCAGGACCGTCGTCATCAAGTTCGGCGGCAACGCCATGGTCGACGAGCAGCTCAAGGCCGCGTTCGCGCAGGACGTCGTCTTCCTGCACCACGCCGGACTCAGGCCGGTCGTGGTGCACGGCGGCGGGCCGCAGATCAGCGCCGCGCTGGACCGGCACGGCATCGTCAGCGAGTTCAAGGCCGGCCTCCGCGTCACCACCGAGGAGGCCATGGACGTGGTCCGCATGGTCCTCGCCGGGCAGGTGCAGCGCGAGCTGGTCGGCCTGCTCAACCAGCACGGCCCGCTCGCCGTCGGCCTCACCGGCGAGGACGCCCACACCCTGACCGCGACCAAGCACCTGGCCGAGATCGACGGCGAACTCGTCGACATCGGCCGGGTCGGCGAGATCACCGCGATCGACACCGGCGCCGTCGAGGCGCTCCTCGCGGACGGCCGGATCCCGGTCGTCTCCTCGATCGCCCGTTCCCAGGACGACGGACATGTCTACAACGTCAATGCTGATACGGCGGCTGCGGCACTCGCTGCGGCGCTCGGCGCGGAAACGCTCATGGTCCTCACCGACGTCGAGGGCCTCTACGAGGACTGGCCCCACAGCGACGAGGTGATCAGCCGCCTCACCGCGAGCGAACTCGAGAAACTCCTGCCGGAGCTGTCGGCCGGCATGGTGCCGAAGATGGAGGGCTGCCTGCACGCCGTGCGCAACGGCGTCGGCAACGCCCGCGTCATCGACGGCCGGGTCCAGCACTCGATCCTGCTGGAGATCTTCACCGACGAGGGCATCGGCACGATGGTCGTGCCGGACGAGCCCGCCGTCGCCGACCAGGAGGGGCAGTCGTGAGCAACGCCGAACTGAAGGAGCGCTGGAACGGCGCCCTGATGAACAACTACGGCACGCCCCGGATCCCGCTGGTCCGCGGCGAGGGCGCCAAGCTGTGGGACGCCGACGGCAAGGAGTACCTCGACCTCGTCGGCGGCATCGCCGTCAACGCCCTGGGCCACGCCCACCCGGCGGTCGTGGAGGCGGTCTCCCGCCAGATCGCCTCGCTCGGCCACGTCTCCAACCTCTTCGTCGCCGAACCGACCGTGGCGCTCGCCGAACGGCTGCTGGAGCTGTTCGGGCGGGACGGCAAGGTCTTCTTCTGCAACTCCGGCGCCGAGGCCAACGAGGCCGCGTTCAAGCTCGGCCGGCTGACCGGCCGCCGCCACGTCGTGGCCACCGAGGGCGGCTTCCACGGCCGCACCATGGGCGCGCTCGCCCTCACCGGCCAGCCCGGCAAGCAGGAACCGTTCCTCCCGCTGCCCGGCGACGTCACCCACGTCCCCTACGGCGACGCCCAGGCCCTGGCCGCCGCGGTCACCGAGGAGACCGCCCTGGTGATCATCGAGCCGGTGCAGGGCGAGAACGGCGTGGTGGTGCCCCCGGCCGGCTACCTCAAGGCCGCCCGCGCCATCACCGCCGCCGCCGGCGCGCTGCTGGTCCTCGACGAGGTGCAGACCGGCATCGGCCGCACCGGCCACTGGTTCGCCTACCAGGCCCACGAGGGCGTGCTGCCCGACGTGGTCACCCTGGCCAAGGGCATCGGCGGCGGCCTGCCGCTCGGCGCCACCGTCGCCTTCGGCCGCGCCGCCCAGCTGTTCCGGCCGGGCCACCACGGCACCACGTTCGGCGGCAACCCGGTCGCCTGCGCCGCCGGCCTGGCCGTGCTCGACACCGTCGCCGACGAGGGCCTGCTCGACAACGTCAAGCGGCAGAGCGAGCGCCTCGTCACCGGCATCGAGGCGCTGGACAGCCCGTTGATCTCCCACGTCCGGGGCGAAGGGCTGCTGCTGGGTATCGTGCTCACCGGGCCGCTCGCAGCGCAGGCGCAGCAGGCGGCCCAGGAGGCCGGGTTCCTGGTGAACGCGCCCGCCCCCGACGTCGTCCGGCTGATGCCTCCGCTGAACCTGGCCGACGCGGAGACGGACGCCTTCCTCCAGGCGCTCCCCGGCATCCTCGACGCGGCCGATGCCACAGCCCGCTGAGGCGGACGACCGGATCCGGAGACGAAGGAACACGATGAGTCAGGCGCAGGACCACGAGCAGCACGGCGGGCCGGCCGTGCCGCAGACCCGCACCGCCCGGCACCGCCGGATCGTCGACATCCTCAACCGGCAACCGGTGCGCTCCCAGAGCCAGCTCGCCAAGCTCCTCGCCGACGACGGGCTGAGCGTCACCCAGGCGACGCTCTCCCGCGACCTCGACGAGCTGAACGCGGTGAAGATCCGCAACACCGACGGCGAGCTGATCTACGCGGTGCCCAGCGAGGGCGGCTTCCGCACGCCCCGCGCACCGCTGGGGGAGTCCGCCAAGGAGGAGCGGATGCGGCGGCTCTCCGGCGAGCTGCTGATCTCGGCCGAGGCGTCCGCCAACCTCGTGGTCCTGCGCACCCCGCCCGGGGCCGCGCAGTTCCTCGCCTCCGCCATCGACCAGGCGGAGCTGCACGACATCCTGGGCACCATCGCCGGCGACGACACCCTGCTGCTGATCAGCCGGGAGCCGACCGGCGGCCAGGCGCTCGCCGACCACCTGCTGGCGCTGGCCCAGAACAGCCGCCGCGCCAACCCGTGACGCCCGGTCAGTAACGGGTGATCGCCGTCGGCCCGTCCGTGGTGCCGACGGCGATGTGGGGCGCGCGGGACGGGTCGGCCCAGCGCAGGAGGCGGCGCATCGCGTCGGCCGGCACGGACACGCAGCCGGCCGTCGCGCCGCCGCCGTGCACGTGCAGGAAGATGCCCGCGCCGCGACCCCGCACGGGCTGCCGGTAGTTGAAGCCGATGACGAGCGCGTACGCGTACTGCTCCGGGTAGGTGACGAGGTGTTCGGCCTCGGCCGGGGCGCAGTCCGCGGCCAGCGGCTCGCTCCAGCGGTTGTAGGCGCGGGAGCCGTTGTCCTGGCACCACCACGCGTCGGGACCCACCCGGCGGTACGGGTGGCGGGTGCCCTCGGGGGCGGGCTCGATGCCGAAGGCGAACGGCAGGTCGTAGAGCCCGGTGGGCGTGGTGCCGGTGCCCTGGCGGCGGGTGGCGCCCTCCGCCAGGCCGTTCGCGCCGAACCGCGCGGGCGCCGAGCCGGCCTCCTCCCAGCGGCCGCCGGTCCCGGAGCGCTGCCACCAGGTCACGGTGCCGGTGGTGCTGCCCGTCGTCGCCGCCTCGGCGGTGATCAGCTGCGAGCCGCCACCGGTGTCCGCCATCCGCTCGGGCAGCGGCCGCTCGGCACCCGACGAGGCGTCCGGCTGGACACCCGGCTCGGCACCCGGCGGGACACCCGGCACGGACCAGGCGCCGAGCAGCGGCAGACACAGGACAGCGGCGACGGCTACGGCTTGGCGCATGCGCCCATCGTCACGGAGCCACCGGGGGCAACGGCAACGGCACGCCGGGCAGGCCGTCGATGCTGGTGGCGATGGTCCGCTTGGCGAAGTAGGCGCTCAGGGACTCGTCGTCGTCCCGGGAGAACCGCTTGGCGTGCAGCTCCCGGTCGCTCTCGTACGCCATGTAGGGGACGGCGAACCCGCAGGCGTCCCGGACCGTCCTCGCCGTGACCACGATGATCGCGCGCAGCCCGTGGTCGCCCGGATCGATGTCCGGGAAGCGCGCCAGCAGCTCCGGGAACCGGGGGTCGTCACGGAAGACGGCCTCCCCGGTGCCGTGCACGCGCAGCACGGTCGGCGGGCCCTGGAACGCGCACCACATCAGGGTGATCCGGCCGTTCTCCCGCAGGTGCGCCACCGTCTCGGCGTTGGACCCGGCGAAGTCCAGGTAGGCCACCGTGTGGTCGTCCAGTACCGCGAGGGAGCCCTTGAGGCCCTTGGGGGAGAGGTTCACCGTGCCGTCCGCGGCGAGCGGGGCGGTGGCGGTGAAGAAGACGGGTTGTTCCTCGATGAACGCGCGGAGCCGGTCGTCGATCCGGTCGTATGACTTGCCCATGGGGCCATCCTCGCCTCAACTCCGGCCCCGCGCGCCCTGTTCAGCGGCAGCATCTCGAAGGGCGGACTCAGGTGGGGCGCCCGGCCGAATGCCACGAGAGCCGCCACGAGGACCGGCGCAGAATTGACGATTCATGCGGAGCACTGCATAATCATGCACAGCGATGATGTGTGGCGGTTGCCGCACGGGGTCGCACCCTTTCGGCCTTCGGCAACGAGGAGCACAGCACGTGAGCAGCAACAGCGGTGACGTCCGCCTCTGGGGCGGCCGGTTCGCCGACGGGCCCGCCGAGGCACTGGCGAAGCTGTCGGCATCGGTCCACTTCGACTGGCGACTGGCCCCCTACGACATCGCGGGCTCCCGCGCCCACGCCCGGGTGCTGCACCAGGCCGGTCTCCTCACCGCCGACGAACTGGACCGGATGATCGCCGGCCTCGACCGGCTCGAGCAGGACGTCGCCTCCGGCGCCTTCGTGGGCACCATCGCCGACGAGGACGTGCACACAGCCCTCGAGCGGGGCCTCCTGGAGCGGCTCGGCCCCGACCTCGGCGGCAAGCTCCGGGCCGGCCGGTCCCGCAACGACCAGGTCGCCACGCTCTTCCGGATGTACCTGCGGGACCACGCCCGGATCGTCGGCGGCCTGATCGCCGACCTCCAGGACGCCCTGATCGGCCTCGCCGAGGCCCACCCGGACGTCGCCATGCCCGGCCGCACCCACCTCCAGCACGCCCAGCCGGTGCTCTTCGCCCACCACGTGCTCGCCCACGTCCAGGCCCTGTCCCGGGACGCCGAGCGGCTGCGCCAGTGGGACGAGCGGACCGCCGTCTCGCCCTACGGCTCCGGCGCGCTGGCCGGCTCCTCCCTCGGCCTCGACCCGGAGGCCGTCGCCAAGGACCTCGGCTTCGAGCACGGCTCCGCCGCCAACTCCATCGACGGCACCGCCTCGCGGGACTTCGTCGCGGAGTTCGCCTTCATCACCGCGATGATCGGGATCAACGTCTCCCGGATCGCCGAGGAGATCATCATCTGGAACACGAAGGAGTTCTCCTTCGTGACCCTGCACGACGCCTTCTCCACCGGCTCGTCGATCATGCCGCAGAAGAAGAACCCGGACATCGCGGAACTCGCCCGCGGCAAGTCCGGCCGGCTGATCGGCAACCTCACGGGCCTGATGGCCACGCTCAAGGCGCTCCCGCTCGCGTACAACCGCGACCTCCAGGAGGACAAGGAGCCGGTCTTCGACTCCATCGACCAGCTCGAAGTCCTGCTCCCCGCCTTCACCGGCATGATGGCCACGCTCACGGTGCACCGGGAGCGGATGGAGGAGCTGGCCCCGGCCGGGTTCTCGCTGGCCACCGACATCGCCGAGTGGCTGGTCAAGCAGGGCGTGCCGTTCCGGGTCGCGCACGAGGTCGCCGGGGAGTGCGTCAAGGCGGCGGAGGCGGAGGGCAAGGAGCTCGACGAGCTCACCGACGAGCAGTTCGCGAAGATCAGCGAGCACCTGACCCCCGAGGTGCGGACGGTGCTCAACGTCCCCGGCGCCCTGGCCTCGCGCGACGGCCGGGGCGGCACCGCCCCGAGTGCGGTCGCCGTCCAGCTGGCCGAGGTCAAGCAGAACGTCGCCGCCCAGCACACCTGGTCCACCGCGCGCCGCGCCTGACGCCTCCCCGGGGCCCCCGCCACCACCCTGGCCGGGGCCCCGGCCGGGCGCGCGGCACGAAGGCGAAGGCGGCCTGAGGCCCGGCCTCAGGCCGCCTTCGCCTTCGTGGCGTACATGTCGACGTACTCCTGCCCCGACAGCCGCATGACCTCCGCCATCACCGAGTCCGTGACCGCCCGCAGCACGTAGCGGTCGCGGTCCATCCCCTCGTAGCGGGAGAACTCCATCGGCTCCCCGAACCGCACCGTGACCCGGCCCGGCCGCGGCATGCCCTTGCCGCCGGGCTGCAGCTTGTCCGTGCCGATCATGGCGAACGGCACCACCGGCGCCCCGGTCATCAGCGTGAGCCGCGCGATGCCGGTGCGGCCCCGGTAGAGGCGCCCGTCGGGGGAGCGGGTGCCCTCGGGGTAGATGCCGAACACCTTGCCCTCCTCCAGGACCCGGCGCCCCGTCATCAGCGCCGCCACACCGCCGTTGGCCCCGTCCCGGTCGACCGGGATCATGCCGACGCCGGTGAAGAACCACGCCATCAGCCGGCCCTTGACCCCCTTGCCGGTGACGTACTCGTCCTTGCCGATGAAGAGGACCTGCCGGTCGGTGACCAGCGGCAGCACGATGGAGTCGATGAAGGTGAGGTGGTTTCCGGCCAGGATCACCGCCCCCGTCCCGGGAATGTTCTCCGCGCCTTCGACGCGTGGGCGGAACATCAGGCGCATGATCGGTCCGAGCACTGCCTTGATGAGCGCGAAGCGGGACAACGAGCCCTCCCATGTCAAGGGGTCCGACGGAAACGGACGAGTCCGTGCAGGTGAGGACGATACTCGCGCAGGAGCGCCGGACGCACATCCGGTTGACGGAGCCGTTGCACAGTGTTGACAGCGAGTCACCCGGCCGCCGATCCGCGACACGCGCCCGACACCGGAACGGAACAGGGAGGCGGCGGCGAGACGACACCCGCTGTTTTCCGCCCGGTCCTTCCGGGGACCTTCAGTCGTCATGGACACGCACCTACGATCCGGCCGACCCGTTGACGTGATCTCACGAGGGAGCACCGATGTCGAGAACCTCAGGCGCCGCAGAATCCGACGAGACCGCGGGCCCCGCCCTCGGCACCGGGCGGCGGGCCCTGCTGGGCGCGGCCCTGCTGGGCGCCTCGGCGGCCGCGCTCGGCGCCGGCGGCACCGCCGCGGCCGCCGAGGGGACGGGACGCGGACGCGGCCTCGCCGGGCTGCCGACGCCGGCCGTGATCGCCCACCGCGGCGCCAGTGGCTACCGCCCGGAGCACACCCTCGGCGCGTACCAGCTCGCCCTGGACATGGGCGCGGACATCATCGAGGCCGGCGACCTGGTGATCACCAAGGACGGCCACCTGGTCTGCCGCCACGAGCCCGAGATCGGCGGCACCACCGACGTCGCCGACCACCCCGAGTTCGCCTCCCGCCGCACCACCAAGTCGCTCGACGGCGTCCCCACCACCGGCTGGTTCGCCGAGGACTTCACCCTGGCCGAGCTCAAGACCCTGCGCGCCACGGAGCGGATCCCCGCCAACCGCCCGCAGAGCACGCTCTACGACGGCGTCTGGGAGATCCCCACCTTCGAGGAGGTGCTGCGCTGGCAGGACGAGCAGACCCGCAGGCGCGGAAAGCAGGTCTTCGTCTACCCGGAGCTCAAGCACCCCACCTACTTCCGCGAGCTGGGCCTGCCCCTGGAGGAGCGGGTCGCCAGGCTGCTGCGCCGCCACGGCAAGGACCGCCGCAACTCGCCGGTGCTGCTCCAGTCCTTCGAGCCGACCAGCATCCGCAGGCTGAGCAGGCTCGTCGACAACCCGCTGGCCGTGCTGCTCTCCTCGGCCGGCAGCCGCCCCTGGGACTTCCAGCGGCAGGGCGACCCCCGCAAGGTCGCCGACCTGATCACGCCGGAAGGGCTCGCCTGGATCGCCTCGTTCGCCGACGGCATCGGCCCCACCCTCGACCTGATCATCCCGCGCGACTCCGCCGGCCGGCTCACCTCGCCGACCACCCTCGTCGCCGACGCGCACAAGGCGGGCCTGGTCCTCCACCCGTACACGCTGCGCAACGAGAACCCTTTCCTGCCGGCCGACTTCCGCCGCGGCACCGAGCCGGACGGCTACGGCGACGCGTTCGGCGCCTTCAGCGCCTACTTCGACACCGGCATCGACGGCGTCTTCACCGACCACCCCGACACCGGTCTGGTCGCCCGCGAGCTCTGGCGCGCGGCACGCTGACCCGGCGCCCGGGCGCGCCCACCGGCGCGCCCGGCGTCAACCCGCCGCGTCCGCGGCCCGTCGTCCGGGTGAATCCGGTCCGGTGGCGGCAACCACCGCCGCCGGTCCGCCGTCCTGTGAGCGTATGAAGCCGCACGACATGGTGGACCGGCTGCGCCCCCTGCTGGCCGCCGAGGCGGCGGCCGAGGCCGCGGCGGCCGGAGCCGAGGCCCGGGACCTCGAGCAGGCCGTCTGGCTCCGCCTCCTGGAACGCCTCCACCGGGCGGAGCCCCCGCGCGACCCGGCCCGCTGGCTGCGCACGGCGGTCCGCGCCGAGGCCCGCGGCCTGCGCCGGGCCGCTCGCCGGGAACGCTCGCTGCGCCGCGACCCCGCCGACGACCCGCACCTCGGCCCCGAACAGCTCGTGCTGGCTTCCGCCCGCCGCCGGACCCTCCAGGAAGCCGTGCGCCGCCTCCCCGGCCGCTGCCCCCGGCTGCTCGCCGCGCTCTTCTCGCCGCACGACCTCACCTACCGGGAGATCGCCCGGGAGTTGGGTATCTCACAGGGCAGTCTCGGACCGGAACGTTCCCGATGTCTGGGATGTCTGCGCCGGCTGCTCGGTCCGGAGGTTGCGCCCAGGCCGAGGCGGGGATAGGTGTGAAGGACCACTGGTGAGCAAGTGAGCGGGAGGCATGCACACATGGGCATGAGCGTGACCATCTCCAGGGCGGCCGAGCAGGACGCCGAGCAGATCTTCCGGCTCCGGTATCTGAGCTTCCAGAGCGAGGCGGTGCTCTACGGCGACCACCGCATCGGCCCGCTGACCGAGTCCCTCGCCGACGTCCGCGAGGAGATCGCCTCGGGCATCGTCTGCGTCGCCCGCCTGGGCGAGGAGGTGATCGGCGCCGTGTACGCGCGCGTGACCGGCGACGGCGCCGGGGAGATCGACGGCCTGTGCGTCCACCCCCGGCTCCAGGGCCACGGCATCGGCGCCCGGCTGCTGCGCGCCGCCGAGGCCGCGGTCGCCGGGACGGCCCAGGTCACGGCCTTCCGGCTGAGCGCCGGCAACCGCAGCGAGCCCGGCCTGCGGCTCTACCGCCGCCTCGGCTACCGGACCACCGGCCGCGCCGAGGGGCCCGACGGCATCCCGCGCATCGTGCTGGAGCGGACCACCGCCGTGCCCGAGGACCCCGGCACGGGGACGGCGGTCTACGCGGCCACGGCCTGACGGTCGTCGGCCCGGCCCCGGAGCAGCCAGTAGAGCGCGGTCACCGGAAGCAGCACCGGGATGAAGAGGTAGCCCATCCCGAACTCCGACCAGACCGTGGCGTCCGGGAACGCCCCGGGGTCGAGGACCGTCCAGGTGCCGACCACCAGCACGCCGAGCAGCTCGGCGGCGCAGCACACCACCGCCGCCCGCCGGGCCCGCTCGCCGCCGCGCACCAGCGTGTAGGTGATGAAGAGGTACACCAGGCCGGCCACCGCCGACAGCGAGTACGCCAGCGGGGCACGGTCGAACTTGGTGGACATCTCGTACACCGAGCGGGACACCGCGCCGACCACCATCACGCCGTACAGCCACACCAGCAGAATGCCCGGCCCGGACGTCAGCTCCCGCCGAGTCGAGGTCATCTCAGCCTCCCCAGATGTCGTAGAGCCGCACCTGCAGCACCGCCAGGACGAAGCCGCCCGCGGCGACCGTGACCGAGCCCCACCGGGTGCGCTCCGCCAGTGACATGAACCCGGCCGCCGGCACGCAGGCGAAGGCGCCGAGCAGGTAGGCCACGAAGATCACCGTGCCCTGCTCCGGGCGGTCGCCGCGGGCCAGCTGCACGATCCCCACCACGAGCTGCGCGGTGGCCAGCAACGTGACCACACCCATGCCGATGAAGTGCCAGTCCTTGGTCGGCTGGTCCCGCGAGGCGGCCCAGCCGCACCAGGCGGCGAGGAGGAGAGCCGCGACGGCGGTCGCCACGGTCAGGGGTACGAGCATGCCAGCGACCTTATTACGCGCGCCCCGCGCCGCTCCGCCCGACCCTGACCGCGGCGGAGGCGGGGGACAGGCCCGACCACGGTGCGCAACCGGCCCGCCCGCACGCGCCCCCGGGGCACCCCGAGCTTCCCTCGAACGGCGCCCCGGCGACCCCCGCGCGGGCCTCGCTAGGGTCGGACCCATGACGACGACCCTTCGCGCCGACGCCCTCCTGTTCGACAACGACGGCACGCTCCTGTCCTCCCTGGAGTCCGTCACCCGCTGCTGGACCCTCTGGGCCCACGAGCACGGCGTCTCCCGCGAGCAGTTCGCGGCCGTCGAGCTGCACGGCCGCCCCGCCGCCGAGATCGTCGCCGACCTGCTCCCCGTGCCGCGCGTCCCCGCCGCCGTCGCCCGCATCGAGGAGATCGAGGTGGAGGACGTCCCCCGCGGCGGCGTCACCCCGCTCCCCGGCACCCGGGAGTTCCTGCACGGCCTGCCCGCCGACCGCTGGGCCGTCGTCACCTCCGCCTCGCGCCGCCTCGCCGAGGCGCGGCTCGCCCGGGTGGGCCTCACCCCGGCGACCCTGGTCGCCGCCGACGACATCACCCGCGGCAAGCCCGACCCGGAGCCCTACCTGCTCGCCGCCAAGGCCCTCGGCGTCGACCCCGCGCGCTGCGTCGTCTTCGAGGACGCCCCCGCCGGTCTCCGCTCCGGCCGCGCCGCCGGGATGCGCACGGTGGCGTTGGCCACAACCCACCAGGCCCACGAGCTGGACGCCGACCTGGTGGTCCCGGACCTCTCCGCACTGTCCGCGCAGGTCACCCCCGACGGCATCGTGGTCTCGCTCCGCGAGGGAAACGCGACGAACCGGCTCTGAGAAGCACCGCCGACCGGACAGGGTGTCCGCATGCCGGACACCCCGCCCCACCTGCCCGTGATCGTCTGATTTACTGACCTCATGACCACGACGAGCTGCACCACCCCTGCGACCGAGGCGACCCCGACGCCCGGTGCTCGTCGCATGTGTCGAATGTGCGCCTGTTAGAGGGCCCCCGCAAGACGTTCCGGCCTCGCGCCCCGAAGCGAGCCCCGCGGCCTCACCGTGCCGCCCGCGCACACGGATCTCCCCGTCCTCCCTCCGCCGCGCCGCCGCGACCGGAGCCGGAGCGACACGCCGTGCCGCGGTCCGACCGAATGCACCCGTGTCCGGGGCAGCACCCCGCCCCGGCACTCGACAGTGACGGAACCCCCTGTGATCACCACCTCGGGTCTCACCAAGATCTACCGCTCCGGCGGCCGTGAGGTCACCGCCATCGACGGCGTCGACCTGCACGTCCGCGAGGGCGAGGTCTTCGGCGTCATCGGCCAGTCCGGCGCCGGGAAGTCCTCCCTCATCCGCTGCGTCAACCTCCTCGAGCGCCCCACCTCCGGCACGGTCACCGTCGCCGGCCAGGACCTCACCGCCCTCGCCGGGCGGGGACCGCGCGCCTCCAAGGCGCTGCGGGAGGCCCGCAGCCGGATCGGCATGGTCTTCCAGCACTTCAACCTGCTCTCCTCGCGCACCGTGCAGGACAACGTCGAGCTCCCGCTGGAGATCCTCGGGAAGTCCGGCCGGGAACGCTCCGCCAAGGCGCTCGAACTCCTCGACCTGGTCGGCCTCGCCGACAAGGCCAAGGCCTACCCGGCCCAGCTCTCCGGCGGCCAGAAGCAGCGCGTCGGCATCGCCCGCGCCCTGGCCGGCGACCCCAAGGTGCTGCTGTCCGACGAGGCCACCAGCGCCCTCGACCCGGAGACCACCCGCTCGATCCTCCAGCTGCTGCGCGACCTCAACCAGCAGCTCGGCCTCACCGTGCTGCTGATCACCCACGAGATGGACGTCGTCAAGACCGTCTGCGACTCCGCCGCGCTGATGGAACGGGGCCGCATCGTGGAGTCCGGAACCGTGGACGAGCTCCTCGCCACCCCCGGCTCCCAGCTCGCCGCCGCGCTGTTCCCGGTCGGCGGCGGCACCTCCGGCCCCGGCAGCACGGTCGTGGACATCACCTTCCACGGCGAGTCCACCGGCCGCCCGGTCATCTCCCAGCTCGCCCGCACCTACAACGTCGACGTCTCCATCCTGGGCGCCGCGGTCGACACCGTCGGCGGAGCCCAGATCGGCCGGATGCGGATCGAACTGCCCGGCCACCACGACGACAACGTCGTCCCGATCGGCTTCCTGCGCGAGCAGGGCCTCCAGGTCGAGGTCGTCGGCCGCCCCGACGCCGCGGACGACGTGGACGCGAAGACCGCGAAGACGAAGGAAGTGGCCAAGTGACCTGGTCCGAAATGCAGCCGCTGCTCACCCAGGCCAGCTGGGACACCCTTTACATGGTCGGCTGGTCCACCGTGATCGCGATCGTCGGCGGTCTGCCGCTGGGCGTCCTGCTGGTCCTCACCGACCGCGGCGGCCTCCTGCAGAACGTCGTCGCCAACAAGGTCATCGGCCAGGTCGTCAACATCGCCCGCTCGCTGCCGTTCATCATCCTCATGGTGGCGCTGATGAGCTTCACCCGCCTGATCACCGGCACCACCATCGGCCGCGACGCCGCCATCGTGCCGCTGGCCATCGGGGCCATCCCCTTCTTCGCGCGCCTCGTCGAGACCTCGGTCCGCGAGGTCGACCACGGGCTCGTCGAGGCCGTGCAGGCGATGGGCGGCAACACCTGGACGGTCGTCCGCAAGGTCCTCGTCCCCGAGGCCCTGCCCTCGCTGATCTCCTCCGCCACCACCACCGTGGTCGCGCTGATCGGCTACTCCGCCATGGCCGGCACGGTCGGCGCGGGCGGACTCGGCGACATCGCCGTCCGCTACGGCTACCAGCGCTTCGAAACCGGCCTGATGTGGGTCACCGTGGCGGTCCTCGCCGTGGTCATCGCCCTCATCCAGTTCGCCGGCGACGCCGGGGCCCGCGCCCTGCACCGCCGCGGCGGACGCGGCGGACCCGCCCCCCGGCTCCGCCTGCTGAAGGCCAAGGAGCCCGCCGCGAACTCCGACGCCACCGCCGCGAAGGCCGACGCCGCCGCGGAGGCCCGCCAGGCCGCCTAACCGCCAGGCCGCCTAGCCCGCCAGGCCGCCGCCCAGGCCAGGCCGCCCAGGCCGGGTCGCCCCCCACAGACCTCCCCGCACCACCCGACGCGGGGCAGCACCACCAGGCACGCCCCCGCGTGCCGCAACGGAAAGGCACTTTTCGTGCGTAACACCGCCAAGCTCACCACCGCCGTCCTGACCGCCGGAGCCCTCACGCTGGGCCTGAGCGCCTGCGGCGGCTCCGACGACAAGGCCGCCTCCTCCGACGGCCCGCTGATCGTCGCCGCCACCCCCGTCCCGCACGCGGAGATCCTGACCTACGTCAAGGACAACCTCGCGGAGAAGGAGGGCCTCGACCTGGAGGTCAAGGAGTTCACCGACTACGTGACTCCCAACACCGCCACCGAGGACGGCTCGGTCGGCGCCAACTACTTCCAGACCAAGCCCTACCTGGACGACTTCAACAAGAAGAACGGCACCCACCTCGTGCCGGTCGTCTCCGTCCACGTGGAGCCCCTCGGCCTCTACTCCGACAAGTTCGAGAAGGTCGACGAGCTGAAGAACGGCGCCACCGTCGCCGTCCCGAACGACACCGCCAACGAGGCGCGTGCCCTCAAGCTCCTCGCCGACAACGGGCTGATCGAGCTGAAGAAGGGCTCCGAGGCCGACGCCACCCCGGCCGACATCACCAAGAACCCCAAGAACCTCAAGTTCAAAGAGATCGAGGCCGCCCAGACCCCGCGCGCCCTCGCGGACGTCGACGCCGCCGTCGTCAACGGCAACTACGCCATCGAGGCCGACCTCAAGCCCGCCGAGGACGCCGTCGTCCTGGAGTCCGCCGAGAACAGCCCGTTCGGCAACTACCTCGTCGTCAAGGAGGGCTCCGAGGACGACCCGCGCGTCAAGAAGCTCGTCAAGCTGCTCACCTCGCCCGAGGTGAAGAAGTTCGTCGAGGACAAGTACGCCGGCTCCGTCCTCGCCACCTCCTGACTGCGGGCCGCACAGCCGGCCCGACGCACCGTCAGGACCAGCGGGGTCCACTCCGGACGCAGGAGTGGACCCCGCCCCCCTGTTCGGTGCTTTCATGCTGCATGCTGAAGAGTTCAGCAGGTCCGAACGGTCCCCTAGGTTACGGAGCGGCGCATGCACGGCACCTTCCCCGACATCTCCATCAGCACGGAGCGGTTGGTCCTGCGCCCGCTCGAGGACGCGGACGTTCCCGCCTACACCGAGATGCTCAACGACGAGCAGGTCGTCGCCTGGACCTCCGTCCCGCACCCCTACGCCGAGGCGCACGCCCGCCGGTGGATCGGCCAGGACGCCCCCGCCGAGCGCACCGAGGGCCGCGGCATCGTCCTGGCCGTCACCGAGTTCCTCACCCAGCGGCTGGTCGGCACCCTCCACCTCCACCACACCGACTGGCGGATCCGCTCCACCGAACTCTCCTACGTGATCGCCCCCTGGGCCCGCGGCGAGGGATACGCCACCGAGGCCGCCCTGGCCTGCGCCCAGTGGCTCTTCCGGGACCAGAAGTTCGAACGCGTGGAACTGCGCACCGCCGCCGACAACGCCGCCGCCCAGCAGGTCGCCCAGAAGATCGGCTGCGTCAGCGAGGGCGTCCTGCGCGGCGCCTGGATAGCCCGGGCCAAGGACGACCGCGACCTCTGGACCGACGTCCGCACCGACCTCATCGTCTGGAGCCTCCTCCCCGAGGACTTCGAGGGCGTCGGCGCGTACGCGGACTGGGACTGACCACCGCGCCCCGCCCGCGGGGTAACCTCACAGCGCGCCCCGGCGGCGGACCCCACCGCCCGCCCGCGACACCCCGCGACCGCGCCCCCGACACCCCTGCCCCCGCCGGCACCGCACACCCCTGGAGACTGACGACGATGGCCGACCGGGTCACGGTGATCGGCTGGGACGGCTCGCCGCTGACCGCCGCGGGACACTCCGCGCTCGGCGCCGCCACCCTGGTGGCCGGCGCACCGCACCACCTCGCGCTCCCCGAGGTGCCGCCCGGCGCGGAACGCATCCGCCTCGGCAGTCTCCCGCTCGCCGCCCGCAGGATCGCCGCCCACCGCGGCACCGCGGTCGTCCTCGCCGACGGCGACCCCGGCTTCTTCGGCGTCGTACGCGCCCTGCGCGCCCCCGAGTTCGGACTCGAGGTCGAGGTGGTCCCGGCGGTCTCCTCCGTCGCCGCAGCCTTCGCCCGCGCCGGAATGCCCTGGGACGACGCCCAGGTGGTCGTCGCCCAGCCCCGCACCCTGCGCCGGGCCGTCAACGTCTGCCGCGCCCACACCAAGGTCGCCGTCCTCACCGCCCCGGGCGCCGGCCCCGCCGAACTCGGGCTGCTCCTCGAGGGCGCGCCCCGCACCTTCGTGGTCTGCGAGGAACTCGGCACCGACCGGGAGCAGGTGAGCGTCGTCACCTCCGACCGCGCCGCCGACCACATCTGGCGCGACCCCAACGTGGTCATCGCCATCGGCGCGCCCAGCCACACCGAGTCGGCCCCCTGGATCGCCGGCCGCGCCCCCTCCGGGCCCCGCGGCTGGGTCCTCCCCGCCGACTCCTACGAGGGCCCGTTCGGCGAGGCGGAGGCCGAGTCCCTGCGGGCCGCCCAACTCTCCCGTCTCGGACCGCGCGTGGGCGACCTGGTGTGGGACATCGGCTGCGGCTCCGGCGCGTTCGCCGTCGAGGCCGCCCGCGCCGGGGCCGCCGTCATCGGCGTCGACCGCGACCCCGACGCCTGCGCCCGCACCGAGCGCGCCGCCCGCCGCCTCGGCGTCCAGCTCCAGGTCGTCCACGGGGCCGCCCCGCACGTCCTGGAGGACCTGCCGGAGCCCGACGTGGTGAGAATCACGGCCGGGGGAGCGGACGTCGTCGCCGCGGCCGCCGACCGGCGCCCCGAGCGCATCGTGGCCCACGTCCCCACCCGCGACGCCGCCGAACTCGCGGGCCGCCGCCTGGCCGAGCGCGGCTACCAGGTCGACTGCTCCCTCCAGCAGTCCGTGACGCTCGACGCCGAGCGGTGGAGCGAGAACGGACGGAGCGTCGGCTTCCTGCTCTGCGGTGAACTCCTCCGCGACCGGCCCCCCGGCCGGCCCGCCCGCCCCGCCTCCCAGTAGCGCCCCGTGATCGAACGGTGCCGGGCCGCGGGGTAGGCTGGCCGATCGTTGTACCGCGCCTGGATTTCGGTTCTCGTCGGGCCATGTCCGGACAAGACCGCCGGCCGGGTCCACCGGGTGGGGTACGACGGCGCCGGAGGCGCACGAGAGGGTGAGTTCCAGGACGGACCTTGCCGGATCGGCCTGCGTCGGAGGGCGGGGGACGGCGACAATCGGGTCGTCGCCTCCTCGTCCGAGTGGGCGGGTCTCTCGTGCCGCTCGGCGGCCCCGCTCGTTCAACAGGACGGGCGGTCCGCGCGCCGCTCCGGACGAGCAGGCTGTAAGAGGCACCAACCGATGGGCGAGGGGTACGCATGACCGACACCGGCCAGGTCCCGGGCGACGGACTGCCGGAGAGCGCAGGCACGGTGGAACAGCCGGGCGTCCCCACGCCGGGCTCCTACCCCTACCTCTCCGCACCGACCGCCGAGGAAGAAGACCTCCTGCTGCCGGGCGCCCAGGGCGCCTGGGGCAACGAGGTGGCGCCGGCGCCGGAGGGCGGCTACCCGGAGGGCGCGTACGCCGACGGCGGTTACCCGGAGCAGCACCCCGGCCACGAGCCGCACCCCGGCCACGAGCAGCACCCGGGCCACGAGCCGCACCCCGGGCTCGACCAGCACGGGTACGCCGAGCAGCAGGTCTACGCGCAGCAGCGGATGACGGCCGAGCAGCAGGCGTACGCCCAGCCCCACGCCGCCCAGCAGGCCGTCGACCAGGCCGTGCAGCAGGAGGCCGCCGGGCAGGTGCCGCCCGCCGGGCCGGAGCACACCGTGCCGGAGCAGGGCCTGCCCGTGGAGGGCGCCGCCCCGTACGCGCCGGAGGGCGCGGGACAGACCTCGCACGCCACCGGCGTCCACGACAGCGGGAGCTACGACCTCGGCGCCGCCGCCCAGGCGCCCGGCCGGGCCGCCTCCCCGCGCCGTCCGCTGCACCTCGGACCGCCGACGCCCGACGCCTCCATGAGCCCGGTCCGCTCCCTCGCCGACCGCGGACCGGCCACCGTGGTGCGGCAGTTGGGGCAGCAGGCCCCGGGCGCCGAGTACCCCGACCCCCAGGGCGGCGCGAGCGCCCAGCACCACACGCCGTGGGCCGGCGTGCCCACCGGGCAGGCCGCCGCCCAGGCGTCCCCGGAGCAGCACGAGGCCCAGCCGCACGCGGGCCAGGCGTACGCGACGGCGGGGGAGACCTACCCGGCGGCCGACGCCTCCCTCGGCGCGGGTCTCGCCCACGCCGCCGGGGCCGACCCGGCCGCCGGCCCGTACGAGGCCGCCGCCCAGCAGCAGGCCTACCCGGGCCAGGAGACCGCCGCCCCGCAGGACACCTTCGGCGGGCAGCAGACGTTCGACGGGCAGCAGGCGTTCCCCGCCGCCCCGCAGGAGACCCACGCCGGGCAGGACGCGTACGCGGCCCAGGACGCCGCCCTGCGGCAGCAGACCTACCCCAACGACACCCTCTCCGGCCAGGGCACGCTCGGCGGCGGGCAGGCGTTCGTCGGCCACGAGGCCCCGGCCCACGGGGCGGACGCCTCCGGGCAGTTCGCGGTGACCGAGCCGCTGGGCGAGTTCGTGCCCGTCCCCGGCACCGTCCCCACCCCGCCGCACCTCGCCCCCGGCCACCAGCCGGCCCCCGCCGGGGAGGCCTGGCCCGCGCAGGCCCCGGACGCCGCCGAGCCGGTGACCGAGCAGGCGGGCCCGGAGCAGGAGTTCGTCCCCGAGCAGTCCGCCGGGGGACAGCCCGCCGAGCAGGCCGCCGCCGAGCAGCCCGCCCAGCCCGAGCAGCAGGAGCAGCACGAGGCGACGGCCGCGGAGGTCACCGCCGCGGACGCCGACGCGCCGGTGGCCGAGCAGGCCCCGTCCGCCCCGGAGGCGCCCGCCGAGGAGGCCCCGGCCGCCCCCGCCGAGCAGCCGGAGCAGCCGCAGGCCCCCGAGGCCCCGGTCGCCGTGGTTCCCGCTCCGCGCGAGGGCGAGCGGATGGCCGCCCCGGAGCCCGCCGCCGAGGCCGAGGCCGCCGAGGAGCCGCAGGACGGGACCGCCGACGCCGAGACGCCGCAGGCCGAGGCCGACTTCATCGAAGCCGACTTCACCGAACCCGGCGCCACCGAACCCGACGTCACCGAGGCCCCGCAGGCCGACGACGCGGCCCTCGCCGGTGAGCCGCGGCCGGAGCCCGCCCCGCAGGACGACGACCAGGCCCGTGCCGCCGCGGCAGAGGCCGCCGACACGGTCCCCGCCCAGGCGGCCTCCGTGGACGACGCGGCCCCCGCCGAGGCGCCCCACGCGTCCGCCGAGGAGGCCCTCGTGGAGGAAGCCCTCGTGGAGGAGGCCCCCGAGGAGGAGGCCCCCGAGGCGGAGCCCCAGCCCCCTGCCCCCGGTTACGCCGAGTCCGAGCGGGAGGCCGTGCTGCGGGTGATGCGCGAACGCCGCGACATCCGCCAGGGCTTCCGCCCCGACCCCATCCCGCACGAGGTGCTGCGCCGCGTCCTCGAGGCCGCGCACCACGCGCCGTCCGTCGGGCACTCCCAGCCGTGGGACTTCGTGGTCATCCGCTCCGAGGAGACCCGGCAGCAGATGCACGAACTGGCCATGCGCCAGCGCGAGGCGTACGCCAAGTCGCTGCCCAAGGGCCGGGCGAAGCAGTTCAAGCAGATGAAGATCGAGGCCATCCTCGACACCCCGGTGAACATCGTCGTCACCGCCGACCCGACCCGCGGCGGCCGCCACACCCTCGGCCGCCACACCCAGCCGCAGATGGCGCCGTACTCCGCCGCCCTGGCCGTCGAGAACCTCTGGCTCGCCGCGCGCGCCGAGGGCCTGGGCGTGGGCTGGGTCAGCTTCTTCGACGAGCGCGAGATGGTCCGCTCCCTCGGCCTGCCCGAGTACCTCGAGGTCGTCGCCTACCTGTGCGTGGGCTACGTCGACGAGTTCCCCGACGAGCCCGAGCTGGTGCAGGCCGGCTGGTCCAAGCGCCGCCCGCTGTCCTGGGCCGTCCACGAGGAGACGTACGGCCGCCGCGCCCTGCCCGGCGAGGACCCGCACGACCTGCTCGCCGAGACCATCGCCGGGATCCGCCCGCTGGACGCCAAGGCGCTCGGCGAGGCGTGGGAGCGGCAGAAGCGGATGACCAAGCCGGCCGGCGCGCTCGGCATGCTGGAGATCATCTCCGCCCAGCTGTGCGGCCTGTCCCGGCAGTGCCCGCCGCCCATCCCGGAGCCCGCGGCCGTCGCGGTGTTCGCCGGCGACCACGGCGTCCACGCCCAGGGCGTCACCCCGTGGCCGCAGGAGGTCACCGCCCAGATGGTGGCCAACATGCTGGGCGGCGGCGCGGTCAGCAACGCCTTCGCCACCCAGGTCGGCGCCGAACTCTGCGTGGTGGACGTCGGCGTGGCCGCCGAACTGCCCGCACAGCAGGGCCTGTTGCCGCGCAAGGTGCGGCCCGGCACCGCCGACATGACGCAGGGCCCGGCGATGACCCGCGAGGAGGCCAAGGCCGCCATCGAGGTGGGCATCGAGACCGCCCGCGACCTGGTCGCGGCCGGCAACAAGGCGCTGCTCACCGGCGAGATGGGCATCGCCAACACCACCGCGTCCGCCGCGCTGATCGCCGTCTTCACCGGGACCGACCCGGCCGAGGTCACCGGCCGCGGCACCGGCATCGACGACGAGACGCTGGCCCGCAAGACCGACGTGGTCCGGCACGCCCTCGAACTGCACCAGCCGGACCCGGCCGACCCGATCGGCGTCCTGGCCGCCGTCGGTGGCCTGGAGCACGCCGCCATGGTCGGCCTGCTGCTCGGCGGCGCCTGCCTGCGTACGCCGGTCATCCTGGACGGCGTGAGCGCCGGAGCCGCCGCCCTGGTGGCCCGCGCCATCGCCCCCGAGGTGCTGGCCGCCTGCATCGCCGGACACCGCAGCGCCGAACCCGGCCACGTCGCCGCCCTCAACAAGCTGGGGCTGCGTCCGCTGGTCGACCTCGACCTGCGCCTCGGCGAGGGCACCGGCGCCCTGCTGGCGCTCCCGCTGGTCCAGTCGACGGCCCGCGCCATGCACGAGGTGGCCACCTTCGACTCCGCCGGCGTCACCGAGAAGTAACCGCGGCGCCGAGCAGTAACCGCGGCGCCGAGAAACCGCGCCACCGGAACCGGGGCAGGGCAGTAGATCGTGCGAAGATCACACCGCCCTGCCCCGGTCCGCGTCGGCCGCACGACATAAACTCCCCCTGTCAGGGCAGCTCCGACGGTGCAGCTCCCATCCGGCCGGGCACGCCCCGAAGCGGCCCGGCAGCGTCCCCCGCACCCCGTCCCCAGGGAGCCGCCCCATGGCCGAACACCCCGCCTACCCCGTCGGCCTGCGCCTGACCGGCCGTCGAGTGGTCGTGCTCGGCGGCGGCCAGGTCGCCCAGCGCCGCCTCCCCGCCCTGGTCGCGGCCGGCGCCGACGTCACCCTCGTCTCCCCGTCCGCGACGCCCTCCGTCGAGGCGATGGCCGACGCCGGCGAAATCACCTGGGAGCGCCGCCGCTACGCCGACGGCGACCTCACCGGCGCCTGGTACGCCGTCGTCGCCACCAGCGACCCCGCGGCCAACACCGCCGCCTCCGCCGAGGCCGAGCGCGCCCGGGTCTGGTGCGTCCGCTCCGACGACGCCGACGCCGCCACCGCCTGGACCCCCGCCACCGGCCGCGCCGGAGGCGTCACCGTCGCCGTCCTCACCACCGAGGCCAAGGACCGCGACCCGCGCCACACCGCCGCCATCCGCGACGCCGTCGTCGAGGGCCTGCGCGACAACACCCTGGTCGCCCCGCAGCACCGCACCAAGACCCCCGGCGTCGCCCTGGTCGGCGGCGGCCCCGGCGACCCCGACCTGATCACCGTGCGCGGCCGCCGGCTGCTCGCCGAGGCCGACGTGGTCATCGCCGACCGCCTCGGCCCCCGCGACCTCCTCGACGAACTCCCGCCGCACGTCGAGGTCATCGACGCCGCGAAGATCCCCTACGGGCGGTACATGGCCCAGGAGGCCATCAACAACGCCCTGATCGAGCACGCCAAGCAGGGCAAGGCCGTGGTCCGCCTCAAGGGCGGCGACCCGTTCGTCTTCGGCCGCGGCATGGAGGAGGCCCAGGCGCTCGCCGAAGCCGGCATCCCCTGCACCGTCGTGCCCGGCATCTCCTCCTCCATCTCCGTCCCCGCCGCCGCCGGCATCCCCGTCACCCACCGCGGCGTCGCCCACGAGTTCACCGTCCTCAGCGGCCACGTCGCCCCCGACGACGAGCGCTCGCTGGTCGACTGGGCGGCCATGGCGAAGCTCACCGGCACCCTCGTGATCCTGATGGGCGTCGACAAGATAGGCCGCATCGCCGAGACGCTGATCGCCCACGGCAAGACCCCGGACACCCCGGTGGCCCTCGTCCAGGAAGGCACCACCAGCGCCCAGCGGCGGGTGGACGCCACCCTCGCCACCGTCGCCGAGGTCGTGCGCGCCGAGGACGTCCGGCCGCCCGCCGTCATCGTCATCGGCCCCGTCGTCTCCGTCGGCGCCGCCACGCTCCAGTAAGGCACCCCCTCCGCATGACCGACCTCATCCCCGTCGACGACCCCGCCGACCCCCGCCTCGCCGACTACACCGACCTCACCGACGTCGAACTGCGGCGCCGCCGCGAGCCCGCCGAGGGCCTGTTCATCGCCGAGGGCGAGAAGGTGATCCGGCGGGCCGTCGCGGCCGGCTACGGGATGCGGTCGATGATGCTCACCCCCAAGTGGACCGGGGTGATGGCCGACCTGACCGGGTCCACCGACGCACCGGTCCACCTGGTGACCCCCGAGGTCGCCGAACAGGTCACCGGCTACCACGTCCACCGCGGCGCGCTCGCCTCCATGGAACGCGAGCCGCTGCGGGACGTCGCCGAACTCCTCCCCGGAGCACGGAGGGTGGCCGTCTTCGAGGACATCGTCGACCACGCCAACATCGGCGCGGCCTTCCGCAACGCCGCCGCCCTCGGGGTCGACGCCGTGCTCCTCACCCCGCGCTGCGCCGACCCGCTGTACCGGCGGTCGGTCAAGGTCTCGATGGGCACCGTCTTCCAGGTGCCGTGGACCCGGCTCGAGTCCTGGCCCGCGGACGTCGACCGGCTCCGCGACGCCGGCTTCACGGTCGCCGCCCTGTGCCTCAGCGACCGGGCCGTCACCCTGGACGAACTGGCCGCCCGCCGCGACGACCGGCTCGCCCTCGTCTTCGGCACCGAGGGCGACGGCCTCAGCCCTCGCGTCCTCGCCGCCGCCGACCTCCACGTCACCATCCCCATGACCCAGAACGTCGACTCCCTCAACGTCGCCGCCGCCTCCGCCGTCGCCTTCTACGCGACCCGCCCCCACCCGGCCTGACCACGGCCCACGGTCACCAGTCCCGCACCGACTCCACCCCCTCGAACAGCGCCTCCCGAGCGGCGCCCAGGTCACGTCCGGTATCCCTCCGAGCCTCGTCCACCAGGAAGCCCAGAGCGTCGAACAGTTCCTCGCGTTCCACGGTTTCGATGAACGCCCAACGGCTGTCCAGCGCGTTCAGAGCGGTGCCGAAGGCATGCCCCACCCCGGTGACACGGTCCCGGCTGCCACCCCCGTGGACCTCGGTGAGGAACGCCTCCCGCGCGGCCCGGTACCGGGCGAGGACCTCGCGGTACACGGCGCGGGGTATGTGCTCGCGGCCGTCCCAGTCGCGGAGCGGGTTGGCGGCGTTGGCGGCGACCCACTCCGGACTCCGGGCGCCGTGGACGTCGAGCTGCACGCCGTGCCGCTCCTGGGGGCGCCACGCCTCGCGCATCGCCTTGGCGTACTCGGCCGGAATGCCGTACAGCCGCACCTGCTCCAGCTTTGGGACGTGGCGTGGCAGCAGGCAGTCGGACGCCTCCATCCCGAACAGTTCGCGCACCGACAACCCCTGCAGCCACGGCAACCGGTTCAGGGCGGCCGCCGAGGTGAGCGTGCCCATCGTGCCCGACAGCGACAGCCGGGTCAGTGCCGGGAAGCAGGCCACCAGGCGGGCGCAGTCGAGCCGGGTGATCCCGTGGACGCGCAGATGGCGGACGTCCGTCCGCGGGGCGCCGTCGCCGTGTTCCGCGGTCACCTCGGACGCGGAACACGTCAGCGCGTACGGGGCGTCCCGGTCCTCCCGGTCACCGGCGTCCCACCGCCGCTGCCTGGCCAGTTGCTCGCCGCGCCCCCACTGCGGGGACCAGGCGGGCGACGGCGCGGTCACCAGCGGCGGCAGTGAGCCGATCACTGTGAAACTCCTCGGCACCACCCAGCCGTGGTTGCAGTGCGCCAGCGCGCCGCCCCAACTGTGGTGGGTGAGCCGGAGCGGCCCTACGTCGCCCAGGTCCGCCACGGTCCCGGGCTCGGGCCCCGACCAGTCCAGTGCGAGGACCGCGACGCTCCGTGTCGCGGCGTCGACACCGGTGATCTGCGAGGCGGTCCAGGCGCCGAGTGCCTCGGAGTGCACCGCCACGACGTCACCGACGGCCACCGGCCTCGGCGGTTGCTTCTGTGCCATGTCCGGAGGCTAGCCGCGGGGTCCGACAGCCACGTCGCGGCGGCCGACCCGTGATCAGAGTCTCTGTGGCGTACCGCCCGGAGCCGCTCGGGTCGACTCCACGGGAGCCGCCCCCGAGGTGTCGGAGGGGCCCTGGCAGCCCTGGACGGCGGCGATGCCGAGGGCGACCAGCAGGGTCACCACCACGAACACGATCAGCCGCTGCCGCAGCAGCCGCGGATTCGCGGGCCGCAGCTTCGTCCCGCTCCGCGCGCCCCCGCCGGAGCCGCCCGCGCCCGTGCCGGACGCCGGGCGCCCGCCCCGGGACGCCGCGGCCCCGCCGCCCCGGGACCCGCCCGTGGACGACGGGCGGCGCCGCGCCGGCGTCGGGCCCGAGGACCGCCGCGCGGCCGGCGCCGACGACGGACCCGTGCCGCCCGAGGACCGCACCGGCGTCCGGCCGGCGGACGGGGAGGCACCCCGCGGCACCGGCGTCCGCACCGTGGACACCCCCGCGCCGTCCTCGCGCCCCGCCGGACGCACGTCTCCCAGCACCAGCCCCTGCGCCTCCCGCGCCGCGATCTCCTTCAGCCGCAGCGACAACTGCAGCGTCGTCGGCCGCTGTTCCGGATCCTTGGCCAGGCACGCCCGCACCAGCGGCGCCAACGCCCCCGGCACGCCCCGCAGCTGCGGCTCCTCGTGCACCACGCGGTACAGCATCACCTCGGAACTGCCGTGCCCGAAGGGGGAGTCACCGGTGGACGCGTACGCCAGCGTGGCACCCAGCGCGAACACGTCGGTGGCCGGCGTGACCGCCGCCCCCCGCACCTGCTCGGGCGCCAGGAAGCCCGGCGAGCCCACCGCCGTGCCGACATGGGTGAGCGTGGACGCGCCCGTGGCCCAGGCGATGCCGAAGTCGATGATCCGCGGGCCCTTGGGGGAGAGGAGGATGTTGGACGGCTTCAGGTCACGGTGGACCACCCCGGCCTCGTGCACCGCGACGAGCCCCTCGGATAGCGCCGCGCCGACCGCCGCGACCTCCGCCGCCGGCAGCGGGCCCTCCTCGGCGACCTTGTCGTGCAGCGACGGCCCCGGCACGTACTGCGTGGCGAACCACGGCCGCTCCGCCTCCAGGTCCGCGGCCACCAGCCGCGCCGTGCACCCGCCCCGGATCCGCCGCGCCGCCGACACCTCGCGGGCGAAGCGGGACCGGAACTCCTGGTCCTCGGCCAGGTCCGGCCGGATCACCTTGAGCGCGACCCGCTGACCCCGCCGGTCGGAGCCCAGGTAGACCACGCCCATCCCGCCCGCGCCGAGCCGCCGGTGCAGCCTGAACGAGCCGACGACGCGCGGGTCCTCGCGCCTGAGGCGCATCATCGCCATGTTCATCCCCGCTGCCCGGTCCGTGTGACGAGCCAACAGCTTACGTTTCCCGGCCGCGCCGTGCGCTCAGGCCGCGCCCGCTCACCCCACGGGGAACGCGTTTGCGGGCCCGCGGCTGCCAAGATGCCGCCCCCGTAAGGGGTTTGGCGACGTCGCCGCCACGTGAAGCATGTCACTCGCGCCCCCGGTCCGCCACCGGCTCCGCCCCTCGCTTCTCCACCCTGGGAAGTAGCGCACGCCGCCGTATTCATCCGGGGGCATGACGTCCGGCGCCGGTTTCCGCGCGAGGATTCGGTGTGTGGCCACGCAGTCGTCGTCCGAGGGCGTGGTGCCGGGGCGCCCAGCGCGTCCCGGGCCCGGAAGAGCGGTCCGGGTGGGGACACCAGCCCTGACGAACCCCGTGGGGACGGGGGTACGACGGACGGCACCACGCCGGCGCGGCGCGATCGCCGCGCCGGCGTGGGGTTTCCGGGGCAGCCGTCGCCCCGCCGAGTCGTCCTCGTCAGCCTCGTCAGCACGACGATCACCTGCCCGCGTACGCTCACGGCCATGCCGGCAGACCTGCACGCCCACGCCCGCGCCGCGGCCCACCCCGCCTCCGCGCCCTGCCCCGGCTGCGTCACCGCGACCCTCGCCGACCGCCCCGACGCCACCGTCGTGCGCCACCACCGCACCGTCGCCAAGGCCCACGCCCCCGGCACCGACCCGGCCGAGCTCAGCCGCCGGGTGGCCGTGGCCGCCGCCCTGCCGGAGATCCTGCTGCCCCCGCTCGACGCGCCCCCGGCCCTGCTGGACGGCCGTCCGGCGACCTGCTGGCCGCTCGGCCTCCCCGTCGACCCCGACGACCCGGCCGCCGCGCCCTGGGAGGACGCCGCCACCCTGACCGCCCGCCTGCACCGCGCCCAGCCGCCGCCCGGCCTCCCCGCCATGCGCGGCCCCGAGAAGGCCGCCCTCGCGGTCGCCCGCCTCCTCGCCGAAGCCCCCGGCCACCCCGCCGTACCCGCGCTGCTGGGCGCCTGGGCCGCCCTCCCGCCCTGGGCCCGCGCCGAGGAACCCGCCCCGCCGGAACTGGGCGCCGCGCTCTGCCACGGCGACCTCCACCTCGGCCAGCTGGTCCGCCATCCCGCGCCCGACGGGCCGTGGCGGCTGATCGACGTCGACGACCTGGGCGTCGGCGTCCCCGCCTGGGACCTCGCCCGCCCCGCCGCCTGGTACGCCTGCGGCCTGCTCCCGGCCGACGCGTGGCGGCGCTTCCTGGACGCCTACCGGTCCGCCGGCGGTCCCGCCGTGCCGCCCGACGGGGACCCCTGGCCGGCCCTGGACGTCCCGGCCCGCGCCCTCACCGTGCAGACCGCCGCCCGCTCCGTCACCAAGGCCGCCCTCGCCGGACGCCCCGTGGACGAGGCGGAGGAGGCGCTGATCGACGCCTGTGGCCGGATGACCGCCGGGCGGACCGGAGCGGTGTGACCAATCCTGCCGTTCGAGGTGCAACCGGCCGCCGCCGGGGGAGAGTCTGTGGGGGCGAAGCCGACGCGGCGCCAGAACACGCACCGCGATACGAGGAGTTGATCCGTAGATGCACTGTCCGAAGTGTCACGCGCCGATGCACACCTACAACCGCAACGGGGTCCAGATCGAGCAGTGCTCCGGCTGCCGCGGGATCTTCCTGGACTACGGGGAGCTGGAGACGCTGACCCGGCTCGAGGCGCAGTGGTCGCAGCAGGCGCCGCCGGCCGCGCCCGCCGCCCCCGCCTGGGGCGCCCCGCACGCCGGTCACCACGGCGGCCACGGCCACCACGGCGGCCACGGTCACCACCCGCGCAGCTTCGGCCGGATGCTCTTCTCCTCCTGAGCGGACACGCGAGAGCCCCCGTCCACCGGAGTGGACGGGGGCTCTCGTCACCGTGTGCGCGATACTGGGATTGAACCAGTGACCTCTTCCGTGTCAGGGAAGCGCTCTCCCGCTGAGCTAATCGCGCGGGGGTATCGCCTCGGGTCCTGAGACCCGACGGCCCCGGAGGGCCAGTGCGCGATACTGGGATTGAACCAGTGACCTCTTCCGTGTCAGGGAAGCGCTCTCCCGCTGAGCTAATCGCGCGGGGATCCTTGCGGATCAAGATCCTTGCGGACCAGTGGACGATACTGGGATTGAACCAGTGACCTCTTCCGTGTCAGGGAAGCGCTCTCCCGCTGAGCTAATCGTCCTTGGAGGTGGAGACGGGATTTGAACCCGTGTAGACGGCTTTGCAGGCCGTTGCCTCGCCTCTCGGCCACTCCACCAGGAGCACAGGGTTTCGGGAAGATCCCCTGCTCTTTCGAGCGGACGACGAGGCTCGAACTCGCGACCTCAACCTTGGCAAGGTTGCGCTCTACCAACTGAGCTACGTCCGCCTGTCGTTTCGGTCCGCTTCCGCGTCCCGGCGACGTGTTGAACTTTAGCCCATTCCCGGGCCAGTACAAAAACGCGTTTGCGCAGCATGCCGCCACCGAGCCCCCCGGCGCCCGTTCCGGCAGGTACGCGGCCGCTCACCCAGGGGCCCGGCCCACGGCCCGCCGGAGGCCGTCCCCGGCGCCGACCTACACTCGGCCGGGTGCAGCACCTCCCACCCCTCGCCCGGTTCGGCGACCTGGTCGCCACCGGTCTGCTCGACGTCACCGACGACCCCGCCGCGCTCGACTCCAGCGGCTTCTGGGCCGTGGCCGCGGACTACGAGGGCCGGCTGACCTGCGCGCGCTTCGCCGACGTCCGCCGCGAGCCGGTCCCCGCGCCCGTCCCCGGCCGCTGGCCCGCGCCCGCCACGGGCGACTGGACGTCCTCGCTCGACCGCGCCGCGTACACGGCGGGCGTGCGGCGGATCCACCGGCACATCGCGGCCGGCGAGGTCTACCAGGCCAACCTCTGCCGCGTCCTCACCGCCCCGGTCGCCCCGCACGCCGACGTCGACGACCTCACGGCCCTGCTGGCGCGCGGCAACCCGGCGCCCTATGCCGGAACGATTCGCCTCCCCGGGCACGGCGTGGAGATCGCCACCGCCTCCCCGGAGCTCTTCCTCGCCCGCCGAGGGAGCGTGGTCGAGTCCGGCCCCATCAAGGGCACCGGCCGGACCGAGGCCCACCTGCTGCCCAAGGACACCGCCGAGAACGTGATGATCGTCGACCTGGTCCGCAACGACCTGGGCCGCGTCTGCCGCACCGGCAGCGTCACCGTCCCCGACCTGTGCGCGGTGGAGAAGCACCCCGGCCTGGTCCACCTGGTCTCCACGGTCCGCGGCGAGCTGCTGCCCGGGGCGGGCTGGCCCGAACTGCTGGCCGCCGCCTTCCCGCCCGGGTCGGTCACCGGCGCCCCCAAGGAGAGCGCCCTGACCGTCCTGGCGGCCCTGGAGACGGCCCCGCGCGGCCCCTACTGCGGCGGCGTCGGCTGGGTGGACGCCGACCGCGGCCGCGCCGAGCTGGCCGTCGGCATCCGCACCTTCTGGATCGACCGCGACCCGTCCGGGTCCGCCGTGCTCCGCTTCGGCACCGGCGCCGGGATCACCTGGGACTCCGACCCCGAGCGCGAGTGGGCGGAGACCGAGCTCAAGGCGTCCCGGCTGCTCGCGGTAGCGTCGGGGACGTACGACACCAGTGGAGGGACCCTTTCGTGAAGATATGGCTCGACGGCGGGCTGAAGGACATCGAGTCCGCCCGCGTCTCCGTCCTGGACCACGGCCTGACCGTGGGGGACGGCATCTTCGAGACGGTGAAGACGGTCGAGGGAAAGCCCTTCGCGCTCACCCGCCACCTGGACCGGCTCGCCCGCTCCGCCCGGGGCCTCGGCCTGCCCGCCCCGGACGCCGACGAGGTCCGCCGCGCCTGCGCCGCGGTGATCGAGGCCAACCCCGGCGTCGCGCTCGGCCGCCTGCGGATCACCCTGACCGGCGGCCAGGGCCCGCTCGGATCCGCCCGCGGCGACCAGGGCACCACCCTGGTCGTGGCGCTCGGCGAGGCCCGGCCCCGCCCGGACTCCACGGCCGTGGTCACCGTGCCCTGGACCCGCAACGAACACAGCGCGGTCACCGGCCTGAAGACCACCTCCTACGCGGAGAACGTGGTCGCGCTGGCCCGCGCCCAGGAACAGGGCGCCTCCGAGGCCCTGTTCGGCAACACCGCCGGGCAGCTCTGCGAGGGCACCGGCTCCAACGTCTTCGTCGTCGTGGACGGCGAGATCCTCACCCCGCCGCTCGCCTCCGGCTGCCTGGCCGGCATCACCCGCGAGCTGGTGGTCGAGTGGACCGGCGCCCAGGAGACCGACCTCCCGCTGGACGTCCTGACCCGCGCCGAGGAGGTCTTCCTGACCTCCTCGCTCCGCGACGTGCAGGCGGTGCACCGCGTCGACGACCGTGAACTCCCCGGCGTCGAGGGCCCGTCGACGGCCAAGGTCATGCGGATCTTCGCCGAGCGCTCCGGCGACGACCTCGACCCGTAGTCGCGGGCGCCCGGGTGGGGTAGAACCACCGCATGACCACCACCCTGCGGCCCATCGAGCCGTTGCAGCAGGAGGCCGACGGGACCCGCACACGCCGCTTCCAGGTGTGCGTGAACAGCCGTCCCGTCGGCGCCGTGCGCCTGGGCACGTCGGAGGCGTTCGGCGCCGCGGTGGCGCGGGTCCTGGAGCTCCGGATCGACGAGGCGGACCGCCGGCGCGGCCGCGGCACGGTGGCCGCGCTGGCCGCCGAGGAGGTCGCCCGGGTCTGGGGCTGCCGGCGGATCGAGGTCACCGTGCCGGCCGGCGCGGAGCCCGCGCTGCGGCTGGCGGAGGCGCTCGGCTACACCCCGCGCAGCCGGATCATGGAGAAGCGGCTCGGCACGACCGCCCCCGCGCTGCCCGCCGGGAGCCGCGCGCGGCCCATGACCGCCGAGGAGTTCGCGGACTGGCGCGTGGGCGAGGTGGCGGCCTTCGCCCGCGAGTGGATCGACCGGGGCGTGCCCGAGGAGGAGGCGCTGGCCGCCTCACGCCGGGGCCAGGCGCGGCTCCTGCCCGACGGCCTCGACACCGCGGGCATGGAGTTCCACGTCCTGGAACACGGGGGCGAGCGGGCCGGCATGCTCTGGCTCCGGCTGGGCGGGGACCCGGAGCCGCCCTACGTCTACAAGGTGGAGACCGAGGAGTCCCGGCGCGGACAGGGGCACGGCCGCACGCTGATGCTGCTGGCCGAGGCCCGGGCCCTCGCCGCGGGACGGCGCGTCCTCGGCCTCAACGTCTTCGCCGGCAACACCCCGGCGGAGCGCCTCTACGCCTCCCTGGGCTACCGGCCGACCCTGCACCACCTGGGCAAGCCGCTGCTCTGACCCGCCCCCGCCGCCCCCGCGGACCCGGCGGTCAGACCTCGCCGAGGAGGCGGTCGGCCACCGCCTCGATCCGGGCGCGCAGGCCCTCCTGGCTCTTGCCGCCGTCGAACCGCTCCCCGTCGATCACGTAGGTGGGCGTCCCGCTGACCCCGATCGCCTTGCCCTCGGCCTGGTCGGCGTCGACGATCAGGATGTGCCGGCCGTCCACCAGCGCCGTGTCGAACTCCTCGGCGTCCAGGCCGAGTTCACGGGCCGTCTCGACCAGCAGCGCCTCGCCGCGCCGGTCCAGCTCCTCGACCCGCCCGAGCACCGCCTCGACGTACTCCCAGCCCTTGCCCTGCTCCAGCGCCTCCTCGGCGGCCTGCGCGGCGGCGAAGGCGTGCTTGTGCTTCTCCAGCGGGAAGTGCCGCAGCCGCACCTCCAGCCGGTCGCCGTAGCGGGCGCGCAGCGCGCGGACGTCGTCCAGGGCGGTGCGGCAGTCGGGGCACTGCAGCTCGCACCAGACGTCGAGCACGAGGGGGGCGGGGGTGCTGGAGGAGGTGTCGCTCATGCCCCCAGTCTCCCAGCCGCGCCGGGTCCGCCGGTCCCCAGGGGGAGATCCCGGAGATCTCCCTGATTCCCGCTCCGTGTCGTGGCGCCGCCTCGTGCGGCGGGGGCACGATGGAGGGGGAGCGCGAACCCGAGCGGCATCCGGCCGCCGGCCCGTCCGTCAGGAGGCCCTGATGCTCGCCGAGACCATCTGCAGCGCGGTGTCCGTGGCCGGCCTGGGCATCGCCGCGATCACGGCGTTCCGGCGCCGTTTCCTGACCGCCGCCCGAATCGCCGCCTACGCCCTGATCCCGGTCGGGCTGGTGATGATCGGCGCCGTCGCCTGGGTGGCGGAGACCGCCTTCAGCCCGACGGCCTGGGCGGGCTTCGGCCTGCTGGGCGCGGCCTGGCTGCTGTTCCTGCTCACCCGCTTCGTGGAGCGCCGCCGCCTGCGCCGGGCCGGGGTGGCCCCGGCCGAGGGGCGCCCGGCCGCCGCCGGCGGCGCGCAGCGCCGGGCGGTGGGCACGGCCCCGGAGCAGGCCCGCCCCGCGCCCAAGGCCGGCTCCGGCGACCAGGACGACTTCAGCGACATCGAGGCGATCCTGAAGAAGCACGGCATCTGAGGCGCCGGCCGTCGGCCGAGGCGGGTGCGGTGGCGTTGCCGTGGCTGCGGAATGATGATCCGACCGGTTTCGTCGATGATCCCGGCGTGCTCCCGGACCGGTCCGATCCGGTCGGGAAGCGCGCCGGTCGGCCTACGGTCGGCGCACTACCGTGCAGGGCGGGCCGCTTGATCGACTTCGGTTCGCGCGTCGGCCCATGATGGCCGCGAGATGCTGGACACGACTCGGAGCGGGGCCGAAGCACCTCCGGAGGGAGACGAGCCCGAGCCCCGCGGGTGCCTCTTCGCCCTCTCCCAGCCGCCGCTGATGATCTTCCTGGCGGTGATCGGGACCCTGTTCCTCATGGCAGCGCTGCACGACCTGCTGCTGCTGTGAGCCGGCCGCGCGCGTCCCCGGCGACACCCGTCGGGGGCGGCGTTCTCAGCCGCCGCGCCGGCGGCTCAGCCCGCCGCTTCCTTGCGCCGGGCCCGGTAGGCCGCCACGTGCAGCCGGTTCCCGCAGGTGCGGCTGTCGCAGTACCGCCGCGAACGGTTCCGGGAGAGGTCCACGAAGGCCCGCCTGCAGTCCGGCGCGTCGCAGCGCCGCAGCCGCTCCCGCTCCCCGGCGACCACGAAGAAGGCCAGCGCCATCCCGCAGTCCGCCGCCAGGTGGTCGGCGACCGAGGCTCCCGGGGCGAAGTAGTGGACGTGCCAGTCGTAGCCGTCGTGGTCGGTCAGCCGCGGAGTGGTGCCCGCCGCCGCGACCAGCTCGTTGATCAGGCCCGCCGCGATGCGGCCGTCCGGGGCGGTGAAGACCGCCGCGAAGCGGCCGCGCAGCCGCCGCACCGCCGAAAGGTCCAGCTCGGTCAGCGTCCCCACGTCGCTGATGCGGTGCCGAGCGACGAACGCCTCGAGTGCGCCGAGGTCCGCCAACCCGTCCGCCACGCCGTCCTCCGGCGAGGTGTTCACCAGGTCCACGACGGCGTCGAGGGCACACCTGGTGTCATGGGTGATCAGCACGTATCGCTCCCTGCCTGGGCATCCGCGGGCCGCCCGCCGATGGTGGCCGATCGTAATGGCTTTTCGGCCGGGGGGAAGGGCCGAGCGCCCGGCGGAACGCGACGGCGCCGTCGCCGCGGACGAATCCGCGGCGACGGCGCCGCTGCGTGCGTATGAAGTTGTGCCGGCCCGTATGAGGTTGTGCCGACCCCGGCCGTCTCCCCGAGTGGACGGCCGAGGCTCTTCGAGCTGCGGTGCGGCCGGGGCCGGAGGCGCCCCGGGGGTCTTCCGCCCTAGCTCTCCGCCAGGATGTGCGAGAGTTCCTGGTCGAGATCGAAGTGCCGGTGCTCCGTGCCGGGTGGCACGGCCGCGTCCGTACGCTTCAGGAAGGACTCCAGGGCCCGCGCCGGGGCCTCGAGCAGGGCTTCGCCCTCGGGCGAGCTCAGGGCGATGCAGACGACTCCCTGACCGTGACTGCGGGACGGCCAGACACGGACGTCGCCCGTGCCGGTGGGCCGGTGCAGCCCCTCGGCGAGGAGATCACGGGCGAACACCCACTCGACCGTCTCCTCGGCTCCGGTGTGGAAGGTGGCGTGCACGGCGTAGGGGTCGGCCGTGTCGTACCGCAGGCCTGCGGGGACAGGCAGTGAGGACTCGCTCGATACAACGAGGCGCAGGTGCAGCTCGCAGCTGACCGTGGTGTTCATAAGCGCCAGGGCCTTTCGCTCAGTGTGCGCTCGGGGATTCGCACGTCGGCGAAATCGACATGCCACACACGATGCCGTTGTAAACCCCTCTGAGGGTTTTGCGTGCGTTTATGTACCTCTTCTGGCCGAGGGTACTTCCTGTGAGGCGACCATTCCGGTGATCACTTTCCCTCGGGTAGGGTTTCTCGTGTGAATACGGGGAGTGACGAACCTGGGGGGACACGGGGGATGCGCACGACAGCGGGCGAGGTGGAAACCGACGTGACACAGGACGATCGTGGAACCCCGGCCGACGCCAAGGAAGGCGGCGCGCCGGGCGCCGGTGCCACCATGAGCGAGGTGGCGGACACGGAGAGCGCCGGACCGGCGGACGGGAGGCACGAACGGGGCCTGGGCTCACGCGCGCCGGGCTTCATCCGGCGGAGCCGGGCGCTCCATCTGAGCTGGCAGGTCGGCGTCTTCCTGGTCGGCCTCGCGGTGATCGCGGCCGGCGTGGTGATGCTGGTCGTGCCCGGCCCCGGCTGGGTGGTCATCTTCGCCGGCATGGCGATCTGGGCCACCGAGTTCGTGTGGGCCCAGCTGGTGCTGCGCTGGACGAAGCGCAAGGTCACCGAGGCCGCGCAGAAGGCCCTGGACCCCAAGGTGCGGCGGCGCAACCTGATCCTGACGTCGATCGCGCTGGTGATCGTGGCGGCCCTGTGCGGCTTCTACCTGTGGAAGTTCGGGCTGGCGCTGCCCTGGAACATCACGTCCCGGTGACCCGGGGGGTGGTGCGGAGCACCCCGTGACATGGGGTAATGTTCTTCCTGCGCCCGGGCGATTAGCTCAGCGGGAGAGCGCTTCGTTCACACCGAAGAGGTCACTGGTTCGAACCCAGTATCGCCCACCGACGAGGAGGGCCCGGCTCCGCGGGAACGCGGTGGCGGGCCCTCCTTCCGTTGTCCCTCCAGGGGCCTCGTGGCGCGCCCGTCCCGGCCGTGCCGGGGTAATTCGATGCGGAATTCACCGGATTGTTTTCGGTGGAACGCCGTGTATTTGTCCGTGCGTTCACGGACCCTCTTCCTCCGTTTATCCGGCGGGTCGTCAAGTCGTGCCCGTGCTTCGGTAATTCGGTGTCCCCGCACGAATGCGGAAATAGGAGCGGGGCCTTCCGCGGAGGGAATCCGGCAACTCGCCGCGACCTCCGGCGGGTTCGCCGCCCGCCCGGCGGGCCCGGCCCGAACGGGTCGTGGACACTGGGCTCATGAGGCCGCACGAGCTCGCCCGCTACCGCTTCTCCGGGCGCTGGACCCTCTCCGCCCCCCGCGGAGCCGTCTACAGCGCGCTGGAGCGCGTCGACGACTACCCCCGCTGGTGGCCCGAGGTGCGAGGGGCCGAGCGGACCGGCGAGGCCTCCGGCCGGGTCCTCGTCCGCTCCTTCCTCCCGTACGACCTGCGCATGGAGATCCGGGCGGTCCGGCGGGAACCGGAGAACGGCGTGCTGCAGGCCGCGCTCTCCGGGGACCTCGAGGGCTGGATGCGGTGGACCGTCCGCCCGGCCGGCCGTGGAACCCTGGTGGTCCACGAGCAGGAGACCGACCTCACCAAGCCGCTGCTGCGCCTGCTGGGCGTGCCCGGCCGGCCGCTGCTGCGGGCCAACCACGCCCTGATGATGCGCGGCGGGCGCCGGGGACTCGAGGCCTTCCTGGCGGGCGACGGGGAAGCGGTTTGAACCGAGGGGCGTCGGACCTGTATGGTTCAGTGCGTTCCCGGGCGATTAGCTCAGCGGGAGAGCGCTTCGTTCACACCGAAGAGGTCACTGGTTCGAACCCAGTATCGCCCACAGCACCGGAGGCGATCCGAGACCGCGACACAGCGGCCGGGTCGCCTCCGTCGTTCTGTCCTGCTGTGCTGCTGTGCTGCGGTCCTGCGGTCCTGCTGTCTCGCCGTCCGGCCGTTTCGGGGCCGGTCGCCTCAGGCCGCGGCCGTCAGGCCCGGACGCAGCGGCCAGGAGCGGTCCACCGTCTCCGGTGTCCCACTGCGCGCGAACCACGCCTCCAGGCCCTTCGCCTGCGCCGCGTGCCAGGTCTGCTGCAGCGTGTGCAGCTCCGCCGGGGACAGGCGCTCCAGCCGGGACGCGAACCGCCGCCCGACCGCCCGCGTGACCTCCATGGCCGCCAGCGCGTCCGCCGCCGCGTCGTGCGCCTCGGCCAACTCCACGCCGTAGAACTGGGCCAGGTCGGCCAGGGTCCGGCGCCCCTTGCGGTAGCGGTCGAAGTGCTTGTCCAGCACCCGCGGGTCGATCACCCGCAGCGGCGCCGAACGGAACCAGCGGTCCAGCGAGGACGCCCGGTGCCGGCGCAGCTCCCGGTCCAGCAGCGTCAGGTCGAAGGGCGCGTTCATCACCACCAGCGGCCGCCCCGCCGCGCACTGCTCGCCCAGCGTCCGGCCTATCTCGTACATCACCGGAGCGGGCCACCGGCCGTTGCGCTCCAGGTGATCCTGCGTCAGCCCGTGCACCGCGGTCGCCTCGGCCGGCACCGGGACCCCCGGGTTCACCAGCCAGCGGGTCGTCCGCGGCCTGGTCCCCGGCGCGTCCTGCACCACCAGGGCGGCCGACACGATGCGGTCGTTCTCCACGTCAACACCGGTCGTCTCCGTGTCGAAGGCGGCCAGTGGGCCCTCGTACCAGCACGTCATGTCTCCGCAACCCCTCGCTCAACTCCCCGCACACGCAAGGCGGCAGACGAAACGTCCGCCGTGCACCGGTGATACCCGGGCCGTTTGCGCCGTACGCCGGGAGGAGACAACAGAGATACGGGTCGGCGCAGTTCAGCGGCCCGGTCCTCGACTCGTCCGGCCGGAGAGGCTGTTGGGCATGGCTACGGCGCAGCCCGAGCGCGGCGGGCTGCTGCCCGACCGCACGGCGCACCCGCGCGGCACACTCGCCACCACCGCCTGCATGGAGACGCTCCAGGTGGGATACCTGCACGCCGTGGCGGCCGCCGCGGGCTGCTCGCTGTCCCAGCCGTTCCCCGACAACGGGATCGACTGGCACATCAGCCACAGCTCACCCGGCCACACGGTGGACGACGAGGTCACCATCAAGGTCCAGCTGAAGAGCACCTACCAGATACCGCCCCGCCCGCCGGGCCGGCACTTCTCCTTCACGCTGGACAACGGTCACCTGGCCAAGCTGGCCCGCACCCCCGTCACCGTCCACAAGATCCTCGTGGTGATGCTGGTGCCCCGGGCCCGCGACCAGTGGCTGACCGCGGGGCACGACCGGCTCGACCTGAGGCACTGCTGCTACTGGGTCAACCTCGCCGGCCACCCGGTCACCGGCCGCACCCGCACCACCGTGCGGGTGCCGACCTCGCGCATCTTCGACGACCGGGCGCTCTGCGACATCATGAACCGGGTCGGAAGGGGAGGCATACCGTGACGCACCGCCCGATCGACGACCCCGGCCGCGCGGGGGACACCGTGCGCCCTCTGACGCCGCGCCGGCACGGGCCGCGGCAGGGCGTGGGGCCGCGGCCCCAGGAGGCCCTGCCCGACCCCGGCCTGGTCGACCCCGCCGTGCTCGCCGCCCTGCTCGCCCGGCACGGCTGGCGGCGGCGCGGCGGCGCCCCCGGCCGCTACGGCCGCTGGACGCCGCCCGGACCGCGCGGCGAGCGGACCAGCCTGCTGGTGCCGGAGCACCGCGGCTTCCCCGACAGCGCCGACCTCCTCGGCGAGGCGCTGGACGCCCTCGCCCGCCTCGGCGAGCCCGCCGCCCGGGAGATCCTGCTCGCCCTCACCGTGCCCAGCGACGAGATCCGCTGGCGGCGCGACGTCCCCGCGGGCCACGGCGCGGGGCCCGCCGCCGCGCCCTGGACCGCGGAGGAGGGACTGCGGCAGGCCGCCCGCCACACCCTGCTCGCCGCCGCGCTGGCCGGGCGCGCCCGCACCGGCTACCACGGCGCCCGCCACCGCCGCGCCGCCGCGGCCACGCTGGACGACGTGCTGCTGCTCGGCGCCACCTCCGGCGGGCGGGTGCTCACCGCCTTCGCCCCGGTCGCCGCCGCCCGCCCGCTGGCCGTCCGGCTGCACCACGCGCTGCACGCCGCGCGCGAGGCGATCGACCACCGGCGGGCCACCGGGGGCATGGACGCCTTCGACGCCGCCGTCGCCGCAGGCGTCAGCCGCGAGCTCACCGAGGCGCTGATCTCCCTGGTGCGCGGGACCGAGGGAGCCGCCGTCACCGTCTCCTGGGCGCCCGCGGCCGGGGTGCCCGAGGGCTGCGGGCCCGACGCGGAACCGGTCGAGTTCTCGCCCGGCGACCTGCCCTCCCTCCGCGAGGCCGGCGCCCGCTACCAGTGCGCCGAGCCCTCCGTCTCCGTGCGGCTCACCGGCACCGTGGACCGGCTGCGCCGCACCGGGGCGGACCGCGGCGGCACGGTGCGGCTGCGGGTGCTCGCCGGGGCGGAGGTGCCGCACGTGCGGATCCCGCTCGACGAGGAGTCGTACCGCATCGTCGGCCAGGCCCACCTGGTCGGCCTGCCGGTCCGCGTCGACGGCCGCCTCGACAGCCGGGCCGGATTCCGCCGCCTCGTCGGCGCCTGCGGCGTCACCCCCGTCGCCGTCGACGACGCGGAACGCGACCGCCTGATGAAGTCCCTCCAGGAGAACCTCGACTTCTTCGAGGAGGCCTGCGGCGGCGACTGCGAGGGTTGACCGCTTCGCGCCCGGCCCGCGCGGCTCGGTAGGATTCCGGTGTCACGTCGCCTGTGACGTGTCGAGACTTCCTCAGTCTCAGCGAGGCCTTCAGTCAGGAGAGACCGGTGTCAGACGTCCGTGTGATCATCCAACGCGATTCCGAGCGGGAAGAACGCGTGGTGACGACGGGCACTACGGCCGCCGACCTCTTCGCCGGTGAGCGCTCGATCGTCGCCGCCCGTGTCGGGGGCGAGCTCAAGGACCTCTCCTACGAGCCGCAGGACGGCGAGACCGTCGAGGCCGTGGAGATCTCCTCCGAGGACGGGCTCAACATCCTCCGGCACTCCACCGCGCACGTCATGGCCCAGGCCGTCCAGGAGCTCTTCCCGGAGGCCAAGCTGGGCATCGGCCCGCCGGTCAAGGACGGCTTCTACTACGACTTCGACGTCGAGAAGCCGTTCACCCCCGAGGACCTCAAGGCCGTCGAGAAGAAGATGCAGGAGATCCAGAAGCGCGGGCAGAAGTTCGCCCGACGCGTGGTGACGGACGAGGCCGCCCGCGAGGAGCTGGCCGACGAGCCGTACAAGCTGGAGCTGATCGGCCTCAAGGGCTCCGCGTCCTCGGACGACGGCGCGGACGTCGAGGTGGGCGCCGGCGAGCTGACCATCTACGACAACCTGGACGCCAAGACCGGCGAGCTGTGCTGGAAGGACCTCTGCCGCGGTCCCCACCTGCCCTCCACCCGGCTGATCCCCGCGTTCAAGCTGATGCGCAACGCCGCCGCCTACTGGCGGGGCAGCGAGAAGAACCCCATGCTGCAGCGCATCTACGGCACCGCCTGGCCGTCCAAGGACGAGCTGAAGCAGTACCTGGACTTCCTCGCCGAGGCGGAGAAGCGCGACCACCGCAAGCTGGGCAACGAGCTCGACCTGTTCTCCGTCCCGGAGCAGATCGGGTCCGGCCTCGCCGTCTTCCACCCCAAGGGCGGCATCGTCCGCCGCGTGATGGAGGACTACTCGCGCCGCCGCCACGAGGAGGAGGGCTACGAGTTCGTCTACACCCCGCACGCGACGAAGGGGAAGCTCTTCGAGACCTCGGGCCACCTGGACTGGTACGCCGACGGCATGTACCCGCCCATGCAGCTCGACGAGGGCGTGGACTACTACCTCAAGCCCATGAACTGCCCGATGCACAACCTGATCTTCGACGCGCGCGGCCGGTCCTACCGCGAACTGCCGCTGCGTCTCTTCGAGTTCGGGACGGTGTACCGGTACGAGAAGTCCGGCGTGGTGCACGGCCTGACCCGCGCCCGCGGCTTCACCCAGGACGACGCGCACATCTACTGCACCAAGGAGCAGATGGCGGAGGAGCTCGACAAGACGCTCACCTTCGTGCTGAACCTGCTGCGCGACTACGGCCTCACCGACTTCTACCTGGAGCTCTCCACCAAGGACCCGGAGAAGTTCGTCGGCTCCGACGAGGTGTGGGAGGAGGCCACCGAGACGCTGCGGCAGGTGGCCGAGAAGCAGGGCCTGCCCCTCGTGCCCGACCCGGGCGGCGCCGCGTTCTACGGCCCGAAGATCTCCGTCCAGGCCAAGGACGCGATCGGCCGGACCTGGCAGATGTCGACCGTGCAGCTCGACTTCAACCTGCCCGAGCGGTTCAACCTCGAGTACACCGCCGCCGACGGCACCAAGCAGCGCCCGGTGATGATCCACCGAGCCCTGTTCGGCTCCATCGAGCGGTTCTTCGCGGTGCTGCTGGAGCACTACGCGGGCGCCTTCCCGGCCTGGCTCGCCCCGGTGCAGGCCGTCGGCATCCCGGTCGGCGACGCCCACGTGGAGTACCTCCAGGACTTCGCCGCCGACGCGAGGAAGAAGGGCCTGCGGGTCGAGGTGGACTCCTCCTCGGACCGGATGCAGAAGAAGATCCGCAACGCGCAGAAGCAGAAGGTGCCGTTCATGATCATCGTCGGTGACGACGACATGAACGCCGGCACGGTCTCCTTCCGCCACCGCGACGGTTCCCAGGAGAACGGCATCCCGCGCGACGAGGCCATCGCCAAGCTGGTCGACGTGGTGGAGCGCCGCGCCCAGGTGTGACGCGCTGACGGAAGGCCCCCGGGAGCTCAGGCTCCCGGGGGCCTTCCGCGTTCCTCCTCCGTGGCGAAGACGGTCATCAGCCAGGAGGCGAAGGAGCCCGTGACCGCGCCGAGGAGGGCGAGGCCGCAGGCCATCAGGCCGGCCGCGATCACCCGGCCGAGCGGCGTCACCGGGGAGACGTCGCCGTAGCCGACGGTGGCCAGGGTGGCGCACGCCCACCACACCGAGTCCCCGAAGGTGCGGATGGTGGCGCCGGGGGCGCCCCGTTCCTGCTGGTAGACGGCGAGCGCCCCGGCCAGGCCGAGCAGCGTCACGGAGACCCCCGCGTAGGTCATCACCCGCGCCTGCAGCGAGAGCCTGGGGCGGCCCCGGCGGCGCAGCACCGCCTCGTAGAGCCGCACGATCCGCAGCGGGCGGAGCAGGGGGAGCAGCAGCACCAGGGTGTCCAGCCAGTGGGTGCGCACGAACCGCAGGCCCTGGCCGCTGCGGCGCCAGCGGGCCGCGTAGTCCAGGGCCAGGACGAGCCAGGCCCCGGCGATCACCGCGAGGGCCAGGCGCCGCCACCCGGTCGGCAGCCCGTGGCCCAGGACCAGGAGGGCGTAGGCGGCGAGGAAGAGCAGGGAGGCGGCGGCGAGCGGGATCTCCGCACGGTTGTCGCGGGGGTCGCGGGTGTCCATGCGGTCAGCCTGTCGGCCCGGGCGGGCGGCCGCACCCGGCGACACGTTCCGTACGGGCGACGCCATATGCTGCGTGGTATGACGAGTGAGCCGGAGCTGCAGATCGGGGTGGGTTCGCCGGACGCCTTCCAGCGGCTGTGGACCCCCCACCGGATGGCGTACGTCCAGGGCGAGAACAAGCCCACCGGTCCGGAGGCCGGCGAGGGCTGCCCGTTCTGCTCGATCCCCGGCAAGTCGGACGAGGACGGGCTGGTCGTCCGGCGCGGCGCCCACGTGTACGGGGTGCTGAACCTGTACCCGTACACCGGCGGTCACCTGATGGTGGTGCCCTACCGGCACGTCGCGGACTACACCGGGCTGACCGCCGAGGAGACGGCGGAGCTGGGGGAGCTCACCAAGCAGGCGATGGTCGCGCTGCGCCGCTGCTCGGGGGCGCACGGCTTCAACATCGGCATGAACCAGGGCACGGTCGCGGGGGCGGGCATCGCCGCCCACCTGCACCAGCACGTGGTGCCCCGCTGGGGCGGGGACACCAACTTCATGCCGGTGGTGGGGCACACCAGGATCCTCCCGCAGCTCCTGGCCGACACCCGCGCGATGATCGCCGCCGCCTGGCCCTCCGACTGACCGGTCCGCCGGCTTGACCGGTCTACGCGTCGTAGGTGTCGGCCTTGCGCGGGGTCGGGTCCTGGACGGCTCCGCTGACGACGGAGGAACGGGCGCCGAACTTGTCGGTGGCGACGCCGTGCTCGTCCAGCACGCCGATGACCGCCTGGTGGACGGCCCGCAGCACCGGCGTGGCCACGCGCATCGCGTCGTCGGCCATGAAGCGGTGCCGCCAGGGCTGCTCGGCCCAGGAGTGACGCAGGCCGAACGGTTCGGGCAGGCTCAGGCTGCCGCCGAGCCAGTTGAGCGGCTTGTGGAACCAGGTCAGCGGGGCGCGGGCGGCGAGGCGGACCACCTCGTCGGGGTCGACCAGCGGCAGGGCGACGGTCCGCTTCTCCCAGGGCTTGAAGGCCTTGTCGACGGACTTCTCCTTGGCGGCGGGCTTGGAGTTGAACAGCCCGTGCACGGGGCCGAGCGCGTGCCCGGTGACCTCGATGCGCAGCGTCTGGTAGAGCACGGTGACCGTGATCAGCATGGTGAGGACCAACTGGCCCTCCCACAGCACCCATTGGACGCCCAGGTAGTGGCGGTCGCCGCTGCCGAACTGCTGGCGGTTGCAGATCTGCTGTATGGCGTGCGACTTGTAGCGGAAGCCGTCGAGGTCGGCGCCCTCCGGCCGGGCGACGGAGTCCGTGCCCTCCGGGACGGGGGAGACGATCCAGTGCTCGACCGAGGGCTTGGGAATGCCCTCGGTGGGGACGGGGGTGCGCTCCATCAGGGAGAGCTTGGCGTGGATGGCGCGGACCACGTCCCAGCTGCGGAAGGCGTAGATCTCCTTGTCCGCCTCCGCGGGCACCAGGTCCTCGGCCATCTGCCAGCTGCCCCAGCGTGTTCCCATGCCGAGGATGCCCTTGGGGCCCGCGTAGAAGACGACGTTGGACTGCTGCTCGGCGCCCAGGCGGTTGAGGGACTGGCGGAGCCGTTCGGCCGACTCGTCGGGGTTGGAGGGGACGGCCTCGGGGACCTTGGCGCCGATGCTGCTGCCGGAGAGCAGGCTGGCCCACCGGTCGCGCAGGTCGCGGGCGGTGGACTCGCAGATCCGCTTGGCGACGAGCCAGCCGATCACCGGGGCGACCACCGCTCCGCGCGAGTACCAGGCCCAGATCCCGCCGAAGGGCATCTGGACGAAGAAGACCACCGCGAGCAGGCCGAAGGCGGCCAGCAGCAGGCTGCCCATGCCGGAGGTGCGGCGGTTCTCCGCCTTGGCGAGGGTGGCGCGGATCGTGAAGACCAGCAGCCAGGCCAGCAGGCCGGGCAGGAAGAGGACGCCGCACAGCAGCATCACGGCGGTGAGCCGCAGGTCGCGGGTGCGGCGCAGGCCGTTGGCGGCCAGGCAGTGGACGACCACGGTCTGCGGGTCCATGCCGAAGGACTGGACGACGGGCTTGCGGCCGGGGTCGACCAGCCGGTCGATCACCGCGCGGGAGAAGGCCTCGCCGAGGTTGGGGCGGAAGATCCTGGCCCAGGACTTGCCGGGGTTGACCTTCGACCGGTGCCACTCGTTGTCGGCGTCGAGAATCTTCTCGACCGGGTCGTCCCGGTACGCCGCGGAGGCCAGCGCGAAGGTGGCCTGCTGCCCCTCGCCGCCGGCCGCCGGCACCATCGGCCCGAATGCGTCGCTCGACACGGTTGTTTCCGCCCCCCCTGCCGCGGTGTTCCGCGGCGGTGTGTCCTGGCCTGCCCGCACGCCCGTCGATCGGCTCGTCAGCCTATCGGCCCGGTGACGGGCCGGGTGGCCCCCGGCGGAATCGTCCGCCCGGGACCGGCCCGTCCGGCTCCGGTCGCGCACTACACAGACTGCCCAGGACGGGGGCCGGGTCAACCCCCGTTCCCGGGCGCACTGTTGCGGGAGGTCAGGCGGGCGCGGCCGCCTTCTCGCGCAACCGCCGTACCGCGTGCTCGGGGACCGGCTCGTGCCGCAGGTACCGGCGGTGGAAATCGGCGGTGCCGTGGGAGAGGGAGCGCAGCTCCACGGCGTAGCGGTCGATCTCCAGCTCGGGGATCTCGGCGCGGACCAGGACGCGGCCTCCCTCGGTCTGCTCGGTGCCCAGCACCCGGCCACGGCGGGAGGACAGGTCGCTCATCACGGCCCCCACGTACGCGTCGCCGGTCAGCACGGTCACCTCGGCCACCGGCTCCAGGACGTGCAGCCGGGCCTCGGCGGCGGCCTCGCGCAGGGCGAGCGCCCCGGCGGTCTGGAAGGCGGCGTCGGAGGAGTCCACCGAGTGCGCCTTGCCGTCGAGCAGGGTGATCCGGACGTCGGTGAGCGGATGTCCGGAGCCGAGGCCCTTGGCGGCCTGGGCGCGGACCCCCTTCTCCACGGACGGGACGAACTGGCGCGGGATCGCCCCGCCCACCACCTCGTCGGCGAACTCCACGCCGGAGCCGGCCGGCAGCGGCTCCACCCGGATCTCGCAGATGGCGAACTGCCCGTGCCCGCCGGACTGTTTGACGTGCCGGCCGCGCCCGGGGGCCGGCTCCGCGAAGGTCTCGCGCAACGCCATCCGGTGCGGGACGACGTCGACCCGCACGCCGTAGCGGGTGCGCAGGCGCTCCAGGGCGACCTCGGCGTGGGCCTCGCCGAGGCACCACAGGACGACCTGACGGGTGTCGCGGTTGTGCTCCAGCCGCAGGGTGGGGTCCTCGGCGGCCAGGCGGGACAAGCCCTCGGAGAGCCGGTCCTCGTCCGCCTTGGAGTGCGCCTCGACGGCGAGCGGGAGCAGCGGGTCGGGCAGCGCCCAGGGCTCCATCAGCAGCGGATCCTCGCGGGCGGAGAGGGTGTCGCCGGTCTCCGCGCGGGAGAGCTTCGCGACGCACACCAGGTCGCCGGCGACGGCGTGGGTGACCGGGCGCTGCTGCTTGCCGAACGGGCTGGTCAGCGCGGAGACCCGTTCGTCGACGTCGTGGTCCTCGTGCCCCCGGTCGGTGAGCCCGTGGCCGGCGACGTGGACGACGGTGTCGGGACGCAGGGTGCCGGAGAAGACGCGGACCAGCGACATCCGGCCCACGTACGGGTCGGAGGCGGTCTTGACCACCTCGGCGAGCAGCGGTCCGCCGGGGTCGCCGAGCCGCACCTCGCGGGGCGTGCCGTCGAGGGTGGTGACCGCGGGGGCGTGGCGTTCGGGCGGGGAGGGACAGCCACGGGTGATCAGGTCGAGGAGCTCCACGGTGCCCAGCCCCTGGCGGGCGCCGGGCGGCGCGGGCGCGGCGCACAGGACGGGGTGGAAGGAGCCGCGGGAGACGGCCTTCTCCAGGTCCCCGATCAGCGTGGCGGTGTCGACGTCCTCGCCGCCGACGTAGCGGTCCATCAGGGTCTCGTCCTCGCTCTCCGCGATGATCCCCTCGACGAGCCGGGTGCGGGCCTCCTCGATCAGCGGGACGCGGTCGGCGTCGGGCTCCCGCTCGGCGCGTTCGCCGGTGGAGTAGTCGAAGAGCTTCTTGGTGAGCAGGCCGACCAGCCCGGTCACCGGGGCCTGCCCGTCGGGGCCGGCGGGGCCGCGCAGCGGCAGGTAGAGGGGGAGGACGGCGTCGGGGTCGTCGCCGCCGAAGGCCTCGGCGCACAGCCGGGTCATCTCCTCCACCCCGGTGCGGGCGGACTCCAGGTGGGTGACGACGATGGCACGGGGCATGTCGACCGCCGCGCACTCGTCCCAGAGCGCACGGGTCGTGGCGTCCACCCCGTCCGAGGCGGAGACGACGAAGAGGGCCGCGTCCGCGGCGCGCAGACCGGCCCTGAGTTCGCCGAGGAAGTCGGCGTACCCCGGGGTGTCCAGCAGGTTGATCTTGAAGCCGTCCCATACGACGGGCACCAGCGAGAGCTGCACCGAGCGGTGCCGGCGCTGCTCGATCTCGTCGTGGTCGGAGACGGTGCCGCCGTCCTCGACCCGGCCCGCCCGGCTGACCGCTCCGGCGGTCCGGGCGAGGGCCTCGACCAGCGTGGTCTTGCCCGACCCGGTGGGGCCGACCAGCACCACGTTCCGGATGGAGGCGGGCCGGTCGGCCGCTCGCGCCCTTCCGGCGGCCCCGGGGTGGTCCTTGTTCCTGTCGCCCATGGTCCTGCCCTCCCGTGCACGGTGAGGTGGCTGTCGCCGGCCGTCGCCGGCGCGGACGGGCGGTCCCAAGGGCCGCTGCGGCGGCGCCCGGCGCGCCCGCGGTTCCCTTCGAGCTTCGCACCGTCGCCGGGACCCGTCCATACGAGGGACGGCCGCCCTCCGGGGGGAGGCCGTGTCCGGGCCGTGACCCGGCACGGTGGGTGCCCCGCCTTCGGCGCCCCGGACGCGTGGCTACGATGGGCCGGGCCGGTGGCCAGCAGGGGCGCCGGCCGCCAAGACCCTCGGGAAGGCCATGCTGAACAAGTACGCGCGTGCTTTCTTCACGCGTGTTCTCACACCGTTCGCCGCGTTTCTCATCCGCCGGGGCGTCAGCCCCGACACGGTCACCGTGCTGGGGACCGCCGGTGTGGTCGTGGGTGCGCTGGCCCTCTTCCCGCTGGGGGAGTTCTTCTGGGGCACGATCGTCATCACCCTGTTCGTGTTCTCGGACCTGGTCGACGGCAACATGGCCCGCCAGCTCGGCCGCTCCAGCCGGTGGGGCGCCTTCCTGGACTCCACGCTCGACCGCGTCGCGGACGGCGCGGTCTTCGGTGGCATCGCCCTGTGGTACGCGGGCGGCGGGGACAGCGTGACGCTGTGCGCGGTGGCGATCTTCTGCCTGGCCAGCGGTCAGGTGGTGTCCTACACCAAGGCGCGCGGCGAGTCGATCGGACTGCCGGTGGCGGTCAACGGGCTGGTGGAGCGGGCCGAGCGGCTGGTGATCACGCTGGTGGCGGCCGGCCTCGCCGGACTGCACGCGTTCGGCGTCCCGGGCGTCGACGTACTGCTGCCCGTCGCGCTGTGGATCGTCGCCGTGGGCAGCCTGGTCACGTTGGCCCAGCGGGTGGTCACGGTGCGCCGCGAGGCCGCCGAGGCCGACGCCGGGGCCGCCTCGTGAGCGGCCTGAAGGACCGCCTCGCCGACGCGCTGTACGGGCTCGGCTGGGCCACCGTGAAGAAGCTGCCCGAGCCGGTGGCCGCCGGACTCGGCCGGAGGATCGCCGACACCGCCTGGCGCAGGCGTGGCGCGGGGGTGCTGCGGCTGGAGCGGAACCTGGCGCGGGTGGTGCCCGACGCGTCGCCCGAACGGCTCGCGGAGCTGTCCCGGGCGGGCATGCGGTCCTACCTGCGGTACTGGATGGAGTCGTTCCGGCTGCCCGCCTGGAGCAGGGAGCGCATCGACTCCTCGGTCGAGGCCGAGGACCTCCACCTGCTCACCGACGCCCTGGCCGGCGACCGCGGCGTGATCGTCGCCCTGCCGCACATGGCCAACTGGGACCTCGCCGGGGCCTGGGTCACCACCCACCTGGGCACCCCGTTCACCACCGTCGCCGAACGCCTCAGGCCCGAGACGCTCTACGACCGGTTCGTCGCCTACCGCGAGGGGCTGGGCATGGAGGTGCTGCCGCACACCGGCGGTTCCGCCTTCGGCGCCCTGGCCCGGCGGCTGCGCAAGGGCGGCATGGTCTGCCTGGTCGCCGACCGGGACCTGTCCGCCTCCGGCGTCGAGGTCGACTTCTTCGGCGAGAAGGCCCGGATGCCGGCCGGTCCGGCGATACTCGCCCAGCAGACCGGGGCGCTGCTGTTCCCGGTCACCCTCTGGTACGACGACACGCCGGTGATGAAGGCGCGCATCCACCGGCCGGTGGAGGTGCCGGAGAGCGGGACGCGCGCGGAGAAGTCGGCCGTGATGACGCAGGACCTCGCCGACGCCTTCGCGTCCGGCATCGCCGAGCACCCGCAGGACTGGCACATGCTGCAGCGGCTGTGGACCGGCGACCTCGACGAGCGGCCCGGCACGGGGGAGAGCGCATGAGGATCGGCATCGTCTGCCCGTACTCCTGGGACGTCCCCGGCGGCGTCCAGTTCCACATCCGGGACCTCGCCGAGTACTTCGTCCGGCAGGGCCACGAGGTGTCCGTCCTGGCCCCCGCCGACGACGACACCCCGCTGCCGCCCTACGTGGTCTCCGCGGGACGCGCGGTGCCGGTGCCGTACAACGGCTCGGTGGCCCGGCTCAACTTCGGCTTCCTGTCCGCGGCGCGGGTCCGGCGCTGGCTGCACGACGGGGCGTTCGACGTCATCCACATCCACGAGCCCGCCTCGCCCTCGCTCGGCCTGCTCGCCTGCTGGGCGGCGTCGGGGCCGATCGTGGCGACCTTCCACACCTCCAACCCGCGCTCGCGGGCGATGATCGCCGCGTACTCGATCCTCCAGGCCGCGCTGGAGAAGATCAGCGCGCGGATCGCGGTCAGCGAGTACGCCCGGCGCACGCTGGTCGAGCACCTGGGCGGCGACGCGGTGGTCATCCCCAACGGCGTCGACGTCGACTTCTTCGCCAAGGCCGAGCCGAACCCCGAGTGGCAGGGCGGCACCATCGGCTTCATAGGACGGATCGACGAGCCGCGCAAGGGACTGCCGGTCCTGATGCGGGCGCTGCCGCGGATCCTCGCGGCGCGGCCGGAGACCCGGCTGCTGGTCGCCGGACGCGGCGACGAGGAGGAGGCGGTGGCCTCGCTCCCCGCGGAGCTGCGGTCCCGGGTGGAGTTCCTCGGCATGGTCAGCGACGAGGACAAGGCGCGGCTGCTGCGGTCGGTCGACGTGTACGTGGCGCCCAACACGGGCGGGGAGAGCTTCGGGATCATCCTGGTCGAGGCGCTCTCGGCGGGGGCGCCGGTGCTGGCCTCCGACCTGGACGCGTTCGCGCAGGTCCTCGACCAGGGCGCGGCGGGGGAGCTGTTCGCCAACGAGGACGCGGACGCGCTGGCGGACGCGGCGGTCCGGCTGCTCGGGGACCCCGCGCGGCGGGACGAACTGCGGGAGCGGGGGCGGGCGCACGTCCGGCGGTTCGACTGGTCGACGGTCGGGGCGGACATCATGTCGGTCTACGAGACGGTCACGGCGGGCGCGGCGGCGGTCGCGGCGGACGACCGCGCCACGGGGCTGCGGGCCCGCTGGGGCCTAGCCCGCGACTGACCCTTCCCGCGCCCCGCGGTACCCCCCGCTCGCACGGCCCCCGCGAGCAATGCGCCCCAGCGGGTGAGGCCCCCTTGCGGGACACTCGCCCTGCGGGGTACGCCTCCCTGCGGGGGGACCCGTCCCTGCGGGGTACGCCTCCCTGCGGGGGGACCCGTCCCTGCGGGGTACGCCTCCCTGCGGGGGGACCCGTCCCTGCGGGGCATCCCCCCCTGCGGGGGCATGCGTCCCTGCGGGGTACGTCTCCCAGCGGGGCACGCGCTCCTGCGGTGCACTCGCCCCTGCGGGGGATCGGGATCCCGCGGGGTACGCGCCCCTGGGGGAACACGCCTCCGTGGACAACGGGTACGCCCGCCCCCTGCGGGCGGCGGTTGGGCCGCCCAGGGGGCGATGGGGGTCCACGGTCCATCTGCTGAGCGCAGCCGAGAGCCCGGGGGGTGGTGCCTTCGTGGAGGGTCGCTTGCTTCGACCGGGCCCGGGCGGGTGGCGTGAGCCGCGGTGTGCGTAGGCGAGGGCCTGCGCGCTGCCCAGGGCCTCGACAGGGCCCCAGCGGCACGCTTGCCCGTTCGCCGGCGGCGGCGGCGCCCCGCACCAGGACCGGACCGGCGGCGCCGTACGCACGCCGTGGCTGCGAGGCCCGCAGCGGCGGCGGATACCCTGCCGCGGTGACCGCAACGCTGATCTGGATCCTCGTCGCCCTCGTCGCGATCGGGCTGTACCTGAGCTGGACCGCCGGCCGCCTCGACCGCCTGCACGCCCGGATCGACGCCGCCCGCGCCGCCCTGGACGCCCAGTTGCTGCGCCGCGCCTCCGTCGCCCAGGAGCTGGCGACCGCCGGCGTGCTCGACCCCGCCGCCTCCATCGTGCTGTACGAGGCCGCGCACGAGGCCCGCCAGGCGGAGGAGGAGCACCGCGAGATCGCGGAGAGCGAGCTCAGCCAGGCCCTGCGCGCCGTGTTCGCCGAGACGCAGCAGGTCGAGGGCGTCCGCGAGGCCCCCGGCGGCGAGGAGGCGGTGCGCGAGCTCGCCGAGGCGGTGCGCCGCGTCCCGATGGCCCGCCGGTTCCACAACGACGCCGTCCGCGCCGCCCGCGCCCTGCGCCGGCACCGCAAGGTGCGCTGGTTCCGGCTGGCCGGCCACGCCCCGTTCCCGATGGCGTTCGAGATGGACGACGAGGCCCCCGCCGCCCTCGTCGAGCGCGCGAACTGACCTCCGGCCGCGTGCGGGGCAGGCCACGACCTGCGCATTGGCTCTTGTCCCGCCCCCGCCGCGCGGCGTTTCCTCACAGGGACAACACTCCTCCGCACCCTTGTGAGGCATGCCCATGTCCACCCTCAACGGCACCGAGTCCGCCCCCGTCACCGGCACCGCCCGCGTCAAGCGCGGCATGGCCGAGCAGCTCAAGGGCGGCGTCATCATGGACGTCGTCACCCCGGAGCAGGCGAAGATCGCCGAGGACGCCGGCGCGGTCGCCGTGATGGCCCTGGAGCGGGTGCCCGCCGACATCCGCAAGGACGGCGGCGTGGCCCGGATGTCCGACCCGGACATGATCGAGGGCATCATCGGCGCGGTCTCCATCCCGGTGATGGCCAAGTCCCGCATCGGTCACTTCGTCGAGGCGCAGGTCCTCCAGGCCCTCGGCGTCGACTACATCGACGAGTCCGAGGTGCTCACCCCGGCCGACGAGGTCAACCACTCCGACAAGTGGGGCTTCACCACTCCCTTCGTCTGCGGCGCGACCAACCTGGGCGAGGCGCTGCGCCGGATCTCCGAGGGCGCGGCGATGATCCGCTCCAAGGGCGAGGCCGGCACCGGCAACGTCGTCGAGGCGGTCCGCCACCTGCGGCAGATCAAGGGCGACATCGCGCGCCTGCGCGGCCTGGACGAGCACGAGCTGTACGCCGCCGCCAAGGAGCTGCGCGCCCCCTACGAGCTGGTCCGCGAGGTCGCCGAGCTCGGCAAGCTGCCCGTGGTGCTGTTCTCGGCGGGCGGCGTCGCCACCCCGGCCGACGCCGCGCTGATGCGGCAGCTCGGCGCGGAGGGCGTGTTCGTAGGCTCCGGCATCTTCAAGTCCGGAGACCCGGCCAAGCGTGCCGCCGCCATCGTGAAGGCCACCACCTTCTACGACGACCCCAAGGTGATCGCGGACGCCTCCCGCAACCTGGGCGAGGCCATGGTCGGCATCAACTGCGACGTGCTCCCCGAGTCGGAGCGCTACGCCAACCGCGGCTGGTGACCGGGGAGATGACGGAGCACGACCGTCCCGTGATCGGCGTCCTGGCCCTCCAGGGCGACGTCCGGGAACACCTCGCGGCGCTGGCCGAGGCCGGCGCCGCGCCGGTCACGGTCCGCCGGCCCGAGGAGCTCGACGCCGTGGACGGACTGGTCCTGCCCGGCGGCGAGTCGACCGTGATCTCCAAGCTGGCCGAGCTGTTCGGGCTGCTGGAACCGCTGCGCGAGCGGGTGCGGGCCGGGATGCCGGTCTACGGGACGTGCGCCGGGATGATCCTGCTCGCCGACCGGATCGCCGACCCGCGCTCGGGCCAGCAGAGCGTCGGCGGCATCGACATGACCGTGCGCCGCAACGCCTTCGGGCGGCAGAACGAGTCCTTCGAGGCGCCGCTCGACGTGGCCGGGGTGACGGGCGACCCCGTGCCGGGGGTGTTCATCCGCGCGCCCCTGGCCGAGTCGGTCGGGGAGGGCGTGGAGGTCCTCGCCCGGCACGAGGGCGCGGTGGTCGCCGTGCGCCAGGGCAACGCCCTGGCCACCGCCTTCCACCCGGAACTCACCGGCGACTGCCGGGTGCACGCGCTGTTCACCGGGATGGTGCGGGCGAAGCGGACAGCGGGAGCCTTGTAGGATCTCTGGCGTTCGTACGGAGATGGGTAACGCGAAGGAGACAGGCAGATGTCCGGCCACTCTAAATGGGCTACGACGAAGCACAAGAAGGCCGTGATCGACGCCAAGCGCGGCAAGCTCTTCGCGAAGCTGATCAAGAACATCGAGGTCGCTGCGCGGACCGGCGGCGCCGACCCGGACGGCAACCCGACGCTCTACGACGCCATCCAGAAGGCGAAGAAGTCGTCGGTCCCGAACAAGAACATCGACTCGGCCGTCAAGCGCGGCGGCGGCCTCGAGGCCGGCGGCGTCGACTACGAGACGATCATGTACGAGGGTTACGGCCCGAACGGCGTCGCGGTGCTCATCGAGTGCCTCACCGACAACCGCAACCGCGCCGCCTCCGACGTCCGCGTCGCCATGACCCGCAACGGCGGCTCGATGGCCGACCCCGGCTCGGTGTCGTACCTGTTCAACCGCAAGGGCGTGGTGATCGTCCCCAAGGGCGAGCTGTCCGAGGACGACGTCCTGGCCGCCGTCCTGGACGCGGGCGCCGAGGAGGTCAACGACCTCGGCGAGACCTTCGAGGTCCTCAGCGAGGCCACCGACCTGGTCGCGGTCCGCACCGCGCTCCAGGACGCCGGCATCGACTACGACTCGGCCGACGCCAACTTCGTCCCCACCATGCAGGTCGAGCTGGACGAGGAGGGCGCGCGCAAGATCTTCAAGCTGATCGACGCGCTCGAGGACAGCGACGACGTGCAGAACGTCTACGCGAACTTCGACGTCTCCGACGAGGTCATGGAGAAGGTCGACGCCTGATCGCGCGTGCGGCGGGCCGGCGGGACGGACACGTTCCGCCGGCCCGCCGTCTGCTTCAGGGGTCCTGTCGGTGCGGCGCGATAGCCTTCCTGCCTGCGGGAACACGTGAACGAACGCGGAACGAGGCCGGGAGGCGAACGCGGTGCGCGTACTGGGGGTGGACCCGGGGCTGACCCGGTGCGGCGTCGGCGTGGTCGAGGGCGTGGCCGGACGGCCGCTGACCATGCGCGGCGTCGGCGTGGTCCGCACGCCCACGGACGCCGAGCCCGCGCTGCGGCTGGTCGCCCTGGAGGAAGGGCTGGAGCGGTGGCTCGACGAGTACCGCCCGGAGTTCGTCGCCGTCGAGCGGGTCTTCGCCCAGCACAACGTCCGCACGGTGATGGGCACCGCCCAGGCAAGCGCCGTCGCCATGGTCTGCGCCGCCCGCCGCGGCATCCCCGTCGCGCTGCACACCCCCAGTGAGGTCAAGGCCGCCGTCACCGGCAGCGGCCGGGCGGACAAGGCGCAGGTCGGAGCCATGGTCACGCGCCTGCTGCGGCTGGACGCCCCGCCCAAGCCGGCCGACGCGGCGGACGCGCTGGCCCTGGCCATCTGCCACATCTGGCGGGCCCCGGCGCAGAACCGCCTGCGGCTCGCGGTGGACCGGCAGGCGCTGAGGAACCAGCACACCGCGCGCACCCTCGGCCGCCCCCGCCCGGCCCGCGCCAGGCCCCCACAGGCCGCGCCCGCCACCGGGGCCACGCCGCCGGAAGCGCCCGGGCCCGCGCCCGGCCCCGGAAGCGCCGCAGCCGACCCCGGAGGCCCCGCAGCCGGTCCCGGCCTTCGCGGCACCGGCGGCACCGGGCCCGAAGCCCCCGCCGCTCCCGCCCCCGCCGCCGCGCCGGAGACCACCCCGCGCGCCGCGGCCCCGCGGACCACCACCGCACCCGCCACCACCACCGCACCCGCCACCACCCCGCAACCGAAAGGCCGCCCCGCATGATCGCCTTCGTGAGCGGCCCCGTCGCCGCCCTCGCCCCGGACTCCGCCGTGGTCGAGGTGGGCGGCATCGGCATCGCCGTCCAGTGCACCCCCGGCACCCTCGCCGCCCTCCGCCAGGGGGAGAACGCCCGGCTGGCCACCTCCCTGGTGGTCCGCGAGGACTCGCTGACCCTCTACGGCTTCGCCGACGACGACGAGCGCCAGGTGTTCGAGCTGCTGCAGACGGCCAGCGGCGTCGGCCCCCGGCTCGCCCAGGCCATGCTCGCCGTGCACAGCCCCGACGCGCTGCGCCGGGCGGTCGCCGCCGGGGACGAGAAGGCGCTGACCGCCGTCCCCGGCATCGGCAAGAAGGGCGCCCAGAAGCTGCTGCTGGAGCTCAAGGACCGCCTCGGCGCGCCCGTCGGCTCGGCCCCCCGCCCCGCCACCGCCGGCGCCGCCGGACCGGCGGGCTGGCGCGACCAGCTGCACGCCGCCCTGGTCGGCCTCGGCTACGCCGCCCGCGAGGCGGACGACGCCGTCGAGGCGGTCGCCCCCCAGGCCGAGGCGGAGACCGACCCGCAGATCGGACGCCTGCTGAAGGCGGCGCTGCAGACCCTCAACCGAGCCCGCTAGGAGACCCCGGTGAACTGGGACGACACGTCCGACGGCATGTCCGACGGCACGGCCGGCACCGCCGGTGGCGCCTACCCCGCCGCCGAGCGGCTGGTCGGCGCGTCCGCGGACGGCGACGACCAGGCCGTCGAGGCCGCGCTGCGCCCCAAGGACCTGGACGAGTTCATCGGCCAGGAGAAGGTCCGCGAACAGCTCGACCTGGTGCTGCGGGCCGCCCGCGCCCGCGGCGCCACCGCCGACCACGTCCTGCTCTCCGGCGCGCCCGGCCTGGGCAAGACCACCCTCTCGATGATCATCGCCGCCGAGATGGGCGCCCCCATCCGCATCACCAGCGGCCCCGCGATCCAGCACGCCGGCGACCTCGCCGCGATCCTCTCCTCCCTCCAGGAGGGCGAGGTCCTCTTCCTCGACGAGATCCACCGCATGTCGCGGCCCGCCGAGGAGATGCTGTACATGGCGATGGAGGACTTCCGGGTCGACGTGGTCGTCGGCAAGGGGCCCGGCGCCACGGCGATCCCGCTCGAGCTGCCCCCGTTCACCCTGGTCGGGGCCACCACCCGGGCCGGTCTGCTGCCCCCGCCGCTGCGGGACCGCTTCGGCTTCACCGCCCACATGGAGTTCTACTCCCCCCAGGAGCTGGAGCGGGTCATCCACCGCTCGGCCCGACTGCTCGACGTGGAGATCGACGCCGAGGGCGCCGCCGAGATCGCCGGCCGCTCCCGCGGCACGCCCCGCATCGCCAACCGGCTGCTGCGCCGGGTCCGCGACTACGCCCAGGTCAAGGTGGACGGCGTGATCACCCGTGAGGTGGCATCCGCGGCGCTCCAGGTTTACGAGGTCGACTCCCGCGGACTGGACCGGCTGGACCGGGGGGTGCTGGAGGCGCTGCTCAAGCTGTTCGGCGGCGGCCCGGTGGGCCTGTCCACGCTCGCCGTCGCGGTGGGGGAGGAGCGCGAGACGGTCGAGGAGGTGGCCGAGCCGTTCCTGGTCCGGGAAGGACTGCTCGCCCGCACGCCCCGCGGCCGGATCGCCACGCCCGCCGCGTGGGCCCACCTCGGACTGACCCCGCCGCAGGCGTCCGCGCCCGGCGCCGGGCGGGCCGGTCAAGCGGGACAAGGCGACCTGTTCGGGGCGTGACGACGTGTGACGGCAGGTAAAGCTCGCTACGGAAGGAACCCCGGTGACATGCTGGGCGTTGTTCCATCTGCGCGGGCTCGCTTAGACTCCGCCGATGCCGCCCCTGTGGGGCGGCGCCCCCAAGCCCCCGTCAACAGGCCGCTCACCATCGCGGTCGTGCGAAGGAAATCTCCGTCCCGTGGATATCTTGACCCTTTTCCCGTTCATCATTCTTATCGGGGCCATGTTCCTGATGACCCGCTCGGCCAAGAAGAAGCAGCAGCAGGCGGCCGAGATGCGGAATCAGATGCAGCCCGGCACCGGCATCCGGACGATCGGGGGCATGTACGCCACGGTCAAGGAGGTCAGCGACGAGACCGTGCTCCTCGACGCCGGCCCGGGCGTCGAACTGCTCTTCGCGAAGAACGCCATCGCCGCGGTGCTCCCCGACGACGAGTACAACCGGATCGTGCACGGCATCGAGGCCGACCTCAAGGACGACGTCGTTCCCGACGACGCCTCCTCCCTCACCGAGGCGGACACGGACGCCGGCGCCGGCGACAAGGTCGACCTCGGCAAGAAGGCGGAGGACGAGCCGAAGAAGACCGACGGCGAGTCCGACGCCAAGTAGGCACGCTCCTGCGTGGGGGGTGACTGGTCGCGCCCCGCGCACCCCGGGGGGGAACGCCCGCGTTCCGTACGGGGTCCGAACTTGTCATGGCCGCCCGCCGGCCCCTCAGGGGCGCGCGGCGGCCCGAGAGGGAGTACGAGAAGGTGGCAGCACCTAAGAAGGGCCGCAGCGCGAACGCGCCGAGCAAGCCGGGACGCGCCCTCGCCCTGATCCTGATCGCCATGGTGGCGCTCACCGGAGGCATGTTCGCCTCCGGTCACACCACCCCGCGTCTCGGCATCGACCTGGCCGGCGGCACCAGCATCACGCTGCGCGCGGTGGCCGAGCAGGGCCAGGAGTCGGCGATCAACCCGACGAACATGGCCACGGCGGTCGACATCATGGAGCGCCGGGTCAACGGCCTGGGCGTCTCCGAGGCCGAGGTCCAGACCCAGGGCGACCGCAACATCATCGTCAACATCCCCAAGGGCACGAACTCGCAGCAGGCCCGGGACCAGGTCGGCACCACCGCCAAGCTGTACTTCCGCCCCGTGCTGCAGACCGAGGTCTCCGGGGCCCAGCCCGTCCCGACGCCGGGCGCCACCGACGGGGCCTCCCCGTCGGCAGAGCCCTCCGGGAAGCCCAGCGGGAAGGCGAGCGACTCGCCCTCCGCGCCCGCCGCCTCCGACCCGTCCGCGGACGCCTCGCCGCAGGGCCGTGCCCTGACCGAGGGCCTCAAGGCCGCCACCGCCTCTCCCTCGCCGGACGCCTCCGGCGCCCCCGAGGCCCCGGCCGAGACCCCCGCCCCCGCGGCCACCGCGCCCGTGGACGAGAAGGTCCAGGCGCAGTACGCCACGCTCGACTGCACCGACGCAAAGCAGCGCTCCGGCGCGGGCGAGGGCAGCAAGCCCTCCGACTCCATGGTCGCCTGCGGCCAGAACGCCCAGGGCCAGTGGCAGAAGTACGTGCTCGGCCCCGCCGCGGTCGACGGCACCGACGTCGACGACGCCCAGGCGGTCTACAACACGCAGACCGGCGCCGGCTGGACCGTCACCATGGAGTTCACGGACAAGGGCGCCGACAAGTTCGCCGACATCACCGGCAAGCTCGCCACGCAGCCCAGCCCGCAGAACCAGTTCGCCATCGTCCTCGACAACGAGGTCATCTCCGACCCGTACGTGAGCCAGGCGCTGACCGGCGGCAACGCCGAGATCTCCGGCAGCTTCGGGCAGGAGGAGGCGCAGTCGCTGGCCAACATGCTGTCCTACGGCGCCCTGCCGCTCTCCTTCGAGGAGGACAGCGTCACCACGGTCACCCCGGCGCTCGGCAGCGAGCAGCTCGAGGGCGGCCTGATCGCCGGCGCCATCGGCCTCGCGCTGGTCGTGATCTACCTGCTGACCTACTACCGCGGTCTCGGTTTCGTCGCGCTCCTGTCGCTGGGCGTCTCCGCGGTGCTGACCTACACGATCATGTCGCTGCTCGGCCCGGCCATCGGCTTCGCGCTGAACCTGCCGGCCGTCTGCGGCGCCATCGTCGCCATCGGCATCACGGCGGACTCGTTCATCGTGTACTTCGAACGCATCCGGGACGAGATCCGCGACGGACGCACGCTGCGTCCCGCCGTCGAGCGGGCCTGGCCCCGTGCCCGGCGCACCGTCCTGGTCTCCGACTTCGTGTCGTTCCTCGCCGCCGCCGTCCTCTTCGTGGTGACCGTCGGCAAGGTGCAGGGCTTCGCGTTCACCCTCGGCCTGACCACGCTGCTCGACGTGGTCGTGGTGTTCTTCTTCACCAAGCCGCTGATGACGCTCCTGGCCCGCACCAAGTTCTTCTCCAGCGGCCACCCGTGGTCCGGCCTGGACCCGAAGCGTCTGGGTGTGCAGCCCCCGCTGCGCCGCACCCGTCGTTCCTCCGCCCTCGTCGAACCGAAGGAGGCCTGAGATGTCGAAACTCGGCAACCTCGGCGCCCGGCTCCACCGCGGCGAGGTCGGCTACGACTTCGTCGGCAAGCGCTTCGTCTGGTACGGCGTCTCGATCGCGATCACGGTCGTCGCCATCCTCGGCCTGACCTTCAAGGGTCTCCACATGGGCATCGAGTTCCAGGGCGGCGCCGTCTTCACCACCCCGAAGACCAGCCTCTCGGTCACCCAGACCGAGGAGATCGCGGAGGAGGCGTCCGGCCAGGACGCCATCGTCCAGGGCCTCGGCACCGGCGGCATGCGCGTCCAGGTCGCCGGCATCGACACCGACAGGTCGGACGCCATCAAGGCGGAACTGGCAGAGCGGCTCGACGTCGACTCCGAGCAGATCAACGCCGAGCTGGTCGGCCCGAGCTGGGGCGAGCAGATCGCCGACAAGGCCTGGCAGGGCCTGGCGATCTTCATGGTCCTGGTCGTGATCTACCTGGCCATCGCCTTCGAATGGCGCATGGCCCTGGCCGCGCTGGTGGCCCTGATCCACGACATCACCATCACCGTCGGCATCTACGCCCTGGTGGGCTTCGAGGTCACGCCGGGCACGGTGATCGGTCTGCTGACCATCCTCGGTTACTCCCTCTACGACACGGTCGTCGTCTTCGACAGCCTCAAGGAGGGCACGCAGGGGATCACCAAGCAGACCCGCTGGACCTACCGGGACGTCGCCAACCGCTCCATCAACGGCACGCTCGTCCGGTCCATCAACACCACCGTGGTGGCGCTGCTGCCGGTGGCGGGCCTGCTGTTCATCGGCGGTGGCGTCCTCGGCGCCGGCATGCTGAACGACATCTCCCTGTCGATCTTCGTGGGCCTCGCGGCCGGCGCCTACTCGTCGATCTTCATCGCCACCCCGCTCGTCGCCGACCTCAAGGAGCGCGAGCCGGAGATGAAGGCCCTGCGCAAGCGGGTGCTCGCCAAGCGCGCGCAGGCCGGCGAGGGTGCCACGGCCGTGGCCGACGCGGACGCGGTCGACGAGGACGCGCCGGAGACCGGGCCCGCCGTGGTGGGCCCGCGCACCGGTCGCAGCGGCCGGGCCTCCGGAAGGAGGCGGTGACCCCGTGACGGACATCCAGGAGCTCCTGCTCAGCCGCATCCGCGAGGTCGAGGACTACCCCGAGCCCGGCGTGAAGTTCAAGGACATCACGCCGCTGCTGGCGGACCCGGCGGCGTTCGCGGCGCTCACCGACGCGCTCGCCGACATCGCGGTGCACACCGGGGCGACGAAGATCGTGGGCCTGGAGGCCCGCGGCTTCATCCTGGGCGCGCCCGCGGCGGTGCGGGCCGGGATCGGCTTCGTTCCGGTCCGCAAGGCCGGCAAGCTGCCGGGGGCCACGCTGAGCCAGGCATACGACCTGGAGTACGGATCGGCCGAGATCGAGGTGCACGCGGAGGACCTGTCCGCCGAGGACCGGATCCTGGTCGTCGACGACGTCCTCGCCACCGGCGGCACGGCGGAGGCCTCCCTCCAGCTCGTCCGCCGGGCGGGCGCCGAGGTCGCGGGCCTGGCCGTGCTGATGGAGCTCGGTTTCCTCGGCGGCCGCGCCCGCCTGGAGCCCGCCCTCGCCGGCGCGCCCCTGGCGGCCCTCCTGGTCGTCTGACCCCCCTCGCCCCACCGTGTCGGGCCCGGCGGACCTCCGCCGGGCCCGACGCCGTTCCTCCGTCTCCGTCCGCGGCGTCCGAGCCCTTGCCTCCCGCACCGCCCCCGCCGCGGAAAACAGCGCCCGCGTCAGGCTGACGGGCGTCGAAGGGGGAACGCTCGCTACCATGGGATCTCCGGGGCCCGACCGGGTGACCCGGAACGCGCCCGAGGAGTCCTCTTGCCAGACGAGGCCCAGTCACTGACCGCCGCCCAGCCCGAGCGGGCGAGGGGCGACGCGGCGAGCCCCGCGCCGGACACGGACGCGCAGGACATCCGCGAGGAGCCCGCAGGCCGGGAGCGCGCGCAGGACCGGGCCGCCGCGCCCGCCGAGGAGGCGGCCCGCCCGAGGCCCTCGTCCCGCACCACCGGCCCCGCCGGCGCCAGCGGCACGGGCGCCGCCCCCCGCTCCGGCTCCTCCAGCCGCGTCCGCGCCCGCCTGGCCCGCCTCGGCGTGCAGCGCTCCAGCGCGTACAACCCCGTCCTGGAACCGCTGCTGCGGATAGTGCGCGGCAACGACCCCAAGACCGAGACGTCCACGCTCCGCCAGATCGAGAAGGCCTACCAGGTCGCCGAACGCTGGCACCGCGGGCAGAAGCGCAAGAGCGGCGACCCGTACATCACCCACCCGCTCGCGGTCACCACCATCCTCGCCGAGCTCGGCATGGACCCGGCGACGCTGATGGCCGGCCTGCTCCACGACACCGTCGAGGACACCGAGTACGGCCTCGAACAGCTGCGCCAGGACTTCGGCGACACGGTGGCCCTGCTGGTCGACGGCGTGACCAAGCTGGACAAGGTCAAGTTCGGCGAGGCCGCGCAGGCCGAGACCGTGCGCAAGATGGTCGTCGCCATGGCCAAGGACCCCCGGGTCCTGGTGATCAAGCTCGCGGACCGCCTGCACAACATGCGCACCATGCGCTACCTCAAGCGGGAGAAGCAGGAGAAGAAGGCCCGCGAGACCCTGGAGATCTACGCCCCGCTGGCCCACCGGCTGGGCATGAACACCATCAAGTGGGAGCTGGAGGACCTCGCGTTCGCGATCCTCTACCCCAAGATGTACGACGAGATCGTCCGCCTGGTCGCCGAGCGCGCCCCCAAGCGCGACGAGTACCTCGCCACCGTCATCGACGAGGTCCAGGCCGACCTGCGGGCCGCCCGCATCAAGGCGACCGTCACCGGCCGCCCCAAGCACTACTACAGCGTCTACCAGAAGATGATCGTCCGCGGCCGCGACTTCGCGGAGATCTACGACCTGGTGGGCATCCGCGTCCTCGTGGACACCGTCCGCGACTGCTACGCGGCCCTCGGCACGGTGCACGCGCGCTGGAACCCGGTCCCCGGCCGGTTCAAGGACTACATCGCGATGCCCAAGTTCAACATGTACCAGTCGCTGCACACGACGGTCATCGGCCCCGGCGGCAAGCCCGTCGAGCTGCAGATCCGCACCTTCGACATGCACCGCCGCGCCGAGTACGGCATCGCCGCGCACTGGAAGTACAAGCAGGAGGCCGTGGCCGGAGCCTCCAAGGTCCGCACCGACTCCCCGCGCTCCGCGGGCTCCGGCAAGGACAAGGACGCGGTCAACGACATGGCGTGGCTGCGCCAGCTCCTCGACTGGCAGAAGGAGACCGAGGACCCCGGCGAGTTCCTGGACTCCCTGCGCTTCGACCTGTCGCGCAACGAGGTCTTCGTCTTCACCCCCAAGGGCGACGTCATAGCGCTGCCCGCCGGGGCGACGCCCGTCGACTTCGCCTACGCCGTCCACACCGAGGTCGGCCACCGCACCATAGGCGCCCGCGTCAACGGCCGCCTGGTCCCGCTGGAGTCCACCCTGGACAACGGCGACACCGTCGAGGTGTTCACCTCCAAGGCCGACAACGCGGGTCCCTCCCGTGACTGGCTCGGCTTCGTCAAGTCGCCCCGCGCCCGCAACAAGATCCGCGCCTGGTTCTCCAAGGAGCGCCGGGACGAGGCCATCGAGCACGGCAAGGACGCCATCGCGCGGGCCATGCGCAAGCAGAACCTGCCGATCCAGCGCATCCTCACCGGCGACTCCCTGGTCACCATCGCCCACGAGATGCGCTACCCGGACATCTCCTCCCTGTACGCCGCGATCGGCGAGGGCCATGTGGCCGCGCAGAACGTCGTGCAGAAGCTGGTCCAGGCGATGGGCGGCGAGGAGGCCGCCAGCGAGGAGATCGACGAGAGCGTGCCGCCGGCGCGCACCCGCAAGCGCCGCTCCAGCGCCGACCCAGGCGTCGTCGTCAAGGGCGTCGACGACGTGTGGGTCAAGCTGGCCCGGTGCTGCACCCCGGTGCCCGGCGACCCGATCATCGGCTTCGTCACCCGGGGCAGCGGCGTCTCCGTGCACCGCACCGACTGCGTCAACGTCGACTCGCTCTCCCGCGAACCCGAGCGGATGCTCGAGGTCGAGTGGGCGCCCACCCAGTCCTCGGTGTTCCTGGTCGCCATCCAGGTCGAGGCGCTGGACCGGTCCCGGCTGCTCTCCGACGTCACCCGGGTCCTGTCCGACCAGCACGTCAACATCCTGTCCGCGGCGGTGCAGACCTCCCGCGACCGGGTGGCGACCTCGCGGTTCACCTTCGAGATGGGCGACCCCAAACACCTGGGCCACGTCCTGAAGGCCGTCCGCGGTGTGGAGGGCGTCTACGACGTCTACCGGGTGACCTCCGCGCGCCAGACCCGCTGACGCCCCGCCCGGGCCCGCACACGAACGACGCCCCCGGCCGCAGAGGCGACCGGGGGCGTCGGCGTCGGAGGGGCGTCGGCCGCCGCACTCCTGGAGGGCGTCAGCCGCCGAACTCCTGCAGACCCTTGAGGGCCTGGTCCAGCAGGGCCCGACGCCCCGCCAGCTCACGCTCGAGCTTCTCCGCCCGCGCGGTGTTGCCCTGCGCGCGGGCCTGCTCGATCTGGCCCTCGAGCTTGTCCACCGCGGCCTGCAGCTGACCGGTCAGACCGGCCGCACGCGCCCGCGCCTCCGGGTTGGTGCGCTTCCACTCGGCCTCCTCGGCCTCCTGGATCGCCCGCTCCACCGCGTGCATCCGGCCCTCGACCTTCGGCCGGGCGTCCCGCGGGACGTGGCCGACGGCCTCCCACCGCTCGTTGATCGCACGGAAGGCGGCGCGCGCGGCCTTGAGGTCGGTGACGGGCAGGAGCTTCTCGGCCTCCCCGGCCAGCTCCTCCTTCAGCTTCAGGTTCTCCGCCTGCTCGGCGTCCCGCTCGGCGAAGACCGAGCTGCGGGCGGCGAAGAAGACGTCCTGGGCGCCGCGGAAGCGGTTCCACAGTTCGTCCTCGTGCTCGCGCTGGGCGCGGCCCGCCGCCTTCCACTCGGTCATCAGCTCGCGGTAACGGGCGGCCGTCGGACCCCAGTCCGTCGAGCCGGAGAGCGACTCCGCCTCGGCGACCAGCCGCTCCTTGACCTTGCGGGCGTCCTCGCGCTGCTGGTCCAGCTGAGCGAAGTGCGCCTTGCGGCGCTTGGAGAACGCGCTGCGGGCGTGCGAGAAGCGGTGCCACAGCTCGTCGTCGGACTTGCGGTCCAGCCGCGGCAGCCCCTTCCAGGTGTCCACCAGCGCGCGCAGCCGCTCGCCGGCCGACCGCCACTGCTCGGACCGGGCCAGCTCCTCGGCCTCGGCGACCAGCGCCTCCTTGGCCTGACGGGCCTCCTCCGACTGCTTCGCCCGCTGCGCCTTGCGCTCCTCGCGACGGGAATCGACCGTCTCCACCAGCTTGTCCAGACGCTTGCGCAGCGCGTCCAGGTCGCCCACCGCGTGATGGGCGTCGACCTGCTCACGCAGGTGCTCGACAGCGGCCAGGGCGTCCTTGGCGGCGAGGTCGGTGGTCCGCACCCTCCGCTCGAGGAGGCCGATCTCGACAACCAGGCCCTCGTACTTGCGCTCGAAGTAGGCCAACGCCTCGTCAGGGGAGCCGGCCTGCCAGGAACCGACGACCTTCTCGCCGTCGGCCGTACGCACGTACACGGTCCCCGTCTCGTCGACGCGGCCCCACGGGTCGCTGCTCACAGCGCCTCCTCCACATGATGCCGCGGGGGGTTTCGTGGCCCCGGGCATCCTCCACAGTTTCGTCACCGGTCAACATAGGCGACCGGCGGGTGGCCTGTCCGCATCCCGCGCGACCGAATATCGGCCCGCGGGAAGGCGTCCACGGCTCAGGACTTGGTGACGGTCGCCTTGTTGATGACCACCGTCGCGTTGGGGGCGCCGTCCCCCATGCCGGTGCTCTCACCGGCCTTGGCGATCTTCTCCAGGACCGCCAGCCCCTTCTTGTCGAGCTTGCCGAACGGCGTGTAGTTCGGCGGCAGCGGGCTGTCCTGGTAGACCAGGAAGAACTGGCTGCCGTTGGTGTTCGGACCGGCGTTGGCCATCGCGACCGTGCCCGTCGGGTAGGTGTCCTTCTTCAGGGCGTCGGACTTGAGGTTCTCGTCCTTGATCTCGTACCCGGGACCGCCGGAGCCCTGGGCCGTCGGGTCGCCGCACTGGAGCACGTAGATGCCCTGGGTGGTCAGGCGGTGGCACTTGGTGTGGTCGAAGTAGCCCTTGCCCGCCAGGAACTCGAAGGAGTTCACGGTGTGCGGCGCGCCCTTGGCGTCCAGCTCGACCGACATCTCCCCGCAGGTGGTGTCCAGCGTCATCGTGTACTGCGCGGACGTGTCGATCTTGAGCGCCGGCTCCTTGTCGAACGTCATCTTCTCGATCTCGCCCGCGGCCGGCTTCTCGCACGGGTCCGGGGCCTTCTTGGACGGCTCGGCGCTCGGGGACGCCTCCGCGCTCTTGGCCACGTTGTCGTCGTCGCCCCGCAGCGTCCCCGTGGTGTACAGCGCGAGGCTGCCGACCAGGACCACGCCGAGGACCGACGCGATCACCGCGTTCCGCATGCGCGCCTTGCGGCGGGCGTCGGTGCGCCGCTGCTGCTGGCGCAAGAACTTCTCCCGGGCGAGCTGACGCCGCCGCTGTTCCTGGGTGACCACCGGGTCTCACTCCTCGTGCGAATCGTGCGTCGACCGGGCCGCTTGGGCCTCCTGAGCCGACCGCGTGCGTGTGCCCCGTACCGTATATGGGTTCGCCGATGATTCGGCAGCGCCGGTAGGCTGCTGACGCCAGGGTGGCCGGAACGCCGCCCGCCCGTATCGACATATGAGGGACGATCGTGCTCATTGCCGGGTTCCCGGCCGGTGCCTGGGGGACGAACTGTTATCTCGTCGCCCCCGGTGCCGGCGAGGAGTGCGTGATCATCGACCCCGGCCACCAGGCCGCCGCGGGAGTCGAGGAGACACTCAGGAAGCATCGGCTCAAGCCCGTCGCGGTCGTCCTCACCCATGGACACATCGACCACGTCGCCTCGGTGGTCCCGGTGTGCGGCGCGCACGACGTGCCCGCCTGGATCCACCCGTCGGACCGGTACATGATGAGCGACCCCGAGAAGGCGCTCGGCCGGTCCATCGGCATGCCGCTCATGGGTGAGCTGGCCGTGGGCGAGCCCGACGACGTCCGGGAGCTCACCGACGGCTCGCGGCTGGAGCTCGCCGGGCTGGAGTTCTCCGTGGCGCACGCTCCCGGCCATACCAAGGGGTCGGTGACCTTCCGGATGCCCGAGAACGCGGACGTGCCGTCCGTCTTCTTCTCCGGGGATCTGCTGTTCGCCGGCTCCATCGGACGGACCGACCTGCCGGGCGGCGACATGGACGACATGCTCGCGTCGCTGGCCCGCGTGTGCCTGCCGCTGGAGGACACCACCGTCGTCCTGTCCGGCCACGGCCCCCAGACGACCATCGGCCAGGAGCGCGCCACCAACCCCTATCTGCGGCAGGTGGCCGCCGGCCCGGAGGGCTTCCAGGCCCCCCGACGAGGAATGTGACGAGAGAACACCCGTGAGCACTTTCAAGGCCCCCAAGGGCACGTACGACCTGATCCCGCCGAGCTCCGCCCGGTACCTCGCCGTGCGCGAGGCGATCGCCGCCCCGCTGCGCAACTCCGGCTACGGCTACATCGAGACCCCCGGCTTCGAGAACGTCGAGCTGTTCGCCCGCGGCGTCGGCGAGTCCACCGACATCGTCACCAAGGAGATGTACGCCTTCGAGACCAAGGGCGGCGACCGGCTCGCCCTGCGTCCCGAGGGCACCGCCTCCGTGCTCCGCGCCGCGCTGGAGGCCAACCTCCACAAGGCCGGCAACCTGCCCGTCAAGCTCTGGTACTCGGGCTCCTACTACCGCTACGAGCGCCCGCAGAAGGGCCGCTACCGCCACTTCTCCCAGGTCGGCGCCGAGGCGATCGGCGCCGAGGACCCCGCGCTGGACGCCGAGCTGATCATCCTGGCCGACCAGGCCTACCGCTCGCTGGGCCTGCGGAACTTCCGCATCCTGCTCAACAGCCTCGGCGACAAGGAGTGCCGCCCCGCCTACCGGGCCGCCCTCCAGGACTTCCTGCGCGGCCTGGACCTCGACGAGGAGACGCTGCGCCGGGCCGAGATCAACCCGCTGCGCGTCCTCGACGACAAGCGGGCCGACGTGCAGCAGCAGCTCGTGGGCGCGCCGCTGCTCCAGGACCACCTGTGCGAGGCGTGCAAGGCCTACCACGAGGAGGTCCGCGAGCTGATCACCGCGGCGGGCGTCGCCTTCGAGGACGACCCGAAGCTGGTCCGCGGCCTCGACTACTACACCCGCACCACCTTCGAGTTCGTCCACGACGGCCTCGGCTCCCAGTCCGCGGTGGGCGGCGGCGGCCGGTACGACGGCCTCTCCGAGATGATCGGCGGCCCGGCGCTGCCGTCCGTGGGCTGGGCGCTCGGCGTCGACCGCACCGTGCTGGCCCTGGAGGCGGAGGGCGTCGAGCTGGACCTGCCCGCCACCACCAGCGTCTTCGCCGTCCCGCTGGGCGAGGAGGCGCGGCGGCTGCTGTTCGCCAAGGTCACCGAGCTGCGCAAGGTGGGCATCGCCGCGGACTTCGGGTACGGCAACAAGGGGCTCAAGGCGGCCATGAAGGCCGCCAACCGCTCCGGCGCCCGGTTCACCCTGGTGGCCGGTGAGCGGGACCTCGCCGAGGGCGTCGTCCAGCTCAAGGACATGGAGTCCGGCGAGCAGACGGCCATCGGCGTCGGCGAGATCGTCGCGGAACTCGAGTCCCGCCTCGGCTGACGCCCGCCGCCCGCGCCCGGGGCGCCTCCTCCGCGAGGAGGGGGCGCCCTTCGCGTTCCCGCCCGTGCGCGGGTGCGTCCCTGGAACGGGTGTTCCCGGCCGGAGGGCCCTTCGGCGCAGCCGTGGGGACCCATTTACGTCCATCGAACGGCGGGCGTGCCAGAGTGCGGCACAATGGCCGTGCCCAGCCCCTTCGACGCCAGGGAATCGGTGTGATGAGCAGCATGACGACAGTGCACGACGTGCCGGCGCCCCGGACCGGGGACGACGGTCCGCGCCGGGCGGGCGGCAGCCGGGCCTTCGGTGTGCTGCTGGTGATCACCGGCCTGCTCGGCGTGTTCGCCTCGGGCATCATCACGATGGACAAGTTCCACCTGCTCGAGGACCCGTCCTACAAGCCGGCCTGCAGCCTGAACCCGATCTTCTCCTGCGTGAGCATCATGCAGAGCGACCAGGCCTCGGTCTTCGGCTTCCCGAACCCGCTGCTGGGCCTGGTCACCTACGGCATCGTCGTCGCCGTGGGCATGAGCGTGATCGCGGGCGCCCGGTTCCCCCGCTGGTACTGGCTCACCTTCAACGCCGGCACGCTCTTCGGCGTGGGCTTCTGCACCTGGCTGATGATCCAGTCCCTGTACGAGATCAACCGCCTCTGCCTGTGGTGCATGCTCGCCTGGACCGTCACCATCCTGATGTTCTGGTACGTGACCTCGTTCAACGTCCGCAACGGCTTCCTGCCCGCGCCCAAGGGGCTGCGGAACTTCTTCGCCGAGTTCACCTGGGCGCTCCCGGTGCTGCACCTCGGCATCGTCGCCATCCTGATCTTCACCCGCTGGGGCGCCAACCTCTGGGCCTGACCGGCCCCGGCCGCGTTGTCGGCGCCGTGGCTTAGGGTTTCGGTGTGGAGCCCGACCTGTTCACCGCCGCAGCCGAAGAACGCCAGGAGAAGGACCCGGCCGCCAGTCCGCTGGCGGTCCGGATGCGCCCCCGCACCCTTGACGAGGTCGTGGGCCAGGGGCACCTGCTGAAGCCCGGCTCCCCGCTGCGCCGCCTGGTCGGCGAAGGCGCCTCCGGCCCCGCCGGACCCTCCTCGGTGATCCTCTGGGGGCCGCCGGGGACGGGCAAGACGACGCTCGCGTACGTGATCTCCAAGGCCACCGACAAGCGGTTCGTGGAGCTCTCCGCGATCACCGCCGGCGTCAAGGAGGTCCGGGCGGTCATCGACGGCGCGCGCCGCGCCACCGGCGGCTTCGGCAAGGAGACCGTCCTCTTCCTCGACGAGATCCACCGCTTCAGCAAGGCCCAGCAGGACTCCCTGCTTCCGGCGGTGGAGAACCGCTGGGTCACCCTGATCGCCGCCACCACCGAGAACCCGTACTTCTCGGTGATCTCCCCGCTGCTCTCGCGCTCCCTGCTGCTGACCCTGGAACCGCTCACCGACGAGGACCTGCGCGGTCTGCTGCACCGCGCGGTGAGCGACGAGCGAGGGCTCGGCGGCTCGGTGGAGCTGCCCGAGGACGCCGAGGAGCACCTGCTGCGGGTCGCCGGCGGTGACGCCCGCCGCGCCCTGACGGCCCTGGAGGCGGGCGCGGGTTCGGCCCTGGCCAAGGGTGAGGCCGCGATCACGCTGGAGACGCTGGAGGACTCCGTCGCCCGCGCCGCCGTGCGCTACGACAAGGACGGCGACCAGCACTATGACGTGGCCAGCGCGCTGATCAAGTCGATCAGGGGCTCCGACGTGGACGCCGCCCTGCACTACCTGGCCCGCATGATCGACGCGGGGGAGGACCCTCGGTTCATCGCGCGCCGGCTGATGATCTCCGCCAGCGAGGACATCGGCCTCGCCGACCCGAACGCGTTGTCCGTCGCCGTGGCCGCGGCGCAGGCCGTCGCCATGATCGGCTTCCCGGAGGCCGCCCTCACGCTGAGCCACGCCACCATCGCGCTGGCCCTCGCCCCCAAGTCCAACGCGGCGACCACGGCGATCGGCGCCGCGCTGGAGGACGTCCGCAAGGGACTGGCCGGGCCGGTCCCGTCGCACCTGCGCGACGGGCACTACAAGGGCGCCGCCAAGCTGGGGCACGCCCAGGGGTACGTCTACCCGCACGACCTGCCCGAGGGCATCGCCGCCCAGCAGTACGCGCCGGACGCGATCAAGGACCGCGAGTACTACAGCCCCACCCGGCACGGCGCCGAGGCCCGGTACGCCGACGCCGTGGAGTGGACCCGCAAGAACCTCGGCCGCCGCCGGTCCTGACCCGCGGTCCTCGCGGCCCGGCGAGGGCTGTACCATTGCCCGAAGTGCTGCGTCCCGTAGTCCGCTCCGGCGGACCGCACCAGGCGGGACATCCAGCCGGAACCCCGAGCCGCGAGGCTCCGGGGATCCAGGAGCGTCGCGCACCGTCGAAGGTGTCGCGGGCAGCCCACCACCGCCTCCGGTCCACGCGCCCGGGGTCACCGGTCGGTGGGCCACTCGCGTGCTGCACGTATGTGCCCAGACCTGGGAGCGGCTGCCCGCCGGGTTCTCCGGAACCGGACGGGTTTCCCGGGCTGCGGATGCGACCTCCCCTAACCCTGGTGAGCCGTATTCACACAGAAATATGAGGTGTTTGGTTCATGGCGAACCAGTCCCGCCCCAAGGTCAAGAAGTCGCGTGCCCTCGGCATCGCGCTGACCCCGAAGGCCGTCAAGTACTTCGAGGCCCGCCCCTACCCGCCGGGTGAGCACGGCCGCGGCCGCAAGCAGAACTCGGACTACAAGGTCCGTCTGCTCGAGAAGCAGCGTCTGCGCGCGCAGTACGACGTGTCCGAGCGCCAGCTCGTCCGCGCCTACGAGCGTGCCTCCAAGGTGCAGGGCAAGACCGGTGAGGCCCTGATCGTCGAGCTCGAGCGCCGTCTCGACGCGCTGGTCCTGCGTTCGGGCATCGCCCGCACGATCTACCAGGCCCGCCAGATGGTCGTCCACGGCCACATCCAGGTCAACGGCCAGAAGGTCGACAAGCCGTCCTTCCGTGTCCGTCCGGACGACGTCGTGCAGGTCCGCGACCGCTCCAAGGACAAGACGCTGTTCCAGGTCGCCCGCGAGGGTGGCTTCGCCCCCGACGGCGAGATCCCGCGCTACCTGCAGGTGAACCTCAAGGCCCTGGCGTTCCGCCTGGACCGCGAGCCGAACCGCAAGGAGATCCCGGTGATCTGCGACGAGCAGCTCGTCGTCGAGTACTACGCCCGCTGATCCTGCTCGGATTGGCGAGCTGCGCTCGCCTCCGGGGCGCCGGAGTCGGTGTCCCTTCGGCTCGCTTGCCGCGAGGCGTGCGCTGCTCAACCTCGGCCCGCCGCCGTGCCGGTTCTTCCGTGCACGGGGGCGGGCCGTCGCCGTTCCCCGGGGCGGGCGGGACGGCCGCGTCGCCGCGCGGCGGAAACCGGTACAGGGCGCGCGCCCTGGCGCGATAGGCTCGGGGCACGACTTTTCCGATGTCAGGGAGCGGGTGCGCAGTGTCCGGTGGAGAGGTGGCCGGAATCCTGGTGGCCGTCTTCTGGGCCATCCTGGTGTCCTTCCTCGCCGTAGCCCTGGCGAGACTGGCCCAGACGCTCAGGGCGACGACCAGGCTGGTGGCGGACGTGACCGAGCAGGCCGTCCCGCTGCTCTCCGACGCCTCCCAGGCCGTGCGTTCCGCACAGACCCAGATCGACCGGGTCGACGCCATCGCATCGGACGTCCAGGAGGTCACGTCGAACGCCAACGCGCTGTCGACGACCGTCGCCTCCACCTTCGGCGGCCCCCTGGTCAAGGTCGCGGCCTTCGGTTACGGCGTGCGCCGCGCGCTGAGCCGCAGCGACGCCGCGGCCGGGGCGCCGCGCGAACCCCGGCGCACCGTGATCGTGGGCCGAACCCTCCCGGCCGAAGGCCGGGCCAGCCGGACGAAGCGGAAGAGGGACTGAACCACCGATGTTCCGTCGAGCCTTCTGGTTCTCCGCCGGCGCAGCCGCCGGCGTGTGGGCCACCACCAAGGTCAACCGCAAGCTGAAACAGCTCACCCCCGAGAGCCTCGCCGCGCAGGCGGCGAACAAGGCCGTCGAGGCGGGCCACCGGCTGAAGGACTTCGCGCTCGACGTGCGCGACAACATGGTCCAGCGCGAGGCCGAACTCGGCGAGGCGCTCGGCCTGAACGCGCCCGTCGACCCCGGACCCCGCGCCGCCGCCCTGGAGCCGGGGCGGACCACCGGGCGGCACATCGCCGCCGCAGACCACCGCAGCAACGAGAAGTACGCCCCGACGTACTCGTACAACCGGAATGAGGACCACTGATGGAGTCGGCCGAGATCCGCCGCCGCTGGCTGAGCTTCTTCGAGGAGCGCGGGCACACCGTCGTCCCTTCGGCGTCGCTGATCGCGGACGACCCGACTCTGCTCCTCGTCCCGGCCGGCATGGTGCCGTTCAAGCCCTACTTCCTGGGTGAGGTCAAGCCGCCGTACCCGCGCGCCACCAGCGTGCAGAAGTGCGTGCGCACGCCGGACATCGAGGAGGTCGGCAAGACCACCCGCCACGGCACCTTCTTCCAGATGTGCGGCAACTTCTCCTTCGGCGACTACTTCAAGGAAGGCGCCATCAAGCTCGCCTGGGAGCTGCTCACCAGCCCCCAGGACAAGGGTGGTTACGGCCTGGAGGCCGAGAAGCTCTGGATCACCGTCTACCAGGACGACGACGAGGCCGAGCAGATCTGGCGCGACGTCGTCGGCGTGCCCGCCGAGCGGATCCAGCGCCTGGGCAAGAAGGACAACTTCTGGTCCATGGGCGTCCCCGGCCCCTGCGGCCCGTGCTCCGAGATCAACTACGACCGCGGCCCCGAGTTCGGCGTCGAGGGCGGCCCGGCCGTCAACGACGAGCGGTACGTGGAGATCTGGAACCTCGTCTTCATGCAGTACGAGCGGGGCGAGGGCACCGGCAAGGACGACTTCGAGATCCTCGGCGACCTGCCCAGCAAGAACATCGACACCGGTCTCGGCCTCGAACGCCTCGCGATGATCCTGCAGGGCGTGCAGAACATGTACGAGATCGACACCTCGATGGCCGTCATCGAGAAGGCCACCGAGCTGACCGGCGTCCGCTACGGCGACGCCGCCTCCTCCGACGTCTCGCTGCGCGTGGTCACCGACCACATGCGCACCTCGGTGATGCTCATCGGCGACGGCGTCACCCCCGGCAACGAGGGCCGCGGCTACGTGCTGCGCCGCATCATGCGCCGCGCCATCCGCAACATGCGCCTGCTCGGCGCCACCGGCCCGGTCGTCAAGGACCTCATCGACGTCGTCATCGGCATGATGGGCCAGCAGTACCCCGAGCTGGTCACCGACCGCGAGCGGATCGAGAAGGTCGCCCTCGCCGAGGAGAACGCCTTCCTCAAGACGCTGAAGGCCGGCACCAACATCCTCGACACCGCCGTCACCGAGACCAAGGCCGCCGGCGGCAAGGTCCTCGCCGGCGACAAGGCGTTCCTGCTCCACGACACCTGGGGCTTCCCCATCGACCTCACCCTCGAGATGGCCGCCGAACAGGGCCTCTCCGTGGACGAGGACGGCTTCCGCCGCCTGATGAAGGAGCAGCGGGAGCGCGCCAAGGCCGACGCCCAGGCCAAGAAGACCGGTCACGCCTCGCTCGGCGCCTACCGCGAGATCGCCGACACCGCCGGCGAGACCGAGTTCATCGGCTACACCCACACCGAGGGCGAGTCCACCGTCGTCGGCATCCTGGTCGACGGCGTCTCCTCCCCGGCCGCCCGCGAGGGCGACGAGGTCGAGGTCGTCCTGGACCGCACCCCGTTCTACGCCGAGGGCGGCGGCCAGATCGGCGACACCGGCCGGATCAAGGCCGACTCCGGCGCCGTGATCGAGATCCGCGACTGCCAGAAGCCGGTCCCGGGCGTCTACGTGCACAAGGGCGTCGTCATGGTGGGCGAGGTGACCGTGGGCTCGAAGGCCGAGGCCTCCATCGACCACCGTCGCCGCACCGCCATCGCCCGCGCCCACTCGGCCACCCACCTCACCCACCAGGCCCTGCGCGACGCGCTCGGCCCGACGGCCGCCCAGGCCGGTTCGGAGAACCAGCCGGGCCGCTTCCGCTTCGACTTCGGCTCCCCGTCGGCCGTCCCGACGGCCGTGATGACCGACGTCGAGCAGAAGATCAACGAGGTGCTCTCCCGCGACCTCGACGTGCGCGCCGACGTGATGAGCATCGACGAGGCCAAGAAGCAGGGCGCCATCGCCGAGTTCGGCGAGAAGTACGGCGAGCGGGTCCGCGTGGTCACCATCGGCGACTTCTCCAAGGAGCTGTGCGGCGGCACGCACGTCCACTCCACCGCCCAGCTCGGTCTGGTGAAGCTGCTCGGCGAGTCCTCCATCGGCTCCGGCGTGCGCCGCATCGAGGCCCTGGTCGGCGTCGACGCGTACAACTTCCTGGCCCGCGAGCACACGGTGGTCAACCAGCTCACCGAGCTGCTCAAGGGCCGCTCGGAGGAGCTGCCGGAGAAGGTCGCCGCCATGCTCGGCAAGCTGAAGGACGCCGAGAAGGAGATCGAGAAGTTCCGCGCCGAGAAGGTGCTGCAGGCCGCCGCCGGTCTCGCCGAGTCCGCCAAGGACGTCCGCGGCGTGGCCCTGGTCACCGGCCAGGTGCCGGACGGCACCACCGCCGACGACCTGCGCAAGCTGGTCCTCGACGTGCGCGGCCGCATCCAGGGCGGCCGGGCCGCCGTGGTGGCCCTGTTCACCACGGTCAACGGCAAGCCGCTCACGGTCATCGCCACCAACGACGCCGCCCGTGACCGCGGCCTCAAGGCCGGCGACCTGGTCCGCGTGGCCGCCAAGACCCTCGGCGGCGGCGGTGGCGGAAAGCCGGACGTCGCCCAGGGCGGCGGCCAGAACCCGGCCGCCATCGGCGAGGCCGTGGACGCCGTCGAGCGCCTCGTGGCCGACACGGCCAAGTGAGGTAGGCGACACATGCGCAGAGGACGCCGGCTGGCCGTCGACGTCGGGGACGCCCGGATCGGGGTCGCCTCGTGCGACCCCGACGGGATCCTCGCCACACCGGTCGAGACGGTGCCGGGACGAGACGTCCCGGCGGCCCACCGGCGGCTCACGCAGCTCGTCGAGGAGTACGAACCCATCGAGGTCGTCGTCGGCCTTCCCCGCTCCCTCAAGGGCGGGGAGGGCCCCGCGGCCGCCAAGGTGCGCGGCTTCACCCAGGAGCTGGCGGCGCGGATCGCGCCGGTGCCGGTGCGGCTGGTGGACGAGCGGATGACCACGGTCACGGCGAGCCAGGGACTGCGCGCCTCGGGCGTGAAGTCCAAGAAGGGACGCTCCGTGATCGACCAGGCCGCGGCTGTGATCATCCTGCAGCAGGCACTGGAATCCGAACGGGTGTCCGGGGTTGCTCCAGGGGAAGCAGTCGAGGTGGCCCGCTGATCGCGGTACGGTAACGTTCCGCGCGATGCGGCGCGTTCGAATGCCGTCGCACAACGAGAGGCGGCGCGGCTCCGAGCCGACCGGTGCCGGAAAGACACCGCCTCGCGGCTCTAGGGGATCGATGACTGAGTATGGCCGGGGCCAAGGCTCCGAACCGTGGCATCCCGGTGACCCGTACTACGGGGACGACGGATGGGGAGGGCAGCACCCGCAGGGGCAGCAGCAGTTCCCGTACGGCGGCCAGCCGCAGCAGTATCCGGAGCAGGACCCGTACGGCGGACAGGACCAGCAGCACTACGGGCAGCAGCACCAGCAGCAGTACGGCGGTGACTGGGGCACCGGAGAGCAGCCGCCGTACGGCACGGGCCACGATCCCTACGCGCAGCAGCATCAGCACCAGCAGCAGCACCCCCACCAGCACCAGCAGTCGTACGACGACGGCTACGGGACGCAGCAGGGCTACCAGGAGCAGGGTCACCAGCAGCAGGGGTACCCGCAGCAGGGCGACGGCCGGCCGGGCGCCGGCCAGGACCGCCCCGACTGGGACGCCGAGCCGGAGGAGGAGCGGCACCCGTTCTTCACCGGCGCGGACGACGACGAGGACGACGGTCGCGACGACCGCCCCGGTCGGCGCGGGCGTGGCGGCAGGTCGGACCGCCGGGGCCGTGACGAGGGCCGCCGGGGCCGCGGCGGCGACCGCGACGAGGGCCGCAGAGGCCGCGGGGGCTGCCTGATCGGCCTGCTGGTGGTCGGCGCGGTGGTCGTCGGCGGGGGCTACTACCTCTACCAGGACCGCTTCGCCTCGGCCCCGGACTTCTCGGGCGACGGCAACGGCACGGCCGTCTCGATCACCATCCCGCCCGGCTCCACCGGCGCGGAGGTCGGCCGGATCCTCAAGGAGAAGGGCATCGTCAAGAGCGTCGACGGCTTCGTCGCGGCGCTCACCGACAGCGGGGGCGACCTCCAGGCGGGCGCGTACCAGCTCGAAAAGGAAATGTCCGCAGAGACCGCGGTGGAATGGCTCCTCGACCCCGGCAAGAGCGGCGCCAAGGGGCTGGTCGTCACCGAGGGCATGCGGAACGCCGACATCTACAAGGCGATCGACAAGAAGCTCGACCTCGACGCGGGCACCACCCAGAAGATCGCCCAGGAGAAGTCCGAGACGCTGGGCCTGCCCGAGTGGGCCGCCGACAGCGACGACATAAAGGACCCCCTGGAGGGCTTCCTCTTCCCGGCGACCTACCCGGCCGCGGACGACACCAAGCCCGAGGACCTCCTCAAGGACATGGTGAAGCGGTCCACCGAGATCTACGAGAAGCACGAGGTCGACACCCGGTACAAGGAGTTCGGGCTCGACAGCCCGCTCGAGCTGGTCACCGTCGCCAGCCTGGTGCAGGCCGAGGGCATCAGCCACGACGACTTCAAGCAGATGGCCGAGGTCATCTACAACCGGCTGTCGCCGGACAACACCGAGACCTACGGCAAGCTCGAGTTCGACTCCAGCTACAACTACTTCAAGAACCAGCACGAGCTGGACATCTCCGCGCAGGATCTCCGGGGCATCGACAACCCCTACAACACGCACTACCACCGCGGTCTGCCGCCCGGCCCGATCGGCAACCCGGGCGAGGACGCCATCACCGGCGCGATGGCCCCCACCGACCAGGGCTGGTACTACTTCATCTCACTCGACGGCAAGACCAGCAAGTTCAGCAAGACCTACGCCGAGCACGAGAAGCTGGTCCAGCAGTTCCAGAAGCAGCTGCGGGAGGAGCAGTGACCCAGCGGCACCGCGCCGCCGTGCTCGGCTCGCCGATCGCCCACTCCCTCTCCCCGGTGCTGCACCGGGCCGCCTACGCCGAGCTCGGCCTGGACGGCTGGACGTACGACCGGTTCGAGACCGACGAGGCGGCCCTGCCCGGCTTCGTCGAGGGCCTCGGCCCGGAGTGGGCCGGGCTTTCGCTGACCATGCCGCTGAAGCGGGCGATCATCCCGCTGCTCGACTCGGTCAGCGAGACCGCCGCCTCCGTCGAGGCCGTCAACACGGTCGTGTTCACCGAGGACGGCCGCCGCGTCGGGGACAACACCGACGTCCCCGGCATGGTCGCCGCCCTCCGCGAGCGGGGCATCGAGAAGGCGGAGTCGGCGGCGGTCCTCGGCGCCGGCGCCACCGCGTCGTCCGCGCTGGCCGCGCTGACCCGGATCTGCCCCGGCGAGATCACGGTGTACGTCCGCAGCGAGGCGCGCGCCGCCGAGATGCGGGAGTGGGGCGCCCGCCTCGGGGCCGGCGTCCGGATCGCCGCCTGGGAGGACGCCGCCGAGGCCCTGCGGGCCCCGCTGGTGATCGCCACGACCCCCGCCGGCGCCACCGACGCCCTGGCCGGGGCGGTGCCGGAGCGGCCCGGCGCGCTGTTCGACGTGCTCTACGAGCCCTGGCCGACCCCGCTGGCGCACCGCTGGTCCGCGGCCGGGGGCGCGCTGGTCGGCGGCCTCGACCTGCTGGTGCACCAGGCGGTGCTCCAGGTCGAGCAGATGACCGGACGGGTCCCGGCGCCGCTGAAGGCCATGCGGGACGCGGGGGAGCGGGCACTCTCCGCCCGCTGAAGCCCCGGGCCGAGCGGCTCGTGCGCCGGTGACCTCCGTCACGCCGCCGTCCCACCGCGCCCCGCGCTGCCGGGGGTCCGTGGCGTGGGACGCCTGTCCGACCGGTGGACCGGTGGGCCGTCCGCCTCCCCGGGCATGGGAGGATCAGGGGCAAGGCGGGCCCGGCCAGGACCTGGGCGCGCCGTCGCCGTACCACTGGCGCGAGCAGGAGGAGCACCGTTGAGCAGGTTGCGCTGGCTGACCGCGGGGGAGTCCCACGGACCCGCACTCGTCGCGACGCTGGAAGGACTTCCGGCCGGCGTGCCGGTCACCACCGAGATGGTGGCCGACCACCTCGCCCGCCGCCGCCTCGGCTACGGCCGCGGCGCCCGGATGAAGTTCGAGCGCGACGAGGTCACCTTCCTCGGCGGCGTGCGCCACGGCCTCAGCCTCGGCTCCCCGATCGCGATCATGGTCGGCAACACCGAGTGGCCCAAGTGGGAGCAGGTCATGGCCGCCGACCCGGTGGACCCGGAGATCCTCGCCGGCCTCGCCCGCAACGCGCCGCTGACCCGGCCGCGGCCCGGCCACGCCGACCTGGCCGGCATGCAGAAGTACGGCTTCGACGAGGCCCGCCCGATCCTCGAGCGCGCCTCCGCCCGCGAAACCGCGGCCCGCGTCGCGCTCGGCGCCGTCGCCCGCTCCTACCTCAAGGAGACGGCCGGCATCGAGATCGTCTCCCACGTCGTCGAACTGGCCGCCGCCAAGGCCCCGTACGGCGTGTACCCGACGCCCGCGGACACCGAGAAGCTGGACGCCGACCCGGTGCGCTGCCTGGACGCCGACGCGTCGAAGCGGATGGTCGCCGAGATCGACCAGGCCCACAAGGACGGTGACACCCTCGGCGGCGTCGTCGAGGTGCTGGCCTACGGCGTGCCCGTCGGCCTCGGCTCGCACGTCCACTGGGACCGCCGCCTGGACGCCCGCCTGGCCGCCGCGCTGATGGGCATCCAGGCCATCAAGGGCGTCGAGGTCGGCGACGGCTTCGACCTGGCCCGCGTGCCCGGCTCCAAGGCGCACGACGAGATCGTCCCCACCGAGGACGGCATCCGCCGCGCCTCCGGCCGCGCCGGCGGCACCGAGGGCGGCCTCACCACCGGCGAGTTGCTGCGGGTGCGGGCCGCGATGAAGCCCATCGCCACCGTGCCGCGCGCCCTGCGCACCGTCGACGTCACCACCGGCGAACCCGCGCAGGCCCACCACCAGCGCTCCGACGTCTGCGCGGTCCCCGCGGCGGGCATCGTCGCCGAGGCCATGGTCGCCCTCGTCCTGGCCGACGCGGTGGCCGAGAAGTTCGGCGGCGACAGCGTCCCCGAGACCCGTCGCAACGTGCGGTCGTACCTCGACACCCTGACCGTCCGATGAACGCCGGACCACGCCTGGTCCTGGTCGGCCCGATGGGCGTCGGCAAGTCCACCGTGGGCGCGCTGCTCGCCGACCGCCTCGGCGTCGGCTACCGCGACACCGACGACGACATCGTCGCCACCGAGGGCCGCGCCATCGCCGACATCTTCGTCGACGACGGCGAGGAGCGGTTCCGCGCCCTGGAGAAGGCGGCCGTGCACACCGCGCTCGCCGAGCACGACGGCGTCCTCGCCCTCGGCGGCGGGGCGATCCTCGACGCCGGCACGCGGGCGCAGCTGGCCGGCCTGCGGGTCGTCTACCTCTCGATGGACGTCGAGGAGGCCGCCCGGCGCACCGGCCTCAACCAGGCCCGCCCGCTGCTCGCCGTCAACCCGCGCAAGCAGTGGCGGGAGCTGATGGAGGCCCGGCGCCACCTGTACACCGAGGTCGCCCGCGCGGTGGTCCCCACCGACGGGCGCACCCCCGAGGAGGTCGCCGAGGCGGTCCTCGACGCACTGGAGAAGAACGAAGCATGAGCACCCGTGAAGCCGTGACCCGGATCCAGGTCGCCGGTAGCGCCGGCACCGACCCGTACGAGGTCCTGGTCGGCCGGCAGCTCCTCGGCGAGCTCGGCGCCCTGGTGGGCGACAAGGCCCAGCGGGTCGCCGTGATCCACCCCGAGGCGCTCGCCGAGACCGGAGACGCGCTCCGTGCCGACCTGGCCGAGCAGGGCTTCGAGGCGGTCGCCATCCAGGTGCCGAACGCGGAGGAGGCCAAGACCGCCGAGGTCGCCGCCTACTGCTGGAAGGCGCTGGGCCAGACCGGCTTCACCCGCACCGACGTGATCGTCGGCGTCGGCGGCGGCGCCACCACCGACCTGGCCGGCTTCGTCGCCGCCACCTGGCTGCGCGGGGTGCGCTGGATCGCCGTCCCCACCACCGTGCTCGCCATGGTGGACGCGGCCGTCGGCGGCAAGACGGGCATCAACACCGCCGAGGGCAAGAACCTCGTCGGCGCCTTCCACCCGCCGGCCGGCGTCCTGTGCGACCTGGCCGCGCTGGACTCGCTGCCGGTGCACGACTACGTCTCCGGCCTCGCCGAGGTCGTCAAGGCCGGCTTCATCGCCGACCCGGTCATCCTCGACCTGATCGAGGGCGACCCCGAGGCCGCGCGCAGCCCCGAAGGGCCGCACACCGCCGAGCTGATCGAGCGCGCCATCCGGGTCAAGGCCGAGGTGGTCTCCTCCGACCTCAAGGAGTCGGGCCTGCGGGAGATCCTCAACTACGGCCACACCCTGGCGCACGCCATCGAGAAGAACGAGCGCTACAAGTGGCGGCACGGCGCGGCCGTCGCCGTCGGCATGCGGTTCGCCGCCGAGCTGGGCCGGGTCGCCGGACGGCTCGACGACGCCACCGCCGACCGGCACACCGAGATCCTCCGCTCCCTCGGCCTGCCGCTGACCTACCGCTACGACCAGTGGCCCAAGCTGCTGGAGAACATGAAGGTCGACAAGAAGTCCCGCGGCGACCTGCTGCGCTTCATCGTCCTGGACGGCCTGGCCCGTCCCACCGTGCTGGAGGGCCCGGACCCGGCGGTGCTGCTCGCCGCCTACGGCGAGGTCGCCGAGTAACCCCCCGGACCCCAGGGCACTTTCCCGCCGCCCCGCCCGTTCCCCACCAGACGGCGCGGGGCGGTACCGTTCCGACGGCCGGTACGACGGATGCGACCACGAGACGGAGTGGCAGGGATGCAGCACGCGGTGGGGTCCGAACTGCCGCCTCCCCACGGGCCCGGGCAGACCGCCTGGACGGGGCAGGCGCCCGAGGCGACCGGTCAGATGCCCTTGCCCCAGGGAGGCCCGGTGCACCCGCAGGCGGCTCCCCTGGCCCAGGGCGGTGTCCACGCGGTGGCGCCGCCGCCCCCGGACCCGCGGACGGCGATCCTCGCGGTGCTGCTCATCGGCCCCGCCGGAGCCGGCAAGACCAGCGTCGCCCAGTACTGGGCCGACCACCGCCGGGTGCCCACCGCCCACATCAGCCTCGACGACGTCCGCGAGTGGGTCCGCTCCGGCTTCGCCGACCCGCAGACCGGCTGGAACGAGCAGTCCGAGACCCAGTACCGCCTGGCCCGCCGCACCTGCGGCTTCGCCGCGCGCAACTTCCTCGCCAACGGCATCTCCTGCGTGATCGACGACGCCGTCTTCCCCGACCGGCCGGTCGTCGGACTCGGCGGCTGGAAGCGGCACGTCGGCCCCGGGCTGCTGCCGGTGGTCCTGCTGCCCGGCCTGGAGGTCGTGCTGGAGCGCAACGCCCGGCGCTCGGGCAACCGGCGGCTCACCGACGAGGAAGTCGCCCGCATCCACGGGCGGATGGCCGGCTGGTACGGCTCCGGCCTGCCCATCATCGACAACTCCCAGATGGACGTCCCCACCACCGCCGCGCTCCTCGACGACGTCCTCGCCCGCTCCATCGCCGCGCCGCCGCAGTGGTGACGCCGGCCGCCGCGGCCCGCACGGGCGGGCGCGGGCCCCGGACACGCGCCTGACGGTCCGCCGGACCGGCCCGGGCGCCCCCGCCCCCCGACCGGCCGCGTTCAGGACGCGCCCCCGCGCGCAGGAACATACGCTCGGGCCATGCCAGAGGTGTTCGCCGCCCGCCGGGCGCGGCTGAGGGAACGCTGCCACGCGGTCGGCAGCGCGGCCGCGCTGGTCACCCGTCCCGCCAACGTGCGGTACCTCGCCGGTGCCGCCCCGCCGGGTGCCGCGCTGCTCCTCGCTCCGCGTGACGGCGCCGAGGACGTGCTGCTGTGCCCGCACCCCCTGGAGGACCCGCAGCCCTCCGGCGCCCGCGAGGGCGGGCGGCCCGACGACCTGCTGCGGATCCGGCCGCTCGGCGGCAGCCTCTCCCCGGAGGGCGGCGACGCCGCCGTGGCCGCCGCCGGACTGGCCGCCGAGGAGGGCGGCGTCGACTCCCTCGCCGTGGAGGAGCACCACCTCACCGTCGCCCGCCACCGCGCCATCGGCTCCGTGGCTCCCCGCCTGCGGCTCACCGACCTCGGAGGGTCCGTGGAGCAGATGCGCGTGGTCAAGGACGAGGAGGAGATCTCCTGCCTGCGCGCCGGCGCCGAGATCGCCGACCAGGCGCTGGGCGAGCTGCTGGAGTCCATCCTGGTCGGCCGCACCGAGCGTCACCTCGCCCTGGAACTGGAGCGCCGCCTCGTCGACCACGGGGCCGACGGTCCGGCGTTCCCCACCTCCGTGGCCACGGGCCCGCACGCCGGGCGGCCGGGCCACCGGCCCACCGACCGCCGGGTCGAGGAAGGCGACTTCCTCTCCGTCTGCATGGGCGCCACCTACCGCGGCTACCGGTGCGAGATCGGCCGGACCTTCGTCATCGGCACCACCCCCGCGGACTGGCAGATCGAGCTCTACGACGTGGTCTTCGCAGCCCAGCGGGCCGGCCGTGAGGCGCTCGCACCGGGCGTCGAACACCGCGATGTGGACCGGGCCGCACGGCACGTGCTGTCGTCCGCCGGCTACGGCAGCGCGCTGCCGGCCCGCACCGGACACGGTGTGGGACTGGAAATCGCGGAGGACCCGCAGTTGGCCCCCGCGGCCATGGGTAAACTGGACGCTTGCGTGCCGGTCACCGTCGAGCCGGGGGTTCACCTCCCCGGTCGGGGCGGGGTCCGGATCGATGACACGCTCGTCGTACGCCCCGAGGCGGACGGCGGACCCGAGCTACTCACCATCACGACCAAGGAGCTGCTCGCGCTGTAGCCTCCGGGCCGCCGCGCACCTGCCGCCCCGGGGTCGTCCACGTCAGTCCAGGAGATTCCGCAACCGTGGCTTCCACGAACGACCTCAAGAACGGCATGGTGCTCAAGCTCGAAGGCGGCCAGCTCTGGTCCGTCGTCGAGTTCCAGCACGTCAAGCCCGGCAAGGGCCCGGCCTTCGTGCGCACCAAGCTCAAGAACGTGCTCTCCGGCAAGGTCGTCGACAAGACCTTCAACGCCGGCGTCAAGGTCGAGACGGCCACCGTTGACAAGCGCGACATGCAGTTCTCGTACATGGACGGCGAGTACTTCGTGTTCATGGACATGGACACCTACGACCAGCTGATGGTCGACCGCAAGGCCGTCGGCGACGCCGCCAACTTCCTGATCGAGGGCTTCACCGCCGTCGTCGCCCAGCACGAGGGCGAGGTGCTCTTCGTCGAGCTGCCGGCCGCCGTCGAGCTGGTCGTCCAGGAGACCGAGCCGGGCGTCCAGGGCGACCGCTCCACCGGTGGCACCAAGCCCGCCACCCTGGAGACCGGCCACCAGATCCAGGTCCCGCTCTTCATCACCACGGGCGAGAAGATCAAGGTCGACACCCGCACGAGCGACTACCTCGGCCGGGTGAACAGCTAACCGTGGCTGCCCGTAACACGGCCCGCAAGCGCGCCTTCCAGATCCTCTTCGAGGCCGACCAGCGCGGCGTCGACGTGCTGTCCGTCCTCGCCGACTGGGTCCGGCACTCCCGGAACGATCCCCGGCAGCCGCCGGTGAGCGAGTACACGATGGAGCTGGTCGAGGGATACGCGGACCGCGTCCGCCGCATCGACGAGCTGATCGCCCAGTACGCCGTGGACTGGACCCTGGACCGCATGCCGGTCGTCGACCGCAACATCCTGCGGCTCGGCGCCTACGAGCTGATCTGGGTGGACGGCACGCCGGACGCCGTCGTGCTGGACGAGATGGTGCAGCTGGCCAAGGAGTTCTCGACCGACGACTCGCCCGCGTTCGTGAACGGACTGCTGGGCCGGCTGAAGGACCTCAAGTCCTCGCTGCGGCGGGAAGAGGCCTGAGCCACGGCCTGAGCCACGGCCCGACCACGGTCCGAGCCACGGCCTCGGCACGGAGCTCACGGCGAAGGGCCCCCAGCGTGACGCTGGGGGCCCTTCGGCGTTCCTGAGGGAGGTCAGTTCTCCTCGTGCGCGACCGCGCGGCGCGCGTCGGCGTCCAGGACGCCCCAGCTGATCAGCTGCTCGGTCAGCACCGAGGGCGACTGGTCGTAGATGACGGCCAGGGTGCGCAGGTCGTCCTGGCGGATCGAGAGCACCTTGCCGTTGTAGTCACCGCGCTGGGACTGGATCGTCGCCGCGTAGCGCTGCAGCGGGCCGGCCTTCTCCACCGGGACGTGCTGGAGCCGCTCGAGGTCGAGGACCAGCTTCGGCGGGGGCTCGGCGGCGCCGCCCGGCGTCGTGCCGGGGAGCAGCTCCTGGACGGGGACGCCGTAGAAGTCCGCCAGCTCGGCGAGGCGCTGCACGGTCACGGCGCGGTCACCGCGCTCGTAGGAACCGACCACGACGGCCTTCCAGCGGCCCTGGGACTTCTCCTCCACACCGTGGAGGGAGAGCCCCTGCTGGGTGCGGATGGCCCGGAGCTTGGCCCCGAGCTGCTTTGCGTATTCGCTGGACATAAAGCTCCCGGACAGTCGGCGTCGCGTGCGGTGCGCGTACGGGGCGGTCGGTGGTGACGCTGTTCGCGCCCGGCGCCCGCCCGGCGTGCCGCACGGTTGGTAACTCACTGTAAGGTTACGCAGCGTTACGCTGCCCCGTCAAGCGGAATGGTCCGGACCGACGGTTCGATGATCGGTCCGCCTGGATACTCCGTACGGGTGAGGCGAGGGTCAGGCGGGCGGATGCTGGGCCGGGGGAGGGGTGTCGCCGGACGCGATCGGGGGCCTGTTAGGGTAGGGGCCGTAAACACGACGTCCTTTAAAGTCCGTCCCGTGAGGCGGAGAAGGAGGTCCTTTTCGTATGGACACGAACAGCTCCGCCTCGGCGGCGCAGGGGTCCGACGCACGTGCCGTGCTCGAGGCCCAGGACATCGCGCGGGTTCTGACCCGCATCGCGCACGAGATCGTCGAACGCGCCAAGGGCGCCGAGGGCGTCGTGCTGCTCGGCATCCCGACCAGGGGCGTCTACCTCGCCCGGCGGATCGCCGACAAGCTCGAGGAGATCACCGGGCGGAAGATCCCCGTCGGCTCCCTCGACATCACCATGTACCGCGACGACCTGCGGCTCCAGCCCCCCAGGGCGCTCGCCCGCACCGAGATCCCCGGTGACGGCATCGACGGCCGCCTGGTCGTCCTCGTCGACGACGTGCTCTTCTCCGGCCGCTCCGTGCGCGCCGCCCTCGACGCGCTGAACGACATCGGCCGCCCCCGCGCCGTGCAGCTCGCGGTCCTCGTCGACCGCGGCCACCGCGAACTGCCGATCCGCGCCGACTACGTCGGCAAGAACCTCCCCACGTCGCTGCGGGAGACGGTCAAGGTGCTGCTCGCCGAGGAGGACGGTCGCGACACCGTGCTGCTCGGGACCAAGCAGGCCACCCAGGGCGAACGGCAGTAGACCCATCCGCGTGCCCGCGCCACCCGGCGCCCACGCGCGTCCGCCCACGCCCGAAATCTCCCAGATGATCCTTCCCACGGAGCCTGCCCGATGAAGCGCCACCTCATCTCGGCCGCCGACCTCACCCGCGACGACGCCGTCCACATCCTCGACACCGCCGAGGAGATGGCCCGGGTCGGGGACCGCACGGTCAAGAAGCTGCCCGCCCTGCGCGGCCGCACCGTCTGCAACCTCTTCTTCGAGGACTCGACCCGCACCCGGATCTCCTTCGAGGCCGCCGAGAAGCGGCTGTCCGCCGACGTCATCAACTTCGCCGCCAAGGGCTCCAGCGTCTCCAAGGGCGAGTCCCTCAAGGACACCGCCCAGACGCTGGCCGCCATGGGCGTCGACGCGGTGGTCATCCGCCACAGCGCCTCCGGCGCCCCCTACCGCCTGGCCACCTCCGGCTGGATCGACGCCCCGGTGATCAACGCCGGCGACGGCACCCACCAGCACCCCACCCAGGCCCTGCTGGACGCCTTCACCATGCGCCGCCGCCTGATCGGCCCGGACGCCGGCCTCGGCCAGGACCTGGCCGGCAAGCACGTCACCATCGTCGGCGACGTCCTGCACAGCCGGGTCGCCCGCTCCAACGTCGACCTGCTGCACACGCTCGGCGCCCACGTCACCCTGGTCGCCCCGCCGACCCTGCTGCCGGTCGGCGTCGAGCACTGGCCCTGCGCGGTCTCCTACGACCTCGACTCCGCCCTCCCCAAGGCCGACGCGGTGATGATGCTCCGCGTCCAGCGCGAGCGGATGAACGCCGCCTTCTTCCCCACCGAGCGCGAGTACTCCCGCCGTTACGGCCTGGACGGCGACCGGATGGCGAAGATGCCCGACCACGCCATCGTGATGCACCCCGGCCCGATGGTCCGCGGCATGGAGATCACCGCCGAGGTCGCCGACTCCGACCGCTGCACCGTCACCGAGCAGGTCGCCAACGGCGTCTTCACCCGGATGGCGGTCCTCTACCTCCTGCTCGGTGGCAACGCCAACGAGCCCACGCCCGGCCAGTGAACCCGTACCGAGGAAAGGCAGAACCCATGAGCAAGACCCTGATCCGCGGTGCGCGCGTGCTGGGCGGCGAGCCGCAGGACGTGCTGATCGACGGCGCCACCATCGCCGCGGTCGGAACCGGCCTGGACACCGAGGGCGTCGGGACCGTGATCGAGGCCGAGGGCAAGGTCCTCCTGCCGGGCCTGGTCGACCTCCACACCCACCTGCGCGAGCCCGGCCGCGAGGACTCCGAGACCGTCCTCACCGGCACCCGCGCCGCGGCCAAGGGCGGCTACACCCAGGTGTACGCCATGGCCAACACCTTCCCCGTCGCCGACACCGCCGGTGTCGTCGAGCAGGTGTACCGCCTCGGCCAGGAACACGGCTACTGCGACGTCCAGCCCATCGGCGCCGTCACCGTCGGCCTGGAGGGCGAGAAGCTCGCCGAGCTCGGCGCGATGCACGAGTCCGCGGCCGGCGTCACCGTCTTCTCCGACGACGGCAAGTGCGTCCACGACGCGGTGATCATGCGCCGCGCGCTGGAGTACGTGAAGGCCTTCGGCGGCGTCGTCGCCCAGCACGCGCAGGAGCCCCGGCTCACCGAGGGCGCCCAGATGAACGAGGGCGTGGTCTCCGCCGAGCTCGGCCTCGGCGGCTGGCCGGCGGTGGCCGAGGAGTCGATCATCGCCCGCGACGTCCTGCTCGCCGAGCACGTCGGCTCCCGCGTCCACATCTGCCACCTGTCCACGGCCGGCTCCGTCGAGATCGTCCGCTGGGCCAAGTCCCGCGGCATCGACGTCACCGCCGAGGTCACCCCGCACCACCTGCTGCTCACCGACGAGATGGTCCGCAGCTACAACCCGGTCTACAAGGTCAACCCGCCGCTGCGCACCGAGCGCGACGTGATGGCCCTGCGCGAGGCCCTGGCCGACGGCACGATCGACATCGTCGCCACCGACCACGCCCCGCACCCGCACGAGGACAAGGACTGCGAGTGGGCCGCGGCCGCCATGGGCATGGTCGGCCTGGAGACCGCCCTGTCCGTGGTGCAGGAGACCATGGTGGAGACCGGCCTGCTGGACTGGGCCGGCGTCGCCGACCGGATGTCCGCCGCGCCCGCCCGGATCGGCCGCGCCAAGGGCCACGGCAGGCCGGTGGCCGCCGGTGAGCCCGCGAACCTGACGCTGGTCGACACCGCATACCGTGGAGACGTGGACCCCGCGGGCTTCGCCTCCCGCAGCCGCAACACCCCGTACGAGGGCCGTGAGCTGCCGGGCCGTGTCACCCACACGTGGCTGCGGGGCAAGGCCACCTACTCGGACGGGAAGCTCGCGTGACGACCACCACCACCCTTCTTCACCTCGCCGCCGAGGCCGAACGCAAGTCGGCCGAGGTCACCAACTGGCCGGGCCGCATCGCCTGGGTGGTCGGTCTCGCCCTGTTCGTCGCGCTCCTCTACTGGCTGATGCGCGAGGGCTGGAAGTGGCGGGCCACCCTCCAGAGCGACCTCCCCGAGCTGCCCCAGGCCCCCGAGGAGCCGGGCGAGGCGCGGCTGACCCTGAGCGGCCGCTACCACGGCTCCACCCACGCCGGTCAGTGGCTCGACCGGATCGTCGCCCACGGCCTGGGCACCCGGAGCCGGGCCGAGCTCACCCTCACCGGCACCGGACTGGTCGTCGAGCGCCCCGGCGCGAACGACTTCTTCGTCCCCGCCGGGCAGCTCCGCGAGGCCCGGCTGGACAAGGGCATCGCCGGCAAGGTCCTCACCGAGGGCGGCCTGCTGGTGGTGACCTGGGAACTGGGCGACCGGCTGATCGACTCCGGCTTCCGCTCCGACCGTTCGGCCGAACACCCCGAGTGGGTCACCGCCCTCAACGACATGATCGAACAGCACAAGAAGCAGACGGAAGGCGCACGATGACGACCTCCACCAGGGGAGCCAAGGCTCCCGCAGTACTCGTCCTGGAGGACGGCCGGATCTTCCGCGGCCGCGCCTACGGGGCCGTGGGGGAGACCTTCGGCGAGGCCGTGTTCTCCACCGGCATGACCGGCTACCAGGAGACCCTCACTGACCCGTCCTACCACCGCCAGGTGGTCGTGATGACGGCGCCGCACGTCGGCAACACGGGCATGAACGAGGAGGACCGCGAGTCCCACAAGATCTGGGTGGCCGGCTACGTCGTCCGCGACCCCGCCCGGGTCCCCTCGAACTGGCGCTCCACCCGCACCCTCGACGACGAGCTCGCCGAGCAGGGCGTCGTGGGCATCAGCGGCATCGACACCCGCGCCCTCACCCGCCACCTGCGCGAGCGCGGCGCCATGCGCGTCGGCATCTACTCCGGCGACGCCGTCGCCGCCGAGGAGACCATGCTCGCCAAGGTGCGCGAGGCCGCCCCGATGAAGGGCGCCAGCCTCTACGAGGAGGTCGCCACCACCGAGGCCTACGTCGTCCCGGCGCAGGGCGAGAAGAAGTTCACCGTCGCGGCGGTCGACCTCGGCATCAAGGGCATGACGCCCTACCGGATGGCCGAGCGCGGCATCGAGGTCCACGTCCTGCCCGCCACCGCGACGCTCGACGAGATCTACGCCCTGAACCCCGACGGCGTGTTCTTCTCCAACGGCCCCGGCGACCCCCAGGCCGCCGACCACCCCGTCGAGCTGATGCGGGGCGTGCTCGAGCGCTCCACCCCGCTCTTCGGCATCTGCTTCGGCAACCAGATCCTCGGCCGCGCCCTCGGCTTCGGCACCTACAAGCTGAAGTACGGCCACCGCGGCATCAACCAGCCGGTCCAGGACCGCACCACCGGCAAGGTCGAGGTCACCGCCCACAACCACGGATTCGCCGTCGACGCCCCGCTCGACACCGTCTCCGACACCCCCTTCGGCCGTGCCGAGGTCTCCCACGTCTGCCTCAACGACAACGTGGTCGAGGGCCTGCAGCTCCTCGACCGGCCGGCGTTCAGCGTCCAGTACCACCCCGAAGCGGCAGCGGGTCCCCACGACGCCGCCTACCTGTTCGACCGCTTCGTGAAGCTCATGGAGGGCCAGCGTGCCTAAGCGCACCGATATCCAGTCCGTCCTGGTCATCGGCTCCGGCCCGATCGTCATCGGCCAGGCCGCGGAGTTCGACTACTCCGGCACCCAGGCGTGCCGCGTCCTCAAGGCCGAGGGCCTGCGGGTCGTCCTGGTGAACTCCAACCCGGCGACGATCATGACCGACCCGGAGATCGCCGACGCCACCTACGTGGAGCCGATCACCCCCGAATTCGTCGAGAAGATCATCGCCAAGGAGCGCCCCGACGCCCTCCTGCCCACCCTCGGCGGCCAGACCGCGCTCAACACGGCGATCTCCCTCCACGAGAACGGCACGCTCGCCAAGTACGGCGTGGAGCTGATCGGCGCCAACGTCGAGGCCATCCACAAGGGCGAGGACCGCGAGCAGTTCAAGGTCGTCGTCGAGGAGGTCCGCAAGAAGATCGGCCACGGCGAGTCCGCCCGCTCGGTCATCTGCCACTCCATGGACGACGTCCTCGCCGGCGTCGACACCCTCGGCGGCTACCCGGTCGTCGTGCGCCCCTCCTTCACCATGGGCGGCGCCGGCTCCGGCTTCGCCCACGACGAGGAGGAGCTGCGCCGCATCGCCGGCCAGGGCCTCACGCTCTCCCCGACCACCGAGGTGCTCCTGGAGGAGTCCATCCTCGGCTGGAAGGAGTACGAGCTGGAGCTGATGCGCGACAAGCACGACAACGTCGTGGTCGTCTGCTCCATCGAGAACTTCGACCCGATGGGCGTCCACACCGGCGACTCCATCACCGTCGCCCCGGCGATGACCCTCACCGACCGCGAGTACCAGGTCCTGCGCGACATCGGCATCGCCGTCATCCGCGAGGTCGGCGTCGACACCGGCGGCTGCAACATCCAGTTCGCCGTCAACCCCGCCGACGGCCGGGTCATCGTCATCGAGATGAACCCGCGCGTCTCCCGCTCCTCCGCGCTCGCCTCCAAGGCCACCGGCTTCCCGATCGCCAAGATCGCCGCCAAGCTGGCCGTCGGCTACACGCTGGACGAGATCCCCAACGACATCACCGAGCAGACCCCGGCCTCCTTCGAGCCGACGCTCGACTACGTCGTGGTCAAGGCGCCCCGCTTCGCCTTCGAGAAGTTCCCCTCCGCCGACTCCACCCTCACCACCACCATGAAGTCGGTGGGCGAGGCCATGGCCATGGGCCGCAACTTCACCGAGGCCCTGCAGAAGGCCCTGCGCTCCCTGGAGAAGAAGGGCAGCCAGTTCACCTTCACCGGCGAGCCCGGCGAGAAGGACGAGCTGCTGCGCGAGGCCGTCCGGCCCACCGACGGCCGCATCAACACCGTGATGCAGGCCATCCGGGCCGGGGCCACCCAGGAGGAGGTCTTCGAGTACACGAAGATCGACCCCTGGTTCGTCGACCAGCTCTTCCTGATCAAGGAGATCGCCGACGAGCTGGCCGCCGCCTCCGAGCTCACCCCCGAGCTGCTCGCCGACGCCAAGCGCCACGGCTTCTCCGACCAGCAGATCGCCGAGATCCGCGGCCTGCGCGAGGACGTCGTCCGCCAGGTCCGGCACGCCCTCGGCGTCCGCCCGGTCTACAAGACGGTCGACACCTGCGCCGCCGAGTTCGCCGCGAAGACCCCGTACTTCTACTCCTCCTACGACGAGGAGAGCGAGGTCGCCCCGCGCGAGCGCCCCGCGGTGATCATCCTCGGCTCGGGCCCCAACCGCATCGGCCAGGGCATCGAGTTCGACTACTCCTGCGTCCACGCCTCCTTCGCGCTCAGCGACGCCGGCTACGAGACCGTGATGGTCAACTGCAACCCGGAGACCGTCTCCACCGACTACGACACCTCCGACCGGCTCTACTTCGAGCCGCTCACCCTGGAGGACGTCCTGGAGATCGTCCACGCCGAGCAGCAGGCGGGCCCGGTCGCCGGCGTCGTCGTCCAGCTCGGCGGCCAGACCCCGCTGGGCCTGTCCCAGGCGCTCAAGGACAACGGCGTGCCCGTCGTCGGCACCTCCCCGGAGGCCATCCACGCCGCCGAGGACCGCGGCGCCTTCGGCCGCGTCCTCGCCGAGGCCGGCCTGCCCGCCCCCAAGCACGGCACCGCCACCACCTTCGCCGAGGCCAAGCGGATCGCCGACGAGATCGGCTACCCGGTCCTGGTCCGCCCGTCCTACGTGCTCGGCGGCCGCGGCATGGAGATCGTCTACGAGGAGTCCCGCCTCGAGGCGTACATCTCCGAGTCCACCGAGATCTCCCCGGACCGCCCCGTCCTGGTCGACCGCTTCCTCGACGACGCGGTCGAGATCGACGTCGACGCCCTCTACGACGGCACCGAGCTCTACCTCGGCGGCGTCATGGAGCACATCGAGGAGGCCGGCATCCACTCCGGCGACTCGGCGTGCGCCCTGCCCCCGATCACCCTCGGCGGCTTCGACATCAAGCGGCTGCGCGCCTCCACCGAGGCCATCGCCAAGGGCGTCGGCGTCCGCGGCCTGATCAACATCCAGTTCGCGCTCGCGGGCGACATCCTCTACGTGCTGGAGGCCAACCCGCGCGCCTCGCGCACCGTGCCCTTCACCTCGAAGGCCACCGCGGTGCCGCTCGCCAAGGCCGCCGCCCGCATCTCGCTCGGCACCACCATCGCCGAGCTGCGCGCCGAGGGCCTGCTCCCGGCGAACGGCGACGGCGGCGACCTGCCGCTGGACGCGCCGATCTCCGTCAAGGAGGCCGTGATGCCGTGGTCGCGCTTCCGCGACGTGCACGGCCGCGGCGTGGACACCGTCCTCGGCCCGGAGATGCGCTCCACCGGCGAGGTCATGGGCATCGACTCGGTCTTCGGCACCGCCTACGCCAAGTCGCAGGCCGGCGCCTACGGCCCGCTGCCCACCAAGGGACGCGCCTTCATCTCGGTCGCCAACCGGGACAAGCGCTCGATGATCTTCCCGGCCCGTGAACTGGTCGCGCACGGCTTCGAGCTGCTCGCCACCTCCGGCACCGCCGAGGTCCTGCGCCGCAACGGCATCCCCGCCACCGTGGTGCGCAAGCAGTCCGAGGGCGAGGGCCCGAACGGCGAGAAGACGATCGTCCAGCTGATCCACGACGGCCAGGTCGACCTCATCGTCAACACCCCGTTCGGCACCGGCGGCCGCCTCGACGGCTACGACATCCGCACCGCCTCCGTGGCCCGCGGCGTGCCCTGCCTCACCACCGTCCAGGCGCTCGCCGCCGCGGTGCAGGGCATCGACGCCCTCACCCAGGGCGACGTCGGGGTCCGCTCCCTGCAGGAACACGCGGAACAGCTGACCGCGTCGCGCGGACAGTGACCGACGAGGGGGACACCGGAAGGTGTCCCCCTCCTCATGAGGAGCCCTCTTCCATGTACAAGCTGTTCTTCCGCCTGGTGTTCTCCCGGATGGACCCGGAGAACGCCCACCACCTGGCCTTCCGCTGGATCCGCCTGGCCGCCCGCGTCCCCGTGCTGCGGACCTACCTCGCCGCCTGGCTCGCCCCCCGGTACACCGAGCTGCGCACCGAGGCGTTCGGCCTCCGGATGCACGGCCCGTTCGGCCTGGCCGCCGGCTTCGACAAGAACGCCGTCGCCATCGACGGCATGGCCATGCTCGGCTTCGACCACGTCGAGATCGGCACGGTCACCGGCGAGGCCCAGCCCGGCAACCCGAAGAAGCGCCTCTTCCGCCTGGTGGCCGACCGCGCGCTGATCAACCGGATGGGCTTCAACAACGACGGCTCCGCCGCCGTCGCCGCCCGCCTGGCCGCCCGTCGGCCGGTCTTCAAGCCGGTCGTCGGCGTCAACATCGGCAAGACCAAGGCCGTCCCCGAGGAGGAGGCCGCCGCCGACTACGTGAAGTCCGCCGAGCGGCTCGCCCGCCACGCCGACTACCTGGTCGTCAACGTCTCCTCGCCCAACACCCCCGGCCTGCGCAACCTCCAGGCCACCGAGGCGCTGCGCCCGCTGCTCACCGCCGTCCGCGAGGCCGCGGACCGCACGGTGACCGACCGGCACGTGCCGCTGCTGGTGAAGATCGCCCCCGACCTCGCCGACGAGGACGTGGACGCCGTCGCCGACCTCGCCGTCGAACTCGGCCTGGACGGCATCATCGCCACCAACACCACCATCGCCCGTGCCGGCCTGGGCCTCAGGTCCTCGCCCGCCGTGGTGCAGGAGACCGGCGGCCTGTCCGGCGCCCCGCTCAAGGAGCGCTCCCTGGAGGTCCTGCGCCGCCTCTACGCCCGCGTCGGCGACCGGATCACCCTGGTCGGCGTCGGCGGCGTCGAGACGGCCGAGGACGTCTGGAAGCGCATCCTGGCCGGCGCCACGCTCGTCCAGGGCTACAGCGCCTTCATCTACGAGGGCCCCCTGTGGGCCCGCGCGATCCACCTGGGACTGGCCCGGCGCCTGCGCCAGAGCCCCTACGCCACCCTCGCGGACGCCGTCGGCGCCGACGTCGGCAAGAACGTGAGGACCGCCGAAGAGGAGAACGCCGCATGAGCCACCTGGAACCCTTCGGCGCGCGCCTGCGCCGCGCCATGGACGAGCGCGGCCCGCTCTGCGTCGGCATCGACCCGCACGCCTCGCTGCTCGGCTCCTGGGGCCTGGCCGACGACGTCGCCGGGCTCGAGCGGTTCAGCCGCACCGTGGTGGAGGCGCTGGCCGACCGGGTCGCCGTCCTCAAGCCGCAGATCGCCTTCTTCGAGCGGTTCGGATCCCGCGGGCTCGCGGTCCTGGAGAAGTCCGTCGAGGAGGCCCGCGCCGCGGGCGCCCTGGTGGTGATGGACGCCAAGCGCGGCGACATCGGCTCCACCATGGCCGCCTACGCCGAGTCGTTCCTGCGCAAGGACGCCCCGCTCTTCTCCGACGCCCTGACCGTCTCGCCCTACCTCGGCTACGGCTCCCTCGCCCCCGCCGTGGACATGGCGAAGGAGAACGGTGCCGGGCTGTTCGTCCTCGCGCTCACCTCAAACCCCGAGGGCGGCGAGGTCCAGCACGCGGTCCGCGAGGACGGCCGCAGGGTCGGTGCGACCATGCTGGCCCACCTGGCCGAGGAGAACGCCGGGCAGGAGCCGCTGGGATCGTTCGGCGCGGTGGTGGGTGCCACCCTCGGCGACCTCTCCTCCTACGACCTGGACGTCAACGGGCCCCTGCTCGCCCCCGGCATCGGCGCCCAGGGCGCGACGCCGGCCGACCTGCCGCGGGTCTTCGGCACCGCGGTGCGCAACGTCGTCCCCAACGTCAGCCGCGGCGTGCTGCGCGAGGGCCCGTCCACCGGGGCGCTGCGCGACGCGGCGGGACGGTTCGCGGACGAGATCCGCGCGGCCGTGACGGGCTGACGGCACCCCGACGGCACGCCGACGGACACGGTCCGCCGCGGGGAAGGCCCCCCGCGGCGGACGCGCCCGGTCCGTATCCCCGCCTTCCGGCGCGCAAAACCGCTCCGGTTTGTCGCAAATGTCGGCCGCTTTGGGCCCGCTACTGAGTCTGACCAGGACTTTTCCGTCGTTCTCGCTGACTCTCGCGGTCCGGACCGCTAGTCTCCGAGCAGAGCCACAGGCCAACTGTGGTGTGTGGCTCACCGGGTGTGGGGCAAGCGAGTTCCTCACCGGTCCGTATCCGACAGTTCGACATCCGAGGTGACGTAGGCGTGGCTCTTCCGCCCCTTACCCCCGAACAGCGCGCAGCCGCGCTCGAAAAGGCCGCCGCGGCTCGCCGGGAGCGGGCCGAGGTCAAGAATCGACTCAAGCACTCCGGCGCCTCCCTGCACGAGGTGATCAAGCAGGGCCAGGAGAACGACGTCATCGGCAAGATGAAGGTCTCCGCCCTGCTCGAGTCGCTGCCCGGCGTGGGCAAGGTCCGCGCCAAGCAGATCATGGAGCGACTCGGCATCTCCGAGAGCCGCCGGGTGCGTGGCCTGGGCTCCAACCAGATCGCCTCCCTGGAGCGGGAGTTCGGCGGCAGCGCCTCCTGAGTCCCGGTCCGCCCGGGATTACTGGAATAATCGGCGCATGGCTGCAACACCCCGGGGGACGACCACCCCCGTCCCCCAGGACGTACGTCCGCGTCTGACCGTGCTCTCCGGCCCCTCCGGGGTCGGCAAGAGCACGGTCGTCGCCCATATGCGCAACGAACACCCCGACGTGTGGCTCTCCGTGTCGGCGACCACCCGCAAGCCCCGACCGGGCGAGCAGGACGGTGTCCACTACTTCTTCGTCACCGACGAGGAGATGGACAAGATGATCGCCAACGGTGAGCTGCTCGAGTGGGCCGAGTTCGCCGGCAACCGCTACGGCACCCCGCGTGCCGCGGTCATGGAGCGACTGGGGGCGGGCAAGCCGGTCCTCCTCGAGATCGACCTCCAGGGCGCGCGCCTGGTGCGCGCGTCCATGCCGCAGGCCCAGCTGGTGTTCCTCGCTCCGCCGTCCTGGGAGGAGCTGGTGCGCCGACTGACCGGGCGCGGCACGGAGTCCGCCGAGGTCATCGAGCGCCGTCTCGAGGCCGCCAAGGTGGAACTCGCGGCCGAGCCCGAGTTCGACGTCACCCTGGTCAACACCTCCGTGGACGCCGTGGCGCGGGAGCTGCTGACCCTCATGGGCGCCGCCTGACGCACCCCGGCCGCCCCTCGCGCGAGGGGCGGCCGCGGGGTACGCTGCGCGGATCGCCCGCCCGCGAAGCTATACTCCGGGGTGTCGGCCGGACGCGCACGTCGTACGCGCATGCCGGCACGCGGCAGGTCACGGACCTGCCCGGCGGTCGGGAGGACCGTCGTGGGACGGGCACCCGGTGCCCGCCAAACCCGCCGGAGCGATCCAGGCGGGAGAGCTTCCAGATCTCATTCCCCTTTATCGGAAGGTCAGAGCGTGTCCTCTTCCATGACCGCGCCCGAGGGCATCATCAACCCGCCGATCGACGAGCTCCTCGAGGCCACCGACTCGAAGTACAGCCTGGTGATCTACGCGGCCAAGCGTGCCCGCCAGATCAACGCGTACTACTCGCAGCTCGGTGAGGGCCTCCTCGAGTACGTGGGCCCGCTCGTCGACACCCACGTCCACGAGAAGCCCCTCTCGATCGCCCTGCGCGAGATCAACGCCGGTCTGCTCACCTCCGAGGCCGTCGACGGCCCGGCGACGGACCCGACGCGCTGAGGCGCCGGCCCCGCCCCGCGGAGCCACCCCGCCTCCGGCGGAGAACAGCACCGGCCACAGGCCCGGCAGTCACACTGCCGGGCCTGTGGTCTGCCCGGGTCCCTCCGGGGACGGCCCGGCGCCCCCGTAGGCTCGGACCACGCAGGCAGTCACTTCAGGGAGAGACACGGTGGACACGACGGTGCACGAGACGGACGGCCGGCCCCGGATCGTCCTGGGCGTCAGCGGCGGCATCGCCGCCTACAAGGCGTGCGAACTGCTGCGGCGGTTCACCGAGTCCGGCCACGACGTCCGGGTGGTGCCCACCGCCTCCGCGCTGAAGTTCGTCGGCGCCCCCACCTGGTCGGCGCTCTCCGGCAACCCGGTCTCCGCCGAGGTGTGGGAGTCCGTCCACGAGGTGCCGCACGTGCGCATCGGGCAGCACGCCGACCTGGTCGTGGTCGCCCCCGCCACCGCGGACATGCTCGCCAAGGCCGCCCACGGCCTCGCCGACGACCTCCTCACCAACACCCTGCTGACCGCCCGCTGCCCGGTGGTCTTCGCCCCCGCCATGCACACCGAGATGTGGGAGCACCCGGCCACCCAGGAGAACGTGGCCACGCTGCGCCGCCGCGGCGCCGTGGTGGTCGAGCCGGCCGTGGGCCGCCTGACCGGCGTCGACACCGGCAAGGGGCGCTTCCCCGACCCGGTGGAGATCTTCGAGATCTGCCGCCGGGTCCTGGTCCGCGGCACGGCCCCCGCCGACCTGGCCGGACGCCATGTGGTGATCAGCGCCGGCGGCACCCGTGAGCCGCTGGACCCGGTCCGGTTCCTCGGCAACCGCTCCTCCGGCAAGCAGGGCTACGCCCTCGCCAGGACCGCCGCCGCCCGGGGCGCCCGGGTGACCCTCGTCGCCGCCAACGCCGCGCTGCCCGACCCGGCGGGGGTGGACGTGGTCCGCGTCGGCACCGCCGTCGAGCTGCGGGAGGCCGTCCTGCGGGCCGCCCGGGACGCCGACGCCGTGGTGATGGCCGCCGCCGTCGCCGACTTCCGGCCCGCCGTCTACGCCGAGGGCAAGATCAAGAAGAGGGACGGCCAGGAGCCGGAGCCGGTCGCCCTGGTCCGCAACCCGGACGTGCTGGCGGAGATCTCCGCCGAGCGGGCCCGCCCCGGCCAGGTCGTCGTCGGCTTCGCCGCCGAGACCGACGACGTGGTGGCCAACGGCCGGGCCAAGCTGAAGCGCAAGGGCTGCGACTTCCTCGTCGTCAACCAGGTGGGGGAGAACCTCACCTTCGGCTCGGAGGAGAACGAGGCCCTGGTGCTCGGCGCCGACGGCGGCGAGACGCCCGTCCCGCACGGCCCCAAGGAGGACCTCGCGGACGTCGTCTGGGACCTGGTCGCCGGGCGGCTGGGCGGATGATCTACACCCGCGACCCTGGTGCGGGGCGGAATGTCCCGAACATCACGGACCGTCCAGCGGTCCGCCGCCCGTAGGGTGAGATCGGTGGCCCGCCAGTCGGGCGGAACCGACTAGACTGTGCCGGACGTCCGGGCAGCAGCCCCGTGCCGTCGCCAAGAATTCAGCCAGCAGCCGCTGCAAACCCAGGGAGCGTTGTGTCCCGTCGCCTGTTCACCTCGGAGTCCGTGACCGAAGGTCACCCCGACAAGATCGCTGACCAGATCAGCGACACGATTCTCGACGCGCTGCTGCGTGAGGACCCCACCTCCCGGGTCGCCGTCGAGACGCTGATCACCACCGGCCTGGTGCACGTCGCCGGCGAGGTCACCACCAAGGCCTACGCCCCGATCCCGCAGCTGGTGCGCGACAAGATCCTCGAGATCGGGTACGACTCCTCGAAGAAGGGCTTCGACGGGGCCTCCTGCGGCGTGTCGGTCTCCATCGGCGCGCAGTCCCCCGACATCGCCCAGGGTGTCGACGCCGCCTACGAGGCGCGTGTCGAGGGTGACGAGGACGAGCTGGACAAGCAGGGCGCCGGCGACCAGGGCCTGATGTTCGGCTACGCCTCCGACGAGACGCCGACCCTGATGCCGCTGCCGGTCTTCCTGGCGCACCGCCTGTCGAAGCGCCTCTCCGACGTGCGCAAGAACGGGACCATCCCGTACCTGCGCCCCGACGGCAAGACCCAGGTCACCATCGAGTACGACGGCGACAAGGCGGTCCGTCTGGACACCGTGGTCGTCTCCTCGCAGCACGCCTCGGACATCGACCTGGACTCGCTGCTGACCCCGGACATCCGCGAGTACGTGGTGGAGCCGGAGCTGCGGGCGCTGTCGGACGACGGCATCAAGCTGGAGACCGAGGGCTACCGCCTGCTGGTCAACCCGACCGGCCGCTTCGAGATCGGCGGCCCGATGGGTGACGCCGGCCTCACCGGCCGCAAGATCATCATCGACACCTACGGCGGCATGGCCCGTCACGGCGGCGGCGCCTTCTCGGGCAAGGACCCGTCCAAGGTGGACCGCTCCGCGGCGTACGCGATGCGCTGGGTCGCCAAGAACGTCGTCGCGGCCGGTCTCGCCGCGCGGTGCGAGGTGCAGGTCGCGTACGCGATCGGCAAGGCCGAGCCGGTGGGTCTGTTCGTCGAGACCTTCGGCACCGAGAAGGTCGGCGTGGAGAAGATCCAGGCCGCCATCGGCCAGGTCTTCGACCTGCGTCCCGCCGCGATCATCCGCGACCTGGACCTGCTCCGTCCGATCTACGCCCAGACGGCGGCGTACGGCCACTTCGGCCGCGAGCTGCCCGACTTCACCTGGGAGCGCACGGACCGCGTGGACGCCCTGAAGAAGGCCGCCGGGGTGTAGTACCCCCGCCCTCCGCACGACCGAGGCCCGGTACCCCGTCCGACGGGGGACCGGGCCTCGGCCGTACGGAGCGGCTGGGTCGGGCACCGGGCCGGGCGTCGCTGTCGGATCCCGGTGGAAGAATGGCGGTGTGAGCAGCGAGAAGACCCCCCGGGAGGGCGGCGCGGACGGCGCGCCGCCCGAGCAGCTCGCGCTCATCCGGGAGAGCGTCCGCGAGGGGAAGGCGAAGGCCCCCAAGGCCAAGCCCAGGACCTGGCGCGGCGCGCCCGTCGCGGAGCGGCTGCCCGTGGCCCGCGTCCTCGTCGACAAGGGCGTCCTCCACCTGGACCGCTACTTCGACTACGCCGTCCCCGCCGAGCTCGACGCCGACGCCCAGCCGGGCGTCCGCGTCCGGGTCCGGTTCGGCGCCGGCCGCAACCGGGTGCGCGGCGGCCGCAGGGAGGGCGGCGGCCTGGTCGACGGCTTCGTCGTCGAGCGGCTCGCCGAGTCCGACTACAGCGGCCCCCTCGCCGCCCTCGCGCAGGTGGTGTCGCCCGAGCCGGTCCTCGGCCCCGAGCTGCTCACGCTCTGCCGCGCCGTCGCCGACCGCTACGCCGGCAGCCTCGCCGACGTCCTGCAGCTCGCCGTCCCGCCCCGCAACGCCACCGCGGAACGCGCCCCCTCGCCCGACCCGCTGCCGCCGCCCCCGGCCCCCGCCCCCGGCACGTGGAGCCGGTACGACCAGGGCCCGGCGTTCCTGGAGAGCCTGGCGACGGGCGGCTCCCCGCGCGCCGTGTGGAACGCCCTGCCGGGCCCCGCCTGGAGCGAGGAGACCGCCCGCGCGGTCGCCGCCACGCTCGCCTCCGGGCGGGGCGCGCTGGTCGTGGTCCCCGACGGGCGCGCCGCCGCCCGCGTCGACGCGGCGCTGACCGCCCTGCTCGGCGAGGGCCGCCACGTGCTGCTGACCGCCGACGCCGGCCCCGAGAAGCGGTACCGGCAGTGGCTCGCGGTACGGCGCGGGGCGGTGCGCGCGGTCGTGGGCACCCGCGCCGCCATGTTCGCGCCCGTCCGCGACCTCGGCCTGGTCGCGCTCTGGGACGACGGCGACGGCAGCCACAGCGAACCGCACGCCCCCCAGCCGCACGCCCGCGAGGTGCTGGAACTGCGCGCCGCGCTCCACGGCTGCGGGTTCCTGCTGGGGGCGTGGAGCACCACGGTGGAGGCCGCCCAGCTGGTCGAGAGCGGCTGGGCGCGGCCCCTGGTGGCCGACCGCTCACTGGTGCGGGCCGCCGCGCCACTGGTGCGGACCGTCGGCGACCAGGACCTGGCGCGCGACGAGGCGGCCCGGGCGGCCCGGCTGCCCACCCTGGCCTGGCAGACCGCGCGCGAGGGCCTGCGGCACGGTCCCGTGCTGGTGCAGGTGCCCCGGCGCGGCTACGTCCCCCGGCTGGCCTGCGCGAACTGCCGCACGCCCGCCCGCTGCCGGCACTGCGCCGGCCCCCTGGAGGGGCAGGACGAGACCCGCCTGGCCTGCGGCTGGTGCGGGCGGCCCGAGGCGGAGTGGCACTGCCCGGAGTGCGGCGCGTTCCGGCTGCGGGCCAGCGTGGTGGGCGCGCGGCGGACCGCGGAGGAGCTGGGGCGCGCGTTCCCCTCCGTGCCGGTGCGGACGTCGGGGCGCGAGCAGGTGCTGGACACCGTGCCGGGCACACCGTCGCTGGTGGTGTCCACGCCCGGCGCCGAGCCGGTCGCCGAGGGCGGCTACGCGGCGGCGCTGCTGCTCGACGGCTGGGCGATGCTGGGACGCCAGGACCTGCGCTCCGGCGAGGAGGCGCTGCGGCGGTGGATCGCCGCGGCGGCGCTGGTGCGGGGCCAGGAGGCCGGCGGGACGGTCGTCGTCATCGCCGAGCCGACGCTGCGGCCCGTGCAGGCGCTGGTGCGGTGGGACCCCGTGGGACACGCGCTGCGGGAGTTGTCCGAGCGGGCGGAGCTCGGGTTCCCGCCGGTCTCCCGGATGGCGTCCGTGTCGGGGCCGCCGGAGGCCGTGGCGGAGTTCGTCGCCGCGGCGGAGCTGCCCGGGGAGGCGGAGGTCCTCGGGCCGGTGCCGCTGCCGGTGACGCCTCCGGGCCGCGCCGTGCGGCGCGGGGCGCCGCCGCCGGGGGAGATCTGGGAGCGGGTCCTCGTGCGCGTGCCGCCCGGGCGGGGCGCGGCCCTGGCCGCCGCCCTCAAGTCCGCCCAGGCCGCCCGCATGGCCCGCGGCGGCGCCGCACCGGTCCGCCTCCGCATCGACCCCCCGGACATCGGCTGACCCCACGGGGCGGGAACCGCGCCGCGGGGGAGCGCACCGGACCGACGGCGGCCCCGTCGGCATTCGGCATCGGTACCTAGGTTGCGATCCTGACTAGGTAGTGATGTCATGTGCGCATGGCTGCGGACCGCAGAGCCAGTTGGCTCAAGGGAGTTCTCGATCTGCTCGTCCTGTCCTGCCTCGTCGACGGCGAGAGCTACGGCTACGAGATCGCCAAGATGCTGGACGACGCCGGCCTGGGCCACATCCGTGGCGGCACCCTCTATCCGGTCCTCAACCGGCTGGAGACGGCGGGACTGGTGCGGGCGGAGTTCCGCGCCGCCGAGCGCGGCCCGGGACGGCGCTACTACGAACTCACGCCGGAGGGGCGGACCTGCCTCGCGGAGGAGGGGGAGACATGGATGACCTTTCACACCACGGTGCGGAACACGCTGACGGCCGCGGGGGTGACGGCGCCGACTACTACGCCGAGCTGACCCGCGCCCTGGGGGAGCAGGGGCTGCCCCAGGACCGTACCGCCGCACTCGTCGCCGAAGTGCGCGCATACGCCGCGGAGTCGGGCGCCGACCCGCGGGCCGAGTTCGGGCCGCCGGCCGACTTCGCCCGGGACCTGGCCCCATCCCCGTCGGGCGGGAACGGCCCGCAGGCTCCGGAACCGGGCGTCCAGCACTGGGTCTGGACCGTGGACGCCTACACGGACCAGGACATGATGAACCGCTTCGGCGCCCAGGGCTGGGAGATCGAAAGGGTCGACCGGCTGGGCCGCTTCGTCAGCCACCGGGACGGGAACACCACCTTGCGCTGGGAGTACCGGCGTGACGTCGTGGACCGCCGTGACCGGTCGCGGCACGCGGCCTCGCTCGCCCCCGACGGCTGGGAACCCTGCGGCCACTGGTCGTACCTCGCCTACTACAAACGGCCGCTCGCCGTCACCGCCGGCCCCGCCGCCGTCGTGGAGAACGCGCCCGAACGCCCCGCCCGCAGCGTCTACTTCACCCGGCGCCTCTACGCCTGGCCGGCGGCCGCGCTGCTCGCCGTCGCCGCCGTCGTGCTCCTGCTGCTGACCGCCCCGGAGGAGTCGGGGGCGCGCGGCGGAATGGTGACCGGCGCGATCGCGGGCACGGCCGTGACGCTGCTCGCCCTCCCGTGGCTCATCGCCCGTCAACGACGGGAGATGAGCGACGCCTCCCGCTTTCCCGGCCGGCCGCCCGCCCCGAAGTCCGAACCGCGCTGACACCGCCTCCCCGCAGCCTTGCTGCCCTGCTGCCCCCTGCGGGCCGCCTCACAGGGGGCAGCAGGGCGGGCGCTCCGTCAGGTGCCGTTGCGGGGGGAGGGGAAGGGGGCCGGGCGGTCGGGGAGGGGCTGGCGGGCCGGAGGGACGGTGGGCAGTTCGCCCGGGGGCGAGGGCTGCTGCCGGGCGGACCGCTCCGCCTCCGCGGCCGCCTGCTGCGCCGCCCTCCGCGCCCCGTAACGCCGGTGCACCGCCTGCTTGGTGACCCCCAGGGCGGACCCCACCGCGTCCCACGAGAACCCCAGCGACCGGTCGAAGTCCACCGCCGCCGTCACCAGCGTCTCGACACTGTCGCGCAGCTCCTGCGCGAGGCGGACCGTCGGCGCGGGTGCCCGTCCGTAGACGACGAAGCCGGCGGAGGAACCGGTGCGGCGCGGGCGATAGACGTTCCCGAGCTGCGCGGTGAGCGTGCGCAGCGCGTCCACCTGCCGGCGGACCCGCTCGATGTCCCGTACCAGCAGGTGCAGGCTGGCCCGAGCCTGGGCGTCGTGGGTTGCGTGGTCGGCCATGAACAAGCCTCTCGAACCGGCGATGAAAGGATCGGCCGCGGCGAAGGCGGCCCGTTGTGGTCAACTCTCCTTTGACCAACGCGTCCGGCCGCCGGGGGTCACGGTCGCGGGGGCGCTCGGTGTCCGCCGCGCGCCCTGGCGGGGCCGCACGCGCGGGAGCCGCCCCCGGGCCTCCTAGACTGGTGCGCCGCCCGCACTTCCCGCCCCGAGAGGCCCCACGCCACCCATGAAGCTCGTCTTCGCAGGCACCCCCGAGGTCGCCCTTCCCGCCCTGGACGCACTCATCGCCTCCGGGCGGCACGAGGTGGCCGCCGTCGTCACCCGCCCCGACGCGCCCGCCGGACGGGGCCGCCGACTGGTGGCGAGCCCGGTCGCCCAGCGCGCCGAGGAGGCCGGCATCGAGGTGCTCAGGCCCGCCACCCCGCGCGACGAGGCCTTCCTCGCCCGGCTGCGCGAGATCGCCCCGGACTGCTGCCCGGTGGTGGCCTACGGCGCCCTGCTGCCCCGCGTCGCCCTCCACGTCCCGGCCCACGGCTGGGTCAACCTGCACTTCTCGCTGCTGCCCGCCTGGCGCGGCGCCGCTCCGGTGCAGCACGCGGTGATGGCGGGCGACGAGATCACCGGCGCGTCCACCTTCCTGATCGAGGAGGGCCTCGACTCCGGGCCGGTCTACGGCACCGTCACCGAGCCGGTCCGCCCCGCCGACACCGCCGGCGACCTGCTCACCCGCCTCTCGCTGGCCGGCGCCGGGCTGCTCGCCGCCACCATGGACGGCATCGAGGACGGCGCCCTCCAGCCGGTCCCGCAGCCCGCCGAGGGCGTCAGCCTCGCCCCCAAGATCACGGTGGAGAACGCGCGCGTCGACTGGGCCGCCCCCGCCCTGCGGGTGGACCGGGTGGTGCGCGGCTGCAACCCCGCGCCCGGCGCCTGGACCAGCTTCCGCGGCGAGCGGCTGAAGCTCACCCAGGTCGTCCCGGTCCCCGACCGGACGGACCTCGCGCCCGGCGAGATCGCGGCGGGCAAGAACAACGTGTACGTCGGCACCGGTTCGCACGCCGTCGAGCTGGTGTGGGTGCGGCCGCAGGGCAAGAAGCCGATGCGCGCCGCCGACTGGGCCCGCGGGGTCCGGATCGCCGCCGGGGAGACCCTGGGCGCCTGACCCGCCGCCCCGACCCGTCCCGCGCTGCCTCGACCGGTCACCCCACCCCGACCGACCGACCGACCGGCCGCCTCGCCGCGCCTCGCCTCGACCGGCCGCCTCGCCTCGCCTCGGCCGACCGCCCCGCCCCGAGCGGCCGGCCCGTCGGCGGGGCGGGCGGGGGCCGTACCCTGGGGAAGCATTCCCCTTCTCGATTTCCGATCCGGAGCACCTTTTTCGTGAGCGACCCCTCCCGCCGGCCCCGCAAGCCCGCCAAGCCGTACCGCCGGCCCCAGAAGGACCCGGTCCGCATCCTCGCCTTCGAGGCGCTGCGCGCCGTCGACGAACGGGACGCGTACGCCAACCTGGTCCTGCCGCCGCTGCTGCGCAAGGCCCGGGAGAAGGAGGGCTTCGACGGCCGGGACGCCGCTCTCGCCACCGAGCTGGTCTACGGCACGCTGCGCCGCCAGGGCACCTACGACGCGATCGTCGCCGACTGCGTCGACCGCCCGCTGCGCGAGGTGGACCCGCCGGTGCTGGACGTGCTCTCGCTCGGCGCCCACCAGCTCCTGGGCACCCGGATCCCGCCCCACGCGGCGGTCTCCGCCACCGTGGAGCTGGCCCGGGTCGTCCTGGGCGACGGCCGGGCCAAGTTCGTGAACGCCGTGCTGCGCAAGATCGCCCGGCACGACCTGGACGGCTGGCTGGAGCGGGTCGCCCCGCCCTACGACGAGGACCCGGAGGACCACCTCGCGGTGGTCCACTCCCACCCGCGCTGGGTGGTCTCCTCGCTGTGGGACTCCCTGGGCGGCGGCCGGGCCGGCGTCGAGGAGCTGCTGGCCGCGGACAACGAGCGCCCCGAGGTGACCCTGGTGGCGCGCCCCGGGCGGGCCACCGCCGGGGAACTGCTGGAGTCGCTGGGCGAGGAGGCGGCGGCGCCCGGGCGCTGGTCGCCGTACGCGGTCCGGCTCACCGAGGGCGGCGAGCCCGGCGCCGTCGAGGCGGTGCGCGAAGGCCGCGCGGGCGTGCAGGACGAGGGCAGCCAGCTGGTCGCCCTGGCCCTGGCCAACGCCCCGATCGAGGGCCCCGACCGGGCCTGGCTGGACGGCTGCGCGGGCCCCGGCGGCAAGGCGGCGCTGCTGGCCGGCCTGGCCGCCGAGCGCGGGGCGGTGCTGCTCGCCTCCGAGAAGCAGCCGCACCGCGCCGGACTGGTGGCGCGGGCGCTGGACGGCAACCCCGGCCCCTACCAGGTGATCGCCGCCGACGGGACGCGTCCGCCCTGGCGCCCCGGATCGTTCGACCGCGTCCTGATGGACGTGCCCTGCACCGGACTGGGGGCGCTGCGGCGCCGGCCCGAGGCGCGGTGGCGGCGCCGTCCCGAGGACCTCGACGGGTTCGCCCCGCTCCAGCGGGCGCTGCTGGCCACCGCGCTGGACTCGGTGCGCGTCGGCGGCGTCGTCGGGTACGTGACCTGCTCGCCGCACCTGGCCGAGACCCGCGCGGTCGTCGACGACGTGCTCAAGCAGCGGGCCGGGGAGGCCGAACTCCTCGACGCGCGCCCCCTGCTGCCGGGCGTGCCGGAGCTCGGCGAGGGCCCCGACGTGCAGCTCTGGCCGCATCTGCACGGCACCGACGCCATGTACCTGGCGCTGTTCCGCCGCCTCGCCTGACGGCCGGACCCGCGGCGCGCCCCCGGCCGCCGCTGGTCCGGCGGGTCCGGCGGAAAAGAGGGGCACCCGGATGCCGCCCGGAGGCCCGCGGCATGGGAGGCTGGGGGCATGGCCGTGCAGATCAACCCGAGCATCCTGTCCGCGGACTTCGCGCGCCTCGCCGACGAGGCGAAGGCGGTGTCCGGAGCCGACTGGCTCCACGTCGACGTCATGGACAACCACTTCGTGCCGAACCTGACCCTCGGCGTGCCGGTGGTCGAGTCCCTGGCACGGGCGACCGACACCCCGCTGGACTGCCACCTGATGATCGAGCAGCCCGACCGCTGGGCCCCCCAGTACGTCGAGGCCGGCGCCGGGTCGGTCACCTTCCACGTGGAGGCCGCGGCCGCGCCGGTCCGGCTGGCCCGGGAGATCCGCGCCAAGGGCGCCCGCGCCTCCATGGCGCTGCGGCCCGCCACGCCGATCGAGCCGTACGAGGACCTGCTGCCCGAGCTCGACATGCTGCTGATCATGACGGTGGAGCCGGGCTTCGGCGGCCAGGCCTTCCTCGACATCATGCTGCCCAAGATCCGCCGCACCCGCGAGCTCATCTCCAAGCACGGCCTCGAGCTCTGGCTGCAGGTGGACGGCGGTGTCTCGGCGTCCACCATCGAACGCTGCGCGGAGGCCGGGGCGGACGTGTTCGTGGCCGGTTCCGCGGTCTACGGCGCCCAGGACCCGGCCGAGGCGGTCCGAGCGCTGCGGGCGAGCGCCGAGTCGGCCACCGCCGCCGCGTCCTGGGCGTGCGGGCACTGACACCGCCCGGGACGTGACGCCCGGCGGATGCGGGGCCAACGGAACGTGAACGACGCCCACAGGGGGCGGATACGCCCTGCCATATCTGCAAGGATGGACGGCAGGTCCAAGATGTGAACAGCAGTGAGGAGAGCGCCGTGTCGGGTATGTCGGCGGGCCGGTCAGCCATGCGGATGGGTCCCGCTGAGCTGGTGCAGGCGGCGGCCATGGCCCGCCGCTTCTACCTCGAGGGCAAGTCCAAGATCCAGATCGCCGAGGAGTTCGGCGTGAGCCGCTTCAAGGTGGCGCGGGTCCTGGAGACCGCCCTCGAGAGGGACCTCGTGCGGATCGAGATCCGTGTCCCGGCCGAACTGGACGCGGAGCGCTCCGACGCGCTCCGGGCCCGGTACGGCCTGCGGCACGCCGTCGTGGTCGAGTCCCCTCCGGAGGCCCAGGACTCCCCGGACCCGGAGGGCCTGGGCGAGGTCGCCGCGGACCTCCTCGGCGAACTGGTCGACGAGGGGGACGTCCTGGGGCTGGCCTGGGGACGGTCCACCATCCACATGTCGGTGGCGCTCAACAAGCTGCCGCAGTGCACGGTGGTCCAGCTCACCGGTGTCTACGACGCCGGAACCGCCGAGCGCGGCTCGGTGGAGGCGGTGCGGCGCGCCGCCCAGGTGTCGGGCGGCGACGCCCACCCCATCTACGCGCCGATGCTGCTGCCGGACGCGGCCACCGCGGCGGCGCTGCGCAACCAGACGGGCATCGCCCGGGCCTTCGAGTACTTCGACAAGGTCACCGTCGCCTGCGTCTCCATCGGGTCGTGGGAGCCGGGCGTCTCCACGGTGCACGACATGCTGAGCGACGAGGAGCGGGAGCACTACGCCTCGCTGGGCGTCGCCGCGGAGATGTCCGCGCACCTCTTCGACGCGCAGGGCCGGCGGGTCGGCCGCGACCTGGGCGAGCGGTGCATCACGGTGAAGGCGGAGCAGCTGCGCCGCATCCCCGAGGTGGTCGCGATCGCCGGAGGGGCGCGCAAGGGCGCCGCGATCGACGCGGTGCTGCGGTCGGGTCTGGTCACCAGCCTGGTGACCGACACCTCGGCCGCCGACTACCTGCTCGCGGCGGGCCAGGCGCCCGCCCCCGCCCTCAACCGCACCGACCCGGACGGCGTCTGACGTACCGTCACCCGAACGGCCCGCGCCCGGCGCGGGCCGTTCGGCGTTTCCCGGGCGGCCGCGCGCCGATACCCCGGTGCGCGGCGGTCCATGCCTCCGCCGGACCGGTTGGCGACTTTGGGCCAGCCCGGCGTGGAAGGCGCATTCCGTTCTTGTGAAGTCATGCACATGATCGAAGAATGGGCCGGTCGCCGGGCCCATGACGGCCCGGCCTCAGCGTTCCACCACTCAGCACGACTGCAGCAAGTCGAGGTGGGAGATCCCCGCCGCTCGTGGGATGGAGACCTGTTGAGACCGAACCGGAGACCGGTCAGAGCCGCGCTCGTGGCTCTGACGTCCATGGCGCTGCTACCGCTCGGCGCCCTCGGCGCCTCAGCCGCGCCGAACGCCGCCGAGGGCCTGCCGGCCAAGGCCGAGAAGAGCGTCCTCGAGGAGTTCGAGGACGGGGGGAAGACGACGTTCTGGGTCAACCTCGCCCAGGACGCCGACCTGACCAGGGCCGACAGGCTCACCGACAAGACCGCCCGGGGCGCCGAGGTGCTGCGGTCCAAGAAGGAGACGGCCGAGGAGAGCCAGGCCGACGTCCTGGCGGTGGCCAGGGAGAACGGCGCGGAGGCGCGCTCCTTCTGGATCATCAACACCGTCCAGGTCACCGCGGGCGAAGCGGTGGCGGAGAAGATCGCGGCCCTCCCCGAGGTCGAGTCGATCCGCGCCGACCGCGGCATCAAGCTCGACGAGCCCGAGAAGGGCGAGCGCGAGAACCGCGTCTCCGGCGTCGAGTGGAACATCGACGCGGTCAACGCCCCCGACGTGTGGGAGGGCGACGGCGTCCGCGGCGAGGGCATCGTCGTCGCCAACGTCGACAGCGGCGTGGACCACACCCACCCGGCCCTGACCGCCTCCTACCGCGGCAGGAACGGCGACGGCACCTTCAGCCACGACTACAACTGGTTCGACCCGGCGTCGGTCTGCGCCGGCGGGAACCCCTGCGACAACAACGACCACGGGACCCACACCATGGGCACCATGGTGGGTGACGACGGCGGCGCCAACCAGATCGGCGTCGCCCCCGGCGCCACCTGGATCGCCGCCAAGGGCTGCGAGTCCAACTCCTGCTCGGACGCCTCCCTGCTGGCCTCCGGCGAGTGGATCCTCGCCCCGACCGACCGCGCGGGGAACAACCCGCGGCCGGAGATGGCGCCCGACGTCGTGAACAACTCCTGGGGCGGCAGCGGCTTCGACCCCTGGTACCAGGAGATCGTCGACTCCTGGCGCGCGGCGGGCATCTTCCCCGCCTTCTCCAACGGCAACAACGGCTCGTCGTGCAGCACCTCCGGCTCGCCGGGCACGTACGTCTCCAGCTACTCCACCGGCGCCTTCGACGTGAACGGCGCCATCGCCTCCTTCTCGTCGCGCGGCCCGGGCGAGGCCGGCACGGTCAAGCCGAACATCGCCGCCCCCGGCGTCAACGTCCGGTCCTCCGTCCCCGGCGGCTACGACAGCTTCAACGGCACCTCGATGGCCTCCCCGCACACCGCTGCCGCCGTCGCCCTGATCTGGTCGGCGTCCCCGCAGCTGCGCGGCGACGTCGAGGCCACCGAGGAACTGCTCGACCAGACCGCCGTCGACACCGAGAACCTGCAGTGCGGCGGCACCGCGGCCCGCAACAACGTCTTCGGCGAGGGCAAGCTGGACGTGCGCGCCGCCGTGGACAACGCGCCGCGCGGCCCGGTCGGCTCGCTGAGCGGCACCGTCACCTCCGGCGGGGAGCCGCTGGCGGGCGCGCGGATCACTGTCGACGGCCCCATCGACCGCACCGTCACCTCCGGCGCCGACGGCGGCTACGCGCTGCCCGTCCTGTCGGTGGGCGAGTACACCCTCACCGCCTCCAAGTACGGCTACCTGAACGGCACCGCCCGGGCCACCGTCGTCGAGGGCGCGACGGCGTCCGCCGCCATCGAGATGGAGCAGGCCCCGTCCTCCACCGTCTCCGGCACGGTCCGCTCCGCCGAGGGCCCGGTCGGCGGCGCCACCGTCTCCTTCGCGGGCACACCGGTCTCCACCACCACGGCCGCGAACGGCACCTGGTCCGCCGTCGTCCCGAACGGCGATTACACCCTCGAAGCGGTCTCCTCCTCGCTGTGCCTGACCAAGGAGCGGAAGGAGATCAGCGTGAGCGCCGACCTCACGGCCGACCTCACCCTGCCCGCCCGCAAGGACTCCTTCGGGACCGCCTGCTCCACCGGCACCGCCGAGTGGATCGCCGGCGACACCCCGCTGGCCCTCACCGGCGACGACGCGGCCGCCCCGGTGACCCTGCCGTTCAGCTTCCCGCTCTACGGCAACCGGTACGGCGCCGGTCACGTCAGCACCAACGGCGTGCTCACCTTCGGCGGCAGCTCCACCAGCTTCTCCAACGTCGCCATCCCGTCCACGGCGGCCCCCAACGCCGCCCTCTACCCGTTCTGGGACGACCTGACGGTCACCTCGCCCGGCCAGGTCACCACCAGGAGCTGGGGCGAGGCGCCGAACCGGAGGTTCCTGGTCGAGTGGCGTGACGTCATGCCGCGGGGAACCACCGTGCGCTTCTCCTTCTCGGTGGAGCTCACCGAGAGCGGCGGCGTCACCTACCGGTACAAGGACGTCCCGGCCGGCAACGCCCGCCTCCAGGGCAACAGCGCCACCGTCGGCGTCGAGAACGCCACCGGCACGGTCGCCCTCCAGTACGCGCTGAACCAGCCGGTGCTCTCGGACGGCATGAGCATCTCCTTCCGCGACACCAGCTCCCGGATCCGCGGCACGGTCACCGACGCCAACGACGGCAAGCCCGTCGAGGGGGCCGAGGTCACCGCGGGCGGCGCCACGGCGGTCACCGGCGCCGACGGCCTCTACACCCTGCGCGTGCCCGAGGGCGAGAACACGGTCGTCGTGCGGGCCCCGGCCTACCGCGGCTTCGAGAGGACCGTCCAGGTCGGCTCCGGGGAACTGGTCGAGGTCGGCGCGGCCCTGGCCACCGGCGCCGTCGCCGCCTCCGCGGAGAGCGTGCTCGCCGTCGTACCGCAGGGCGAGGACCGGGAACGCGGCCTCACGCTGGCCAACTCCGGCTCCGAGACGGAGTTCACCGTCACCGAGAGCGCGGACTGGCTGACCCTGGACGGCGCCACCGGCACCCTCGCCAAGGGCGCCGAGGCGGAGCTGGGCCTGAGCCTGTCCACCGAGGGGCTGACCGCCGGCCAGGTCTACACGACCGAGGTCACCGTCCGCTCGGCCTCCGGGCGCGCGCCCGAGTTCACCGTGCCGGTCACCCTCGTGGTGCCGGGCTACTCCCGGGCCGTCGACGTCGGCGCCGCCACCGGCACCGCGGCCGACTCCGACGGCGCGGCCTGGAGCGCCGACCGCGCCTGGACCACCGGTTCGCACGGCTGGGTGGGCCGGTCCACCACGACCCGCGTCAGCGGCGGCATCGCGGGCACCGTGGACGACGCCCGCTTCGCCACCGCCCGCGAAGGCGCCCTCGAGTACCGCTTCGACGGCCTCGCCGACGGCGTCTACGACATCGAGGTGGACTTCGCGGAGATCGGCAACAAGGCCCCGGGCAGGCGCGTCTTCGACGTGATGGCCGAGGGCACGACCCGTGTCGACAACCTCGACATCGCCCTCGAGACGGGACAGCGGACGGCGCTCACCAAGACCTTCCGGGTCACGGTGACCGACGGCCAGCTGAACCTGCGCCTCGTCGCCGGTGAGGGGAAGACGCTCGTCAACGCCCTGAAGGTCACCGAGCGCCCCGACCTGGGCTGACCGCGGAGCCCTGGGGCCCGTCCCGCCGCCCGCCGCGGCCGGGCGGGCCTCAGGGCGTCCGTGGTCGGAGAGGGCGGAGAGGGCGGAAAGGAGGGACCAGCGGATGGAAGCGCACAGGGCGGAGTCCGGAGGGCTCGACCTGCAGATCCTGCGCATGCTGCTCGACGGGTGCACCGACGCCACCGTGGCCGTGCGCCTGGGCATCGGACGGCGGACCGTGCAGCGGCGGATCCGGCAGATGATGGACGCGGCGGGCGTCAACACCCGCATCCAGCTCGGCTGGCACGCCAGGGAACACTTCCCCCGCCTGAGCCCCCGCGCGTCGGCGCGGGACCTGCGGGACCTGCGGGAACACACGGATCTTAGGAGGAAAGTACAAAGCTGAGGATCCCGGTTCCGGATGATCCGTGTCTGGTTCCCCCGGCTCCGGCCGGGGGAAACTGAAGTACGTGCCTTTTTCCCTCGGCGGTCCACGCCGCAGGGCCGTATCTGTGTGTTTTCGGGATGTGCACGTGCGATTCCTCAACGACGTCCAGCCGACGTACGACCTCACCTACGACGACGTCTTCATGGTTCCGAGCCGCTCCTCCGTAGGCTCCCGCCAGGCCGTCGACCTCTCCTCGCCGGACGGCACCGGCACCACGGTCCCGCTGGTCGTCGCCAACATGACAGCCGTCGCGGGCCGCCGGATGGCCGAGACCGTCGCCCGCCGGGGCGGACTGGTCGTCATCCCGCAGGACATCCCCATCGAGGTCGTCACCGAGGTCGTCGGCTGGGTGAAGAGCCGCCACCTCGTGCTGGACACCCCCATCGTGCTCTCCCCGCACCAGACCGTCGCCGACGCGCTCGCCCTGCTGCCCAAGCGGGCCCACAACGCCGGCGTGGTCGTCGACGAGCACTACAAGCCGGTCGGCGTCGTCACCGACCAGGACCTCTCCGGCGTCGACCGGTTCACCCAGCTCTCGCAGGTCATGTCCCGCGACCTCTTCCTGCTGGACGCCGACGTCGACCCCCGCGAGGCGTTCGTCACCCTCGACGCCGCCAACCGCCGCTACGCCCCCGCCGTGGACGCCGAGGGCCGCCTGGCCGGCATCCTCACCCGCACGGGCGCGCTGCGCGCCACCCTCTACACCCCCGCCGTCGACGCGCAGGGCAGGCTCCGTATCGCCGCCGCCGTCGGCATCAACGGCGACGTGGCCGGCAAGGCCAAGCAGCTGCTGGACGCCGGCGTCGACACCCTGGTGATCGACACCGCGCACGGCCACCAGGAGTCGATGATCAGCGCCGTCCGCACCGTCCGGGCGCTCGACCCGGCCGTGCCGATCGTCGCGGGCAACATCGTCTCCGCGCAGGGCGTGCGCGACCTGATCGAGGCGGGCGCCGACATCGTCAAGGTCGGCGTCGGCCCCGGCGCCATGTGCACCACCCGGATGATGACCGGCGTGGGCCGGCCGCAGTTCTCCGCGGTCCTGGAGTGCGCCGCCGAGGCGAAGAAGCACGGCAAGCACGTCTGGGCCGACGGCGGCGTCCGCCACCCGCGCGACGTGGCGATGGCCCTCGCGGCCGGCGCTTCCAACGTGATGATCGGCTCCTGGTTCGCCGGCACCTACGAGTCCCCGGGCGACCTCCAGCAGGCCCCCGACGGGCGGCTCTACAAGGAGTCCTTCGGCATGGCCTCGGCGCGCGCGGTGGCCAACCGCACCTCCGAGGAGTCCTCGTACGACCGCGCCCGCAAGGCGCTCTTCGAGGAGGGCATCTCCACCTCGCGGATGTTCCTCGACCCGGCCCGGCCGGGCGTCGAGGACCTCGTCGACTCGATCGTCGCGGGCGTCCGCTCCTCCTGCACCTACGCGGGCGCGGGCGACCTGGCGGAGTTCGCCGACAAGGCCGTCGTCGGCGTCCAGAGCGCGGCCGGCTACGCGGAGGGCAAGCCGCTGCACGCCAGCTGGAGCTGATCTGCTCTACTGCCCGTACAGACCACGTACGGAAGTGATCCCCGCACCTTGCTGAACGAGCTCGACGAACGCATCGTGCGCGCCCTCGCCGAGGACGCGCGCCGGTCCTACGCCGACATAGGCCAGATGGTCGGCCTGTCCGCGCCCGCCGTGAAACGGCGGGTGGACCGGCTGCGGGAGACCGGGGTGATCACCGGGTTCACGGTCCGCGTGGACCCGGCGGCCCTCGGCTGGTCCACCGAAGGGCTGGTCGAGGTGTACTGCCGCGGCAACACCTCGCCCGAGACCATCCGGCGCGGGCTGGAGCGCTATCCCGAGGTCGTGTCCGCCTCCACCGTCACCGGGGAGGCGGACGCGGTCGTCCAGGTCTTCGCCGAGGACATGCGGCACTTCGAGCAGGTGCTGGAGAGGATCGCGGGGGAGCCGTTCGTCGAACGCACCAAATCCGTGCTGGTCCTTTCCCCGCTTCTGCGGCGCTTCTCCGGCGGATCCGGACTACCCTCGACGGTATGACGCGCCGACGACATTGACCTGATGCCCCCGGCCGCCTGACGGCGGCCCTGTACGCATATTCCTTCCTGGGCGACTGCGTCGTCCTGTACCCGGTGTACGCGCTGCTGTTCGCCGACGCCGGGCTGTCCGTGGGACAGATCTCCTCGCTGTTCGCGATCTGGTCGCTGACCGGGATCGTCGCCGAGGCGCCCTCCGGCGCCTGGGCCGACCGGTACTCGCGCCGCGCCGCCCTGCGCGCCGGACCGCTGCTGTCGGCCGCCGGTTTCGCCCTGTGGATCTGGGCGCCCTCCTACTGGTCCTTCGCGGCCGGTTTCGTGCTGTGGGGCGTGGGCGGCTCGCTGGCCTCCGGCGCGCTCGAGGCCCTCGTCCACGACGAACTGGAACGGGCGGGCGCGGTCGCGCGCTACCCCGCGGTGATGGGCCGGGCCCGGACGGCGGAGACCCTGGGCGTCGTGGCCTCCATGGCCGCGGCCGGACCCCTGCTCGAGGCCGGGGGACACGCGCTGATCGGCGCGGCCTCGATCGCCGCGTGCCTGCTGGCGGCGGGGGCGGCCCATGCGATGCCGGAGCGACGGGACAGCCTTGCCTCCGACGCGCCCGCGTGCGGCGAGGCCGGTGACTCCGGCGAGCACGGGTCCCGGGTGCGGCCCGTGCGGTGGCCGGTCGGGGCGATGCTGCTGGTCGCGGCGGTGTCCGGGGTGTGGGGCGCGCTCGACGAGTACACGCCGCTGCTGGTCCGCGAGACGGGGGCGGCGGACGGCGAGGTCTCCTGGTACCTGCTGGCGGTCTGGGCGGGCGCGGCCGTGGGTGGTCTGCCGGCCGGGCCCGCGGAGCGGTGGTTCGCGGGGCGGAGGCTCGGTCCGCTGCTCGTCGCGTCGGCGGCGCTGCTGGCCTGGGGAGCGCTGCGGGGCACACCAGCCGGGACGGCGGTGCTGGTCGGACTGGCCTTCGCCGGGTTCCAGCTCGCCACGGTGCTGGCGGACGCGCGGCTGCAGCACGCGATCCGCGGGCCCGGGCGGGCGACGGTCACCTCGGTGGCGGGCATGGCCACGGACCTCGCCGTGATCGCGACGTACACCGCGTACGGCGCGCTGGGCGAGCCCCACGGCGTGACCTTCGCCGTCCTCGCGTGCGTGTACGCCGTGCCGGCGGCGGCGCTGCTGTGGCGGCGCGGCGGCGGCCGTGGCTGAGCCGCGGGGGAGCGGCGGGGAGCCGCGACGGAGCGAGTCGGGGGGGTGCGACACGTGCCGCCCGGGCCCGCCGGACGTATGCCTGGACGCATGCCGGACGCCCGCTGAACGCCCGCGCAACGTTTCGACGCGGAAGGCCACGTAGACGCAACGTTTCGCGCGGTTGTCCGCAACGGATCCGTATTGTCCGCCCCGACGCGCGGACCGTACTGTCATGGGCGCGGTCAAAACCGCAGCTCAACCAAGCCTCCTTCCCGCCGGAGACCCCGTCATGCGCACCGCCCTGCTCCAGAGCTCCGGCCGTCCGGGCGACACCGGCGCGAACATCGCCGCTCTCGACGCGGCGGCCGCCCGCGCCGCCCGCGCGGGAGCGGAACTGATCGCCGCCCCGGAGATGTTCCTGACCGGCTACGCGATCGGGGACGCCGTCCCCCGGCTCGCCGAGCCCGCCGACGGACCGTCCGCCGAGGCCCTCGCCGCCGTCGCCGCCCGCCACGGCATCGCGATCGCCTACGGCTACCCCGAGAGCGACGGCGGGCGCACGTACAACTCCGCCCGGCTGATCGGCGCGGACGGCACCCCGCTCGCCAACTACCGCAAGACGCACCTCTACGGCGACTTCGAGCGGACCTTCTTCACCCCGGGCGACACCCCCGTCGTCCAGGCCCGCCTCGGCTCCCTCACCGTCGGTCTGCTGATCTGCTACGACGTGGAGTTCCCGGAGAACACCCGGGCCCACGCCCTGGCCGGCACCGACCTGCTGCTGGTCCCCACCGCCCTGATGCACCCCTACCGGTTCGTCGCCGAGTCCCTGGTGCCGGTGCGGGCGTTCGAGAACCAGATGTACGTCGCGTACGTCAACCGCACCGGCGCCGAAGGGGAGTTCGCCTTCACCGGCCTCACCGTGCTGGCCGGCCCCGACGGGGTCGTCGCCGCGCGGGCCGGCGAGGAGGAGGAGCTCCTCCTGGCCGAGGTCGACCCCCGGCTGCCCGCGGCGTCCCGTGAGATCAACCCGTACCTCCAGGACCGCCGCCCCGGCCTCTACGGCACCCTCGCCGGGGCCGCCCGCACCGCCTGAAGCGCTCCCACCGCCTGAACCGTCTCGACCCGTCGTCAGTCACCCCAGGAGTCCGCACCCGATGACGTCCACCGTGCCCACCGCCGTCCCGCACGCCGGTGAGGGGCTTCCCCCGGTCACCATGTTCGGCCCGGACTTCCCCTACGCCTACGACGACTACCTGGCCCACCCGGCCGGTCTCGGCCAGGTGCCCGCCACCGAGCACGGCACCGAGGTCGCCGTCATCGGCGGCGGACTGTCGGGCCTGGTCGCGGCCTACGAGCTGATGAAGATGGGCCTCAAGCCCGTCGTCCACGAGGCGGACCAGCTCGGCGGACGCCTGCGCACCGTCGGCTTCGACGGCTGCGACCCCGGCCTCACCGCCGAGCTCGGCGCGATGCGCTTCCCGCCCAGCTCGACCGCGCTCCAGCACTACATCGACCTGGTCGGCCTGGAGACCAAGCCGTTCCCCAACCCGCTCGCCCCGGTCACCCCCTCGACGGTGGTCGACCTCAAGGGCGAGAGCCACTACGCGGAGACCGCCGAGGACCTCCCCGAGGTCTACCGCCGGGTCGCCGACGCGTGGGCGCGCTGCCTCGAGGAGGGCGCGGACTTCTCCGACATGAACCGCGCCATCCGCGAGCGCGACGTGCCGCGCATCCGGGAGATCTGGGCCCGGCTGGTCGAGAAGCTGGACAACCAGACCTTCTACGGCTTCCTCTGCGACTCCCCGGCCTTCGCCTCGTTCCGCGACCGGGAGATCTTCGGCCAGGTCGGCTTCGGCACCGGCGGCTGGGACACCGACTTCCCCAACTCCATCCTGGAGATCCTGCGGGTCGTCTACACCGAGGCGGACGACCACCACCGCGGCATCGTCGGCGGTTCCCAGCAGCTGCCGCTGCGGCTGTGGACCAGGGAGCCGGAGAAGATCGTCCACTGGCCCTACGGCACCTCGCTGAGCTCCCTGCACCCCGGTGGCGAGCCCCGCCCCGCCGTCACCCGCCTGCACCGGACGGCCGGCAACCGGATCACCGTCACCGACGCCGACGGCGACATCCGCACCTACCGGGCCGCGGTGTTCACCGCCCAGTCCTGGATGCTGCTCTCCAAGATCCAGTGCGACGACGCGCTGCTGCCCATCGACCACTGGACCGCTGTCGAGCGCACCCACTACATGGAGTCCAGCAAGCTGTTCGTGCCGGTGGACCGGCCGTTCTGGCTCGACAAGGACCCGGAGACGGGCCGCGACCTGATGTCGATGACCCTCACCGACCGGATGACCCGCGGCACCTACCTGCTGGACGACGGCCCGGACCGCCCGGCCGCCATCTGCCTCTCCTACACCTGGTGCGACGACAGCCTGAAGTGGCTGCCGCTGTCCGCCAACGAGCGGATGGAGGTGATGCTGAAGTCGCTGGGGGAGATCTACCCGGGCCTCGACATCCGCCGCCACATCATCGGCAACCCGGTCACCGTCTCCTGGGAGAACGAGCCCTACTTCATGGGCGCGTTCAAGGCCAACCTGCCCGGTCACTACCGCTACCAGCGCCGCCTGTTCACCCACTTCGTGCAGGACCGGCTGCCCGAGGACCGGCGCGGCCTGTTCCTCGCCGGCGACGACATCTCCTGGACGGCCGGCTGGGCCGAGGGCGCGGTGCAGACGGCCCTCAACGCCGTGTGGGGCGTGATGCACCACCTGGGCGGCTCCACCGACCCGGCCAACCCCGGACCGGGCGACGTCTACGACGAGATCGCACCGGTCGAACTCCCCGAGGACTGACCGGAGGCGCGGTGGGCGCCGGCGGTCAGCGGTCGAGCGGGGTGAGCAGCATCCGGCTCACCACGCCCACGGCCGCGTCCAGCCGCCCCGCGAAGTCGGACGCCAGGTCCGGCACGCGCCGCAGCGCCCACAGGGCCCGGGCCATCGACCAGGTGGTGTCCCGGGCCCGCTCCAGGCTCCACGACCCCGCCAGATGGGTCAGGGGGTCGGCGACCTGGAACAGGTCCGGGCCGGGCATCAGCTCCTCGCGCACCCGCTCCTCCAGGGACGCCAGGAGGTCGCCGACCCGCTCGAACTCGTCCTCCAGGTCGGCCGGACGGCAGTCGAGCGCCCGGCAGGCGTCCACCACGGCGAGCACCAGGTCGTGGCCGATGTGCGCGTTGACGCCGGCCAGCGCGAACTGCACGGGCCGCACGCCGGGATGGCCGCGCAGCCGGAACAGCGGCCGCCAGCAGGCGGGCGGCCGTCCGCCCCGGCCGTCCGCCTCGGCGACCGCCAGGTAGCGCTCGGCGAAGAGCACGCCCAGCGTCGAGGCCTGACCGCGGTCCGGGAAGCGGCCCCGGCCGAGCAGCTCGGCGAACTCCGCGGTGACGGTGAGATAGACGCGGTTGAAGACGGCCACCCCGTCCCGTCGGTGCAGCGAGGCGTCCAGCGCGCGCATCCGTTCGACCACGGCGTCAACCGCGCGTGCCGAGGTGCAGTCCACCGTGTCAACGGGGGGTGGGATTTCTCCGATCGTGGCCATGGGAGCAGCGTCGCAGTCCTACGCTGGCCGCGGTGTCGCCCCGGCGCTCGTTCCCCCCTGCGGGGGATACGGGAGCCGGGCCGATGACGCCGGAACAGGGCAGGACCGTGAGGGGAGCACCACGCGTGGACCGACCGGAGCAGGCGGCGCCGGCACGACGGGCCGGACACGGTCGGAGGCTGCTCGCCGCGGCCGCGGGGGCGCTGGTGGCCGCCGCGCTGACGGCGGGTCTGGTGGCCCAGGCTCCCGACACCCAGGCCTCCCGACCGCAGGCATCGGGGAACCCGGACGCGCCGACCGGGACCGAGGTGTCGCTCCCGGCCACCCGGTGGGCCCCGGTCCCCTCGCCGCAGATCAGGTCGACCTCCTCGCCGCTGCCCGGCCCGGAGGCGGGCGAGAACCCTGCCGGGCAGCGGGCGGCGTCCGGGGACGGGCGGCTCTACCTGCACCCGGACTCGCAGGTGGGGGAGTGGGTGCGCGGCAACCGGGACGACCGGCGCCGCCCCGTGATCGAGTCCCGAATCGCCACCCGCCCCGCCGCAGTGTGGTTCGCCGACCCGGACGCCGGCACGGTCGCGGCACGGGTCCGCGCGGTCACCTCACGGGCCGCCGCGGAGGGCCGGGTCCCGGTGCTGGTGGCGTACACGATCCCGCACCGCGACTGCGGCCAGTACTCCGCCGGCGGCACCCACGACCTGCGCTCCTACGACCGGTGGGTCGACCGGTTCGCCGCCGGGCTCGGCAGCGGGGAGGCGATCGTGATCCTGGAGCCGGACGCGGTCGCCCAGTCGTACTGCCTCTCCGCGAAGGACCGGGACGCCCGCTTCGCCTCGCTGGCCCGCGCGGGACGGGTGATCAAACGGGTCGCGCCCCGCGCCCGCGTCTACTTCGACGCCGGTCACTCCGGCTGGATCGACGCCCGCAAGCAGGCCGGTCTGCTGCGCCAGGCGGGCGCCGCCTCGCCGCTGGCCTCCGACGGCGTCTTCAGCAACGTCTCCAACTTCCGGAGCACCGGGGACGAGGTCCGGTACGTCCGCGAGGTGCTGGCCGCCCTGGACGCGCCGGCGAGCCACGGCGCGGTGATCGACACCAGCCGCAACGGCAACGGGCCTCCCGCCGCGGGGGAGTGGTGCGATCCGTCCGGCCGGAGGATCGGCCGGGCGCCCGCGCTCTCCCCGGGGGAGGCCCGTGTCGACGGTTACCTGTGGGTGAAGCTGCCGGGCGAGTTCGACGGCTGCCGGGGCAGGGCCGGCGTCTTCGACCCCGCCTACGCCTACGAACTGGCGCGCTGACCGCCCCCGCCGCCCTCACCCGTGCCGTCGCCGGTGCCGTCGGCCGCAGCGGAGTCGTAGCGGGAGGTGCCCTCGTCGAGCAGCGGCTCCTGGGTCTTCATGTGGGCCGGGGCGAACAGGCGCAGGGCGTGGTAGCCGGTGATGACCACCAGGGTGCCCAGCGCGATGCCGCTCAGGGTGAAGTTGTCGGTGATCTTCATCGAGACGTTGCCGACGCCGATGATGATGCCCGCCGCGGCCGGGACCAGGTTGAGCGGGTTGCGCAGGTCCACCCGGCCGTTGAGCCAGATCTGGGCGCCCAGCAGGCCGATCATGCCGTAGAGGATGACGGTGATGCCGCCGAGCACCCCGCCCGGGATGGCGGCGACGACCGCGCCGAACTTCGGGCAGAGGCCGAAGAGGAGCGCGAAGCAGGCGGCGGCCCAGTACGCGGCCGTGGAGTAGACGCGGGTCGCCGCCATCACGCCGATGTTCTCGGAGTAGGTGGTGTTCGGCGGGCCGCCCACCGCGGTGGAGAGCATCGAGCCGATGCCGTCGGCGGAGATCGCCTTGCCCAGCTTGTCGTCCATCGGGTCGCCGGTCATCTCACCGACGGCCTTGATGTGGCCGGTGTTCTCGGCGACGAGGGCGATCACCACGGGCAGCGCGACCAGGATGGCGGACCAGTCGAACGCCGGCCCGTGGAAGTCCGGCAGACCGAACCAGGCGGCGTCCTGCACGCCGGAGAGGTCGAGCCGCCAGTGGTCGACGACCTTGCCGGTGGCGTCGGCCGAGTGGATCCGGCCGAAGACCACGTCGAACAGCCAGGAGATCGCGTACCCGAAGATGAGGCCGAGGAAGATCGCCACCCGGGACCAGAAACCGCGCAGGGCGATGACCGCGAAACCCGTGAAGAGCATGGTCAGCAGGGCCACCCACTGGTCCTGCGGCCAGTAGGTGGTGGCGGTGACCGGGGCCAGGTTGAAGCCGATCAGCATCACCACGGCGCCGGTGACCACCGGGGGCATGGCCGCGTGGATGATCCGGGCGCCGAACCTCTGGACCGCGAGACCGACCAGGAAGAGCGCCACACCGACGCAGAACACCGCGCCGGTGACGGTGGCGCTGGACCCGCCCTGGGCCCGGATGACCGCGGCGACGCCGACGAAGGAGAGCGAGCAGCCGAGGTAGCTCGGCACCCTGCCGCGGGTGACCAGCAGGAAGATGATCGTCGCGACACCCGACATCATGATGGCGAGGTTCGGGTCGAGCCCCATCAGGATGGGGGCCACGAACGAGGCGCCGAACATCGCGACCACGTGCTGGGCGCCGAGCCCGGCGGTGCGCGGCCAGGAGAGTCGTTCGTCCGGGCGTACCACTGCTCCGGGTGCGGGCGTACGCCCGTCGCCGTGCAGTTTCCAGCGCACGCCGAGGTCCATAGGAGTTCCGCTTTCTCAGATTCCGAGATCTCCGGTTCTGACCGATTCTGTTCAACCGGAGGATCGCTGTCCGCAACATTGTGGCGGATGGCGACAGGGGTCACCCGGCGGGATGCTCCGAGGTCCGGGAGGCGCCCGGCCGGTCCGAGGTCCCGGGCGTCCCGGGCATCCTGGGGCCGTCGCCCTTCCCGGTGGTCCGCCCGCCCGGCCGCAGCACCCCCGCGAGGCCCGCCACACCGAAGGCCAGCACGGTCACCAGGGCGAAGGAGACGACCAGGCTGGTCGCCTCGGCCAGCGCGCCGATGGCGCCGGGGGCGATCAGGCCGGAGGTGTAGGTGATGGTGGCGACGCCCGCGATGGCCTGGCTCGGGTTGGGACCGCTGCGCCCGGCGGCCGCGAAGCAGAGCGGAACCACCACGGCGATGCCCAGCCCCAGCAGGGCGAACCCGGTCATGGCGAGGGCCGGGTGCGGGGCCAGGACCACCAGCACACCGCCCAGCGCCGCCAGCGTGCCGCACACCCGGACCGTGCGCACGGCGCCGAAGCGGTCGACAACCGGGTCGCCGGCGAAGCGGGCCAGCGCCATGGTGAGGGTGAAGCCGGTGGTGCAGGCGGCGGCCAGGGTCGCCGAGGACCCGAGCACGTCCCGCAGGTAGACCGCGGACCAGTCGAGGCTGGCGCCCTCGGCGAAGACCGCGCAGAAGCCGATCGCGCCGATCAGCAGCGCCGACCGCGGCGGGAGCGCGAACCGCGGCGGCGGCTCGTCGTCCACGGCCGCACGGATGTCCAGCACCCAGGTGCAGGCCACCAGGCCGAGCACGGTCAGCACCGCCGCCGCGACCGCGAAGTGCAGCCGGCCGTCCGTCTCCAGGTGGGCGGCCAGGGTGCCGCCCGCCGAGCCGAGCAGGGCCCCGGTGCTCCACATGCCGTGCAGGCCGGACATGATCGACCGGCCCAGGCGGTTCTCCACCTCCACGCCGAGCGCGTTCATCACCACGTCGGCCATGCCCGAGGTGGCGCCGTAGACGAAGAGCGCGAGGCACAGCGTGAGCAGGTTCGGGGCGAGGCCGGGAAGCACCAGGGAGAGCGTCCACGCCGCCAGCAGCAGGCGCAGCGACGCCCGGCCTCCGAGCACGTGGGACATCCGGCCGGCCAGCGGCATGGCCACCGAGGCGCCCAGGGCCGGCATCGCCAGCGCCAGACCCAGCTGGCCCGCGCTCACCGAGGCGTGGTCGGCGACCCACGGGACCCGGGAGGCGAACGACCCCGCCACCGCGCCGTGCACCGCGAACACCGCGGCCACCGCGTAGCGCGCCCGGCGGACCCGCGGGGGTCCGTAGGCCGGGCCGGACGTCGACGTGTCGGACACCAAGGTCCCTCCCCCGGGGCGATCAGGTGCACCGTGCACCGACCCGACCGTACACGTGAGCGAAGGGTCGTTGTGAGTCAGTCCACAGAGGCGGCCTGTCGACGCCCGTCGGCGGCATGGCACACTGGCTCGTGTCAGATCAATGACCAACAGCGCACTCCGGGGTCGGTGAAAATCCGAACCGGCGGTTACAGTCCGCGACCCGGCCGCCTCCAGCGGCCGGCTGACCAGGTGAAATTCCTGGACCGACGGTTAAAGTCCGGATGGGAGGCAGTGCGCGGCGGGCAGGGCACATCCGTGTCGTCCGCCGGAACGGGCATGCGCCCGCGGGTCGTCCTGACCGCGTCCTCGGACGCGGTCGTCAGGCGTACCCGCGGCCGGATCCCGCCGTCCGGCGCGACCTCCGTGCGGTGTGGGCCGTACGCCCGTTCATGTCCTGCCGTCCGTCACGGCAGCCCCGGAGTCCGTGCCTTCACGGCAGGAGGACCCGGGAAGTGTTCACCGGCATCGTCGAAGAGCTGGGTGAGGTGACGGCCGTCGAGCAACTCGACGACGCCGCACGGTTCCGGCTGCGAGGCCCCGTCGTCACCGAGGGCGCCCGTCACGGCGACTCGATCGCCGTCAACGGCGTCTGCCTCACCGTGGTGGAGCACGAGGGGGACCAGTTCACCGCGGACGTCATGGCCGAGACCCTCAAGCGGTCCAGCCTGGGCGCGCTGGGCGTCGGCTCCCGCGTCAACCTCGAACGCCCCACCCCAGTCGGCGGCCGCCTGGGCGGCCATATCGTGCAGGGCCACGTCGACGGCACCGGCACCGTCCTCGACCGGCAGGCCTCCGAGCACTGGGAGATCGTCCGCGTCTCGCTCCCCGCCGAGCTGTCCCGCTACGTCGTCGCCAAGGGCTCGATCACCGTCGACGGCATCAGCCTCACCGTCGTCGAGGCCGGCCAGGACTTCTTCACCGTCAGCCTGATCCCCACCACCCTGGCGCTGACCACGCTCGGCATCAAGCGGACCGGCGACCCGGTCAACCTCGAGGTCGACGTCGTCGCCAAGTACGTGGAGCGGCTGCTCGGCGCGGACCGGACGGAGGCGGGCCGGTGAACTGGCTCACCACGGAGGCGTTCGCCGTCCTCGGGCAGCACATCATCTGGTCCGACCTGATCGGCAACACCCTCGGCCTCGCCGCGCTCGCCCTCGGCTGGCTGCGCAACGTCTGGACCTGGCCGCTCCAGCTCGTCTCCGGCCTGGTGCTGATCGCGGCGAACCTCGCCGTCCAGCAGGGCGGCGGCGTGGGCAAGCAGATCGTGGTCATCGCCGTGGCCGTCTGGGGCTGGCGCGCCTGGACGCTGGGCCGCAAGGAGTCGGCGGACGGCACCCTCCAGGTCCGCTTCGCCACCTGGCGCGAGCGGGGCCTGCTGGCGGCGGGCGCCGTGGCGGGCACCCTGGCCGTCGGCGGCCTGTTCACCCTCTTCCCCACCCTGTCCTGGAGCCCCTGGGCCGACGCCTACATATTCGTCGGCACCCTGGTCGCCATGTACGCGCAGGCCAAGGGCATGGTCGAGTTCTGGTTCGCCTGGCTTCTGGTCGACCTGGTCGGCGTCCCGCTGAACTTCGCGAGCGGTCTCGCCTTCTCCGGCCTCATCTATCTCGTCTACGGGGCACTCGTCCTGTGGGGCATGCGCGACTGGTGGCTCCGCTCCCGCGCCGCCCAGCGACCCGTCCTGGAAGGAACGCCGGCATGACGGCACCCGCCTGGAACCCCCGCCCCCGGATCCCCGGGGGCCCGGAGGACCCGGACTCCCTGATGCTCGCCCTCGACCCCGTCGAACAGGCCGTCGCCGACATCGCGTCCGGCCGCCCCGTGGTGGTCGTCGACGACGAGAACCGCGAGAACGAGGGCGACCTGGTGATCGCCGCCGAGGCGGCCACCCCCGAGATCGTCGCCTTCATGATGAGCGAGTGCCGCGGCCTGATCTGCGCCCCCATGGAGGCCGCCGAGCTCGACCGGCTGCGGCTGCCGCAGATGGTCCGGGACGAGGCGAACACCGAGTCCATGAAGACCGCGTTCACCGTCTCCGTGGACGCCACCGCCGTCCACGGGGTCAGTACCGGCATCTCCGCCGAGGACCGCGCCGCCACCCTGCGCCTGCTGGCCTCGGGCACCGCCGGCCCGGACGACTTCGTGCGCCCCGGACACGTCTTCCCGCTCCGCGCCCGCCCCGGCGGCGTGCTGGAGCGCCCCGGCCACACCGAGGCCGCCGTCGACCTGGCCCGGCTCGCCGGGCTGCGGCCGGCCGGCGTCATCGTGGAGATCGCGGGGGAGGACGGCCGCATGCTGCGCCTGCCCGAGCTGGTGCCCTTCGCGCGCAAGCACGGACTGACCATCGTCTCCATCGAGGACCTGATCGCCTACCGCCGCTCCGCCGAGCCCACCGTGCGGCGCGAGGCCGAGGTCCGCCTGCCCACCCGGTACGGCGACTTCACCGCCTACGGCTACCGCTCCACCGTCGACGGCGTGGAACACGTCGCCCTCGTCCACGGCGAGATCGGCGACGGCCGCGACCTGCTGGTCCGGCTGCACTCCGAGTGCCTCACCGGCGACGTCTTCCACTCGCTGCGCTGCGACTGCGGCCCCCAGCTCGAGGCATCCCTGGAACGCATCCACGAGGCCGGCCGGGGCGTCCTGGTCTACCTGCGCGGGCACGAGGGCCGCGGCATCGGCCTGATGTCCAAGCTGCGCGCCTACGAGCTGCAGGAACGCGGCCACGACACCCTCGACGCCAACCTGGAGCTCGGCCTGCCCGCCGACGCCCGGGACTACGGCGCCGGCGCGCGGATCCTCGCCGACCTCGGCGTCCGCACCGTGCGCGTGATGACCAACAACCCCGACAAGACCGACGCGCTCGCCCGCCACGGCCTGGAGATCCTCTCCCGGATCCCCATGCCCGTGCAGGCCGGCGAGCACAACGCGCGGTACCTGCGCACCAAGCGCGACCGGATGGGGCACGACCTCCCCTGGCTCGACCAGGACGGCCCGGTGGCCGGCTGCGCCGACCAGTGACCCCGTAGTCCGTCGACCCCCACCCCATCCCACCCCCGACTCCCACCCCATCCCGATCCCCACCCGAAGAACCAGGAGCGAACGTGAGCGGCAAGGGCGCACCCGAACTGACCGTCGAGAACTGCGGGGACCTGCGGGTCGCCGTCGTGGCGGCGCAGTGGCACGAGAAGATCATGGACGGCCTGGTCGACGGCGCGCTGCGCGCCCTGACCGATCTCGGGATCACCGAGCCCACCCTGCTGCGGGTCCCCGGCAGCTTCGAACTGCCCGTGGTGGCCAAGGCGCTGGCCCAGCGCGGCTACGACGCCGTGGTCGCCCTCGGGGTGGTCGTCCGCGGCGGCACCCCGCACTTCGACTACGTGTGCGAGGGAGTCACCCGGGGACTGGTCCAGGTCTCGGTGGAGACCGGCGTCCCGGTCGGCTTCGGCGTGCTCACCTGCGACACCGAGGAACAGGCCCTCGACCGGGCCGGACTGCCCGGCTCCCACGAGGACAAGGGGCACGAGGCCGTCACCGCCGCCGTGGCCACCGCCACCACCCTGCGTTCAGTATCCGAACCGTGGCGGTGACTCCGCGCGGGGGCGCGTAGGGTAGGACCACCATGTCCAAGAAGACTTTCGAGGAGCTCTTCTCCGAGCTCCAGCACAAGGCCGCGCACGGCGACCCCGCCACCTCCCGCACTGCCGAACTGGTGGACAAGGGCGTCCATGCCATCGGCAAGAAGGTGGTCGAGGAGGCGGCCGAGGTCTGGATGGCGGCCGAGCACGAGAGCAAGGAAGCCGCCGCCGAGGAGATCTCGCAGCTGCTATACCACGTTCAGGTGATGATGGTCGCCCGCGGCATCAGCCTGGACGACGTGTACGCCCACCTGTAGGCCGCCCCGCCCCCGCGTGACCCCACGCGCCGCCCGGGCGGGGCCGCTCCCGCCTGTCCGTCCGCCCCGCGCGCGACACCCCAGCCGAGTCGAACGAAGGAAGCCGTTTCATGCTGCGCATCGCCGTCCCCAACAAGGGTTCCCTCTCCGGCCCTGCGGCGGCCATGCTGCATGAGGCCGGCTACCAGCAGCGCCGGGAGTCCAAGGAGCTGCGGATCGTCGACCCGGTCAACGAGGTGGAGTTCTTCTACCTCCGCCCCCGCGACATCGCGATCTACGTCTCCTCCGGCCGCCTCGACATCGGGGTGACCGGCCGCGACCTGCTGATCGACTCCGGCGCCGACGCCGAGGAGATCCTCCCGCTCGGCTTCGCCCGCTCCACCTTCCGCTTCGCCGGCAGGCCCGGCGCCGTCAAGGACCTCGCGGACCTGGCCGGCAAGACCGTCGCGACCTCCTACGAGGGCATCGTCGACAAGTACCTCGCCGAGCAGGGCGTCGACGCCTCCGTGGTCCACCTCGACGGCGCGGTGGAGACCGCCATCGAGCTGGGTGTCGCCGAGGTCATCGCCGACGTCGTGGAGACCGGCACCTCGCTGCGCAACGCGGGCCTGGAGGTCTTCGGCGACCCGATCATGAAGTCCGAGGCCGTGGTGGTGCGCCGCACCGGCGCGGCGACCGACGACCCCAAGGTGCAGCAGTTCCTGCGCCGCCTGCAGGGCGTCCTGGTCGCCCGGACCTACGTGATGATGGACTACGACTGCCGGGTCGAGCAGCTCGAGAAGGCCGTCGCCCTCACGCCCGGCCTGGAGTCCCCGACCGTGTCCCCGCTGCACAACGAGGGCTGGGTCGCCGTCCGCGCCATGGTCCCCTCCGCCGACGCGCAGAAGATCATGGACGACCTGTACGACATCGGCGCCCGCGCCATCCTGACCACCGCCATCCACGCCTGCCGCCTCTGACCGCGCGGCCCGTACTGCTCCGAGGAAGTCCCGCATGACCACGACGGACCGGCCCCAGCTCCCCGTGACCTTCCGGCCCGGCCGCACCCGCACGGTGCTGCTGGCGCTGGGCGCCGCGATGTTCGTGGTCCTCTCCGGCGTCGCGCTGCTGCTGCCCCGGCTCGGTCCGGGGGAGCAGCTGACCTTCGTCCTCACCGGAGCCCTGGTGTTCGGCGTGCTGTGGGTGCTCGCCCGGCCCCGCGTGGAGGCCGACGACACCGGGGTCACGGTGGTGAACATCGCCTCCGGCCGGCGGCTGGAGTGGGCGCAGATCGTCCAGGTGCGGCTGCGGCCCGGCGACCCGTGGGTCTTCCTCGACCTCTCCGACGGCACCAGCCTGCCCGTCCTCGGCATCCAGCCCGGCATGGCCCGGGAGCAGGCGCTGCGCGACGCCCGCGCCCTGCGCGCCCTGGTGGAGGCCAGGAGCGCGGCCGACCCCGCCTGAGCCACCCCGAGGGGGCGCGCGTCACCCCCTGGCGCCCCCGCTCGGCGGAGTCGCCCCTGCCGCGGACCGCCCTGTGTTGATTAACCTGTCGGCTGGGGCGTCACGGTGACGCCTCCGCCCCCGAGCCATGCCCGGCCCGCCGGCCGGACCCCGGGGGCTCCTGCGATCCGAGGAGTGACGAACTCCGGCGATGGACGGACCGTCCTGCAGTACCTGCGCCGCCCCTGCCCGACCTGACGCGGACCCGTTCCGCGGCATCGCGGAGGCGGCGGCCACATGACCCTCCCCCTGCTGCTCCTGGCAGCCGCCCTCCTGCTGATCCTGGCCAACGGATTCTTCGTGGCCGCCGAGTTCGGCCTGGTGACCGTCGACCGCCCCGAGGCGGAACGCGCGGCCGCCGCCGGCGACCGGCGCGCCCGCCGCGTGGTCGACTCCCTCAAGGAACTCTCGTTCCAGCTCTCCGGGACCCAGCTCGGCATCACCCTGACCTCCCTCGTCGTCGGCATGCTCGCCGAGCCCGCGCTCGCCGGACTGCTGCACGGCCCGTTCACCGCGCTGGGGCTGCCCGCGGGCATCGTCCCCGGGGTCTGCGTGGCGGTGGGCATGCTGCTCGCCTCCGCGGTGCAGATGGTGATCGGCGAACTGGTCCCCAAGAACTGGGCGGTCTCCCGGCCGCTCCAGGTGGCCCGCTTCGTGGCCGGACCCCAGCACCGGTTCGCCCGGCTGTTCCGGCCGGTGATCGCCGGACTCAACGCGGTCGCCAACCGGCTGGTGCGGGCCCTGGGCTTCGAGCCCGCCGACGAGCTGGCCTCCGCCCGCACACCCGGCGAACTGGTCTCCCTGGCCCGGCACTCCGCCCGAGCCGGCGCCCTCGAACAGGACACCGCCGACCTGTTCGTCCGCACCCTGTCCACCCTCTCCCTGGGCGAACTGGCCGCCCACCACGTGATGACGCCCCGCGTGCGGGTCGCCGCCCTGCAGGCCTCGGCCACCGCCGAGGACGTCGTCAACCTGACCCGGGCCACCGGCCTCTCCCGCTTCCCCGTCTACCGGGAGCGGATCGACGAGATCGTCGGCATGGCCCACCTCAAGGACGCGCTCGCCGTGCCCGCGGCGGACCGGCTGCGCACCCCGGTCACCCGGATGTGCCGCCCCGCGCTCCTCGTCCCCGAGACCCTCCCGGTCCGGCCCCTGCTGACCCGGCTGCGCAGCGAGCAGCCGATCGCGGTGGTGGTCGACGAGTACGGCGGCACGGCCGGCGTGGTCACCCTGGAGGACATCGTCGAGGAACTGGTCGGCGAGGTCCGCGACGAGCACGACGGCCTCGACCTGCCCGAACTGGCCCCGGCACCCGCCGAGGACGGCGCCCCCGCCTGGGACGCCGACGGCGGCTGCCGCACCGACCTGCTGGAGCGGGCCGGACTCCGGCCGCCGGAAGGGCCCTACGAGACGGTGGCCGGGCTCGTCGCCGACCTGCTCGGGCGCATCCCCGCGGAGGGCGACACCGTCGAGCTGCCCGGCTGGCGGCTGCGGGTCCTGCGCGTCGGGCACAACCGGGCCGAACGGGTCCGGCTGCTCAGGACGGGCGCCGTCGCCGCGTCCGCCGTGCCCGGGACGGCCCCCGTGGCGGCCGTGCTCCCGGCGGTCGAGACCTCCGCGTCCCAGACCTCCGCAGCCCCCCAGCATCTCGTGGAGGCCACCCGGTGAGCGCGCTGCAACTGCTCCTCGCGGCCCTGCTGGTGCTCGGCAACGGTTTCTTCGTCGGTGCCGAGTTCGCGCTGGTCTCCGTGCGGCGCAGCCAGATCGAGCCGTTGGGCACCACCCGTGCCCGGCAGGTCCTGTACGGACTCGAGCACCTGCCCCGGATGATGGCCGCCGCCCAGTTCGGCATCACCGTCTGCTCGCTCACCCTCGGCGCGGTCGCCGAACCCACGGTGGCGCACCTGCTCGAGCCGGTCTTCACGGCGGCCCGGCTGCCGGAGGCCATGGTCCACCCGCTGGGCTACGCCATCGCACTCGCCGTGGTGGTCTTCTTCCACCTGGTGATCGGCGAGATGGTGCCGAAGAACCTGGCGATGGCCGCGCCCGAGAAGGCCGCGCTGTGGCTGGGACCCGGGCTGGTCGCCTTCGCGCGGCTCTGCGGCCCGGTCACCTCCGCCCTGGGCGCCTGCGCCGGGGCGGTGCTGCGGCTGTTCCGGGTCGAGCCGAAGGACGAGGTCGAGGCGGTCTTCACCAGCGAGCAGCTCAACCGGCTGGTGGAGGACGCCGGGCAGGCCGGCCTGCTCGACCCGGAGGACGCGGAGCGGCTGGAGGACGCGCTCGAGCTGGGCTCCCGCCCGGTCGCGGACGTGCTGCTGCCGCTGGAGTCCCTCGTCACCGTCGGGCCCTCCGTCACCCCCGGCGAGGTGGTCGCCCTCACCGCGCGCACCGGGTACTCCCGGTTCCCGGTGGTGGGGGAGGGCGGCGTCTTCCTGGGCTACCTGCACGTCAAGGACGTGCTGGACCTGGACGACGCGGACGGCCCGGTGCCGCCGAGAACGCGGCGCCGGATGACGGAGCTGCCCGCGGGGCTGCCGCTGGACGACGCGCTCACGGTGATGCGGCGCGCCGCGGCGCACCTCGCGGCGGTCACCGACACGGCGGGGCGGGCGGTGGGACTCGTCGCCCTCGAGGACGTCCTCGAACTCCTCGTCGGCGAGGTCCGCGACCCGGCCCACCGGGTACCCGCCCCCGGCTGATCCCTCGCCGCCCGCCCGTGCCGCTGATGCGGTGCGGGCGGGCGCGGGCCGGCGGGCGCGGGTACGCAGGCCGGGGGTCAGCCCCAGGCCCGCACCGCCGGAACCGTCCGCACGGCGCCCGACACAGCCCGGCGCCGGCCCCCGGCCCCCGCCGCCGGAACCGTCACGCCTCCGGCCCCTCCGGTTCGCGCCCCGCGAGGACCTCCCCGTACGCCTGCATCAGGTCCGGCAGCCGCAGCGTCGACAGGTCCTCCCGGGACAGCTCCGCCTCCCCCGGCACGGAGGAGAGCCGCACATCCCGGTACGCGCAGCTCTTCTCGTACAGCGTCCGCAGGAACCGCCCGTTGCCCAGCTCGTCGATCCACCCCTGCTCGACCACGTGCGTGCTGATGGACAGCAGCTCCTCCAGCGCCTCCTCGTCCCAGACGTCCTTGTTCTCCTCCGCCAGCACCGTGCCGATCGCGCACAGCTCGTCCGGCCGGTAGGAGGGGAAGTCCACCCGGGTGGTGAAGCGGGAGGACAGTCCGGGGTTGGCGGCCAGCAGCCGGTCCATGCCCTCGGGGTAGCCGGCGAGGATCACCACCAGCTGGTCGCGGTTGTCCTCCGCCCGCTTCAACAACACCTGCAGCGCCTCCTCGCCGTAGGCGTCCCCCTTGCCGTACCCGGTGTTGACCAGCGCGTACGCCTCGTCGACGAAGAGCACCCCGCCGAGCGCCGAGTCGATCAGCTCGTTCGCCTTCACCGCCGTCTGGCCCAGGAACTCGCCCACCAGGTCGGCCCGTTGCGCCTCGACCAGGTGGTCTCCGCCGAGCAGCCCCAGCGCGTAGAAGACCCGCCCGAGTATCCGGGCCACCGTGGTCTTGCCGGTGCCGGAGGGCCCGGAGAAGACGAAGTGCCGCTGGGGCGGCCGCACCGGCAGCCCCTGGTCGGCGCGCAGCCGCGCCATGTTCAGCTGCGCGGACAGCGCCTTCACCTGCCGCTTGACCGGCTCCAGGCCGACCATCCGCTCCAGCGCGGCGAGCGCCTCCTCCAGCAGCGCGGGATCCGCTGGCCCCGGCGGGAACGGCCGCCTCGGCCCGAACGCCTTCTCCCGCACCGTGTCCTGGGAGGACAGGGGAGAAGTGTCCGGGGCCGGTTCGGAGACCTTCACGCCCACGTCGCGCCCGGCCGTGCCGACGAGCGGGTCGAGGCCCTCCGCCCCGTCGACGCCGGGGGAGAGGGGGAAGCCCGCGTAGCCGTCGATGCCCAGTTCGGCGTCCTCGTCCCAGCCGTCGCCCTCGGAGATCGCCGCCAGCCGCGCGGCGGTGTCCATGAACGACGGGTCGGCATGGTGCACGGCGCGGTACAGCGGCAGCGCGGCGGCGGTCCGGCCGGTGCCCTCGTGGGCGCGGGCCAGCCAGTACCGCAGCTCCTTGCGCTGCGGCTGCTCGCTGCGGCACCGCATCAACGCGGCCGACAGCAGCGGCTCCGCCTGCCCGTACATCTCCAGCCGGACCCGGGCCATGCCGCCGAACAGCCGGGCCTCTATGCCCAGCGTGGGATCGTCGAGCAACGGATCGGTGCAACGGACGAGTTGGTCCCAGTCCTTGACCAGGTAGGCGCGGCAGGCGTGCAGGAACCGGACCTGGGGGTCCGTCCCGGCCGGAGGTAACGCGGCCATGGCGCGGTCGAGTTCGGGGACGTGCCGGCCGTCCAGCCAGTGCGAGGCGTAGGCCAGCAGCAGATCGCGCCGGCTCTCCAGCACCGGCTGCACCCACCAGCCCAGCCAGTACCAGGAGTTGAGCGGCCGCCCGTGCCGGGTGCGCTGCTCGCCGAAGCGGTCGCCGTGCTGGTGCATCCGCAGCAGCGCCGTCGTCGTGTCGACCCGCAGCGCGTGCAGGCCGAGCCAGGCGTCCGCCATCCCGGGGTCCAGCCGCACCGCCGCGCGGAACTCCTCCTCCGCCTGCGGGTAGGCGCCCATCGTGTAGGCGTCCACGCCTCGGAGCCAGGCCAGGTCGGCGGGGGCGCCGGGGCCCCGCGTGCCGCGATCCCTCACGTCGTCGTCCCCCACAAACCGTGCCCCCGTCCCCTTGCCGCCGGGCCGGCCCCGGCTGCCGCCTCGGCCGAACCGCCCCGCCACCGGCCCCGGTTGGCCACACGCGGCGGACCGACGGACGCACCGAGGGCATCGTACCCATGGGGTGGCCGCGGTCCGAAGGGTGCGGGAAGGGCGCTCGGGGCATGACCGGCGCACCGCCCCGGCCGTCACTCCGGCCGGGCAGTCGCACGGTCACCCAGGGTGAGGAAAACGGCCCGCCGGGAGCGCGGGGACCGCCCGGGGGCAGAACGAAGCCCCCGGTCACGGGGGAACAACCGGGGGCTTCGCGATCGTGGACGACCCGCGACGGGCCGTGCATGGAGAACGTAAGACCTGCGCGGCCCCGGGGTCAAGCCGTGCCGGCGCCCCCGTCCGAGGTTCCGCGCGGCCCCGGGGGAAGGGGTTCGCGGGGTGCCGACGGTCCGTCACGAGGAGTGAGGAAAGCGGAGGCCGGACCCTCCGAAAACGCGTACCCGGAAGGCAGTCGACGGACCAGCAGGTGTGCGTGGGGACGCGAGGGATCGCGCGCGAAGTGCGCGCGCTCGGCCTCCTCCCACGCGTCCCAGAACGCGCGCTGCTCCTCGCCGTCCCGGCGGCGGCCCCACCGCCACGACTCCTCGGCGGGCAGGTCCATCCAGATCAGCCGCGCCAGAAGGGGACGCACCTCCCGGCGGCCGGCGCCGACCCCCTCCAGCAGCACCACCGGCGCGGGTGGCAGCGGGCGGGGAGCGCCGAACCGGCGGGCGGTCCAGTCGTAGGGCGCGTACCGGGCCGTGCGGCCCTCCCGCAGCGGCTCCAGCACCTGGGAGGCCAGCCGCCCCGTCCAGGAGAACAACTCCTCGTGCGTGGCGACGTCGTCGAGGTGGAGCACCGGCGCGCCCCCGAGGGCCTCCGCCAGGCGTGCGGCGAAGGTCGTCTTGCCCGAGCCGGCGTGCCCGTCGATCCCGACCAGCCGGACCGGTCCGCAGGACGGCGGCAGGCCGAGCAGGGAGGAGGCGAGGGCGGCGATCACGGCTCCACTGTAGGTCGCGCCCGTCGCGGCCCACGAGGGCGGCCGGGGTGGGCGGACCGGGTGGGCGGACCGGGTGGGTGGCCGGGGCGGCCGGGGTGGGTGGCCGAGGTGTTATCAGAGGTCGATACCAATATTGCGTCCACCGGAACGGCCGAGGTACTGGATCAGCGGCGTACCGCTTGGTCATAGTGGGGGCCCGGAGCCGCGGACACCATCACCCGACTCGTACCCCAGGGGGCCGATCAGTCATGAACAGAGCACAGCAGCCGTCCCGCAGAAACGTTCTCGCGGCGGCGGTCGCCGTCGTCGCCGGAGCCACCGCCGTCACCGCGGCCCCCTCGGTCGCCGCCGCACCCGACCCGGACGCCGCGGAAGCCGGAACGGCCGCGGCGGCGGCCGCCAAGGGGCGGGTGGACAACCGCGCCTGGGTCACCTACGCGGACTGGCGCGAGGGCCGCGCCGACGGCGTGCGGACCCTGGCCGGCGCCCGCCCGGGTGTGGCCATCGCCGCCCCGGCCGGCGTCACCGACTACACCGACCCGCACACCGGGACGACCGCCGCCTGGGAGTACGCCACCTGGACCTCCCCGTCGCACCGCCTCAAGGTCCCGGCGACCGAGGTCATCCCCAGCTGGAACGCCGACACCCCGGACGGGACCTGGATCCAGGTCGAGCTCCAGGGCCGCTACAACGACGGCACCGACACCCCCTGGTACGTGATGGGCCGTTGGGCCGCCGGAGACCAGGACATCCGCCGCACCTCGGTGGACGACCAGACCGACGGCAAGAGCACCGTCTGGACCGACACCTTCTCCGTCGACGACGCCTCCACCGGTCTGCGCCTGGTCTCCTACCGCCTGCGCCTCACCCTCCACCGCCGTCCCGGCTCGGACGCCACCCCCACCGTCTGGCGGCTGGGCGCGATGGGCTCCGACGTCCCGGACCGCTTCACCGTCCCCGCCTCCACGCCGCGCGTCGCCCGCGAACTCCCGGTGCCGCGCTACTCGCAGAACACCCACGTCGGCCAGTACCCCGAGTACGACAACGGCGGCGAGGCCTGGTGCAGCCCGACCTCCTCGCAGATGATCGTCGAGTACTGGGGCCGGAAGCCCACCGCCGAGCAACTCGCGTGGGTCAACCCGGAGTTCGCGGACCCGCAGGTCTGCCACGCGGCGCGGTACACCTACGACTACCAGTACGAGGGCTGCGGCAACTGGCCCTTCAACGCGGCCTACGCCGCCACCTACCCGGACCTCCAGGGCGTGGTGACCCGGCTGGAGTCGCTCGCCGACCTGGAGACCCTGGTCGCCGCCGGCATCCCCGCCATAACGTCGCAGTCCTTCCTCGCGGCCGAGCTCACCGGCGCCGGCTACGGCACCTCCGGCCACCTGATGACCGTGATCGGCTTCACCGCCGAGGGCGACGTCATCGCCAACGACCCGGCCTCCCCGAGCAACGAGGCGGTCCGCCGGATCTACAAGCGCCGCGAGTGGGAGAACATCTGGCTCCGGACCAAGCGCTACAACGCCAGCGGCAAGGTCTCCTCCGGCACGGGCGGCGTCTGCTACCTGTACTTCCCGGCCCGCCCGACGCCCGCCCAGCGCAAGGCCCTCGAGGCGGTGGGCGTGCGCTGACCCCGCCGTCCGGAGCGGCCTGCTCGTCCCGCTCGGCCTGCTTGACCTGCGCTTCTGTGACGAAGCTCTCCGCCCCACCGGGCCCGCGCGATGGCATGGTGGAGGAACGGGTCCGGCCGCGCGGCCGGTTCCCGGGGGGATCCACCGCACGCGACCCGAGCGAGACACCATGAGCGCAGCGACTGCCACCCTGACCCGCACCCTCACCGGCGGCCCGAAGGACGACGACGACAACAACCTCGTCGAGCACATCGCCGGCTGGGTCCTGGTCGTGGTCGTGGCCATGCTGGTCACCCGGCTCGGCCTGGTCTGACCCGTACGGCGCGGCGGCGGACACCGCAGGACAACAGAGGACGACAGCAGTGGGGCCCGGCCATCAGGCCGGGCCCCACTGCTGTCCGCGCCCGTCCGACCTGTGTCCCATCCGTTACGAGTAAGCGAGCGTTAACCGGTGACGCGGCGACGACTACCGGGCATACTCACAGCGCGCAGCCGCCGACCTGCCGTTTTCCTCCGAGACCCGGAGGGGCGTCGGCTCTGCTCGTGAGCCGGCGGGACCCGCACCATCCACGCGGTCGCCCGCCCCGGCCCGTACAGGGAGGAGAACACCGCCATGACCGATCATGGTGCCCCGCAGCCGGTCGACCGCGCGCTGCCCACCGAGGAGGCCCGGGACCTGCTCGCCCTGGTCCGCGACATCGCCCAGCGCGAGATCGCCCCCAAGGCGGCCGACGAGGAGGAGGCGGGCGTCTTCCCGCGCGACCTCTTCACCCTGCTGTCCGAAGCCGGTCTGCTCGGCCTGCCCTACGAGTCCGAGCACGGCGGCGGCGACCAGCCCTACGAGGTCTACCTCCAGGTCCTGGAGGAACTGGCCGCGGCCCGGCTCACCGTCGGCCTCGGGGTGAGCGTGCACACCCTCTCCTGCCACGCCCTGGCCCACTTCGGCACCAAGCAGCAGAAGCTGGAACACCTCCCCGCCATGCTCGGCGGCGGCCTGCTGGGCGCCTACTGCCTCTCCGAGCCCGCCTCCGGCTCCGACGCCGCCTCGCTGCGCACCCGCGCCGTCCGCGAGGGCGGCGACGGCGACTGGGTCGTCGAGGGCACCAAGGCGTGGATCACCCACGGCGGTGTCGCGGACTTCTACACGCTGATGGCCCGCACCGGCGTCGAGGGCCCCCGCGGCATCAGCGCCTTCCTGGTCCCGGGCGACGCCCCCGGTCTGAGCGCGGCCGCACCCGAGAAGAAGATGGGCATGAAGGGCTCACCCACCGCCCAGGTCCACTTCGACGGCGTCCGGCTCGCGGACGACCGCCGGATCGGCGAGGAGGGCCAGGGCTTCGCCATCGCCCTCGCCGCCCTCGACTCCGGACGGCTGGGCATCGCCGCCTGTGCGATCGGCGTGGCCCAGGCCGCGCTGGACGCCGCCACCGCCTACGCCGGCGAGAGGCGCCAGTTCGGACGGCCCATCGGCGACTTCCAGGGCCTGCGCTTCCTGCTCGCCGACATGGCCACCCAGGTCGAGGCGGGCCGCGCCCTCTACCTGGCCGCGGCACGACTGCGCGACGCCGGCCGGCCGTTCTCCCGGCAGGCGGCCATGGCGAAGCTGTTCTGCACCGACGCCGCCATGAAGGTCACCACCGACGCCGTCCAGGTCCTCGGCGGCTACGGCTACACCGCCGACTTCCCGGTGGAGCGCCACATGCGGGAGGCCAAGGTGCTGCAGATCGTCGAGGGCACCAATCAGATCCAGCGGATGGTCATCGGACGTCACCTGCTGGGCCCCGAGTCCCGCTGACCGGTCCACGCCGGCCCGGCGGGGTCGCCAGGCGGTTCCACTCCGGGTCGTTCAGGCCCGGAAGGGTCCGCCCTCCGTCCGCCCAGCTCCGCATCAGGTCGCGGTAGATGGGCGGGTCCTCGGACGCGGGCGCCGGCACCGCCGGCGCCTCCACCGGGCCCGGGACGAACACGCGTCGCCGTCGGGCGACGGCCGAAGAGGTTGCGGTCATACCGGGAGAACGCCCGGGGCGGCGACACGTCACCCCGCCGGGCGTCAGCGCATCAGTTCGGGCGCCTCAGGCGGCGCGGCGCATCTCGCGGCGGGTGATGGGGGCGCGCATGGGGCGCGATCCCGGACCGCCGACGTGCGAGAAGGGCTGCGTCCGCCAGTCCAGCCCGGCGGGCAGCGTGAGCAGCAGGCCCGTCTCCTGCTCCTGGAGGTCCGTGCCCGCGTCGGCCGGCTCGGCGTCCGCGGCGTTCCGGCCGGTCCCGGCGCACACGGTGAGCCCGAACGGGTTCCACGGCGAGGCGCACAGCGCGTGCTCCGGCAGGACGTCCTCGTCCGCCAGGAGGGCGATGGGCTGCGCGCAGTCCGGGCACACCACGCGGTACATCTCGAAGGTGTCGTAGGCGTCGAACTCGTCGTCGGCGTCCGGTTCGACGCCCTCCGGCTCGGGCTCGACGACCTGCTGGAACTTCCTGGACGCGGAGCGGCCAGGGCGCTGAAGACTGTGCATCGGGTAACTCCCCCTCGGGCTGGGCCTGAGGCTCTGCGGCCTCGACCACAGCAAGCATTTCCCTGCACCCCGGGCAGGTAATCACGTGAACATCATGGAGCGGGGTCAGGAAGTGTGTCCTTCATCACATACTCATGCGCAAACGCCCCATGCGCGCCGGTCGCGCCCCTCCGGACGACCGACCCGTGGACGCGTATGGGCCGGACGATCTCCCGCCCTGTACGTTTTCCGCATGGAGGCGCTGGACCGAGAGATCGTGCGACTGCTCGTCGAGGACGGGCGGATGAGCTACACCGACCTGGGCAAGGCCACGGGCCTGTCCACCTCGGCGGTGCACCAGCGGGTGCGCCGGCTCGAGCAGCGCGGCGTCATCCGCGGCTACGCGGCGGTCGTCGACGCCGAGGCGGTGGGGCTGCCGCTGACCGCGTTCATCTCGGTGAAGCCCTTCGACCCCAGCGCCCCCGACGACATCGCCGACCGGCTGGCCGGCGTGCCCGAGATCGAGGCCTGCCACAGCGTGGCCGGGGACGAGAACTACATCCTCAAGGTGCGCGTGGCCACGCCCCACGAGCTGGAGGAACTGCTCGCCCGGGTGCGCGCCCTGGCCGGCGTCTCCACCCGCACCACCGTGGTCCTCTCCACCCCCTACGAGAGCCGCCCGCCCCGCCTCTGACCCCCTCCGCGCCCGCCGCACCCCCGTGCGCGGGGCGTTGCCGCGGGGCGGGACACTGGTGCCATGAGTAATGGCACCGCCCCGACCTCCCGCACCGTGCTGCTGCGCGGAGGTGAGGTCCACAGCCCCGCCGACCCCTTCGCCACCGCCATGGTCGTCGAGCACGGCCATGTCGCCTGGGTCGGCTCCGAGGGCGCCGCCGACGCCTTCGCGGACGGGGTCGACGAGGTCGTCGACCTGGAGGGCGCCCTGGTCACCCCGGCGTTCACCGACGCCCACGTGCACACCACCGGCACCGGGTTCGCCCTCACCGGCCTGGACCTCTCCGGCTGCCCCTCCCTGGAGGAGGCGCTCGCCCGGATCCGCGCCTTCGCCGCCTCCCGCCCCGCCGACCGGGTGCTGCTCGGCCACGGCTGGGACGCCGCCCGCTGGCCCGGCGGCCGCCCGCCGGCCCGCGCCGAGCTGGACGAGGCCACCGGCGGCCGCCCGCTGTACCTCTCCCGGGTGGACGTCCACTCCGCCGTGGTGACCACCGCGCTGCTCGACCTGGTCCCCGGCGTCACCTCGGCGACCGGCTTCGCGGCGGACCGGCCGCTCACCGGCGACGCCCACCACGCGGTCCGCGCCGCCGCCTTCGACGCCGTCACCCCCGCCCAGCGCGCCGAGGCCCAGCGGGCCGCCCTGGCCCACGCCGCCTCCGTCGGCATCGGGACGGTCCACGAGTGCGGCGGACCGACCATCTCCTCCGAGGACGACTTCACCGGCCTCCTCCGCCTCGCCGCCGAGGAGCCCGGCCCCCGCGTGGTCGGCTACTGGGCGGAGCAGGACGTCGCCAAGGCCCGCGAGCTCGGCGCCCACGGCGCGGCCGGCGACCTGTTCGCCGACGGCTCCCTCGGCTCCCACACCGCCTGCCTGCACGACGCCTACGCCGACGCCGGCCACAGCGGCACCCCCTACCTGGACGCCGCCGCCGTCGCCGCGCACGTGGCCGCCTGCACCGAGGCGGGCCTCCAGGCCGGCTTCCACGCCATCGGCGACGCCGCCGTCACCGCCGTGGTCGAGGGCGTCCGCGCCGCCGCCGAGAAGGTCGGCCTGGCCCGGATCCGCGCCGCCCGGCACCGCGTCGAGCACGCCGAGATGCTGACGGAGGCGACGATCGCCGCCTTCGCCGAACTCGGCCTCACCGCCTCCGTGCAGCCCGCCTTCGACGCCTTCTGGGGCGGCGAGGACGGCATGTACGCCCAGCGCCTCGGCGTGGAGCGGGCCCGCACCCTCAACCCGTTCGCCGCCCTGCTGCGCGCGGGGGTGCCGCTGGCCTTCGGCTCCGACAGCCCGGTCACCCCGCTCGACCCGTGGGGCACCGTGCGGGCCGCCGCCTTCCACCGCACCCCCGAGCACCGCGTCTCGGTCCGCGCGGCCTTCACCGCCCACACCCGCGGCGGCTGGCGGGCCGTCGGCCGGGACGACGCCGGGGTGCTGGTCCCGGGCGCCCCCGCCGACTACGCGGTCTGGCGCACGGGGGAGCTGATCGTGCAGGCCCCCGACGACCGGGTGGCCCGCTGGTCCACCGACCCGCGCTCCGGCACCCCCGGCCTGCCCGACCTCACGCCGGGCGGCGAACTCCCGGTCTGCCTGCGCACCGTGGTGGGCGGCGAGACGGTCTTCGTACGGCCGGGCGAGTGATCTCTGGCACCGGGCGTCCTCCCGGGCGCCCGGGCCGTCCGCGGCGCGGTGTGCGCGGGCGGGCGGGAAGAACCGTTCTTCCGGACGCCCTCCGGGGTCCTCGGGCCCGGGTTTGACAGGGCGCGGCGGGCGGCGGGTAGGTTCGGCCGGGTCCACCACCGGACGCCCGACCGGGAGCCTCCGCGCACTCGCGGTGCCGTCGCTGGGTCGGGCCGGTGCGCCGGGGCGGCGCACCGGCCCGCTGTGCCAGGCCCAGCGGCCGTGACGCCCGAGGGAGGTCGTGGCCGGTCGGCAGGTGAGACCAGGGCGGGGTGCCGGCGCTCAACAGACAACGGCCTTCGGCGGATCCGCAGCCGGCGGATCCCGGGCCGGCCCGAAGGGCACCGGCCCCCGCCTGGCGGCCCCTCCGCCACCCCACCGGCCCCGCCACGCGCCGCCTGCGGGTCCCCGCGCCGCGCGCCGCCTCCGGGTCCCCGCGCCGCGCGCCGCCTGTGGGTCCCCGCGCCGCGCGCCGCCTCCGGGTCCGTGCGTGCGGCACGCGCCGCCTCGGGGGGCCCTGGGCCACGTGCGGCCTCCGGGGCCCTGGGCCACGTGCCGCCTCCGGGGCCCTGCCCGTGCGGTCTTCGCGGTCCCGCTGCCGCCGCCCGCGTGGTCGCCGAGGTCCGGCCCCGTCCCCGCGGACCCGGGGCCCCGCGCTCACCCGGACCACGCGGCCGTCCGGACGGTGCACGCCGCGTCGCCGTGTCCGCCGGGAGGCCTCCGCACTAAGGTGGTCCCCTGCGTACGGACTCGGCTGTGCACGGCGCCCGCCTCCGCGCGGACGACGGCGCGGAAACGGAAGGGCAGCAGTGAACGACGGCCTCGGGGCCCCCGCTGCGGGCGGCCAGGAAAGACGGTTCGGCCCGCTCGGCAAGGCCTTGGTGATCATCCCCACCTACAACGAGGCCGACAACGTCGCGCCCATCGTCCGCCGCGTCCGGGCCGCCGTCCCCGAGGCGTACGTCCTCGTCGCCGACGACAACAGCCCCGACGGGACCGGCAAGATCGCCGACGAGCTGGCGGCCGAGGACGGCCACGTGCAGGTCCTGCACCGCAAGGGCAAGGAAGGGCTGGGCGCCGCCTACCTGGCCGGCTTCCGCTGGGGCATGGAGCACGGCTTCGACGTCCTGATCGAGATGGACGCCGACGGCTCCCACCAGCCCGAGGAACTGCCCCGGCTGCTGACCGCCCTCAAGGGCGCCGACCTGGTGCTCGGCTCCCGCTGGGTGCCCGGCGGCCGGGTCGTCAACTGGCCGCGGACCCGCGAGTTCATCTCCCGCGGCGGCAGCCTCTACTCCCGCGTCCTGCTGGACGTCCCGATCCGCGACGTCACCGGCGGCTTCCGCGCCTTCCGCCGGGCCACGCTGGAGGGGCTGGGCCTGGCCGACGTGGCCTCCCAGGGGTACTGCTTCCAGGTGGACCTGGCCCGGCGGGCCGTGAAGGCCGGCTACCACGTGGTCGAGGTGCCGATCACCTTCGTCGAGCGGGAGCACGGCGACTCCAAGATGAGCCGGGACATCCTCGTCGAGGCGCTGTGGCGGGTCACCGCCTGGGGCGTGACGGAGCGGGCCGGCCGGGTCCTCGGGCGGCCCCGGCGCGGCTGAGCGAGGTCACCAGGCACACTGGAGACATGACGACCGGCCCTCAGCGCTCCTTCCCTCCGCCCTCCGGCTCCTCCGGTTCCACCGACTCCTCCCGCCGGGCCCGCCGACCCCGCTCGCGGGCCTGGACCGCGGTGCCCCTCGGAGTGGCCGCGTGGCTGGTGCTGGAGATCTGGCTGCTGACGCTGGTCGCCGACGCGGCCGGCGGATTCACGGTGTTCCTGCTGCTGGTCGCCGGTCTGCTGCTGGGCAGCGCGGTGGTGAAGCGGGCCGGACGGCGTGCCTTCCGCTCGCTGGACGCCGCGGTCCGCGGGCGCGGGACCGGTCAGGAGCCCGGCCCCTCGGAGAACGAGGGTAACGGGTTCACCATGCTGGGCGGCATCCTGCTGATCGTCCCGGGCATGATCACCGACGTGCTGGGGCTGCTGCTCCTCGTGCCGCCGGTCCAGCGCACGGTGCGGGGCGCCCTGGAGCGGACCGTGGAGCGCAGGCTGGCCCGGGCGGCCACCGAGATGGAGGGCCTGTTCCAGCAGGCCCGCATCCACCGGCCCGACGGCAAGGTCGTCCCCGGTGAGGTCGTCCGCGACGAACCCGCCGCCGGCCGCGACGGCCAGGAACCCCGCCCGCCGCTGGTGCCCTGAGCCCTGCCGCGCCACACCGGCGCGGCAGGGCGCCTCCGCACACCTCCGCGGACAAAAAGGCGAACTGGCGGACAAACGAACACGGCCGCGGGCGCCGTACGTGAAGATCACGTGCGGCGCCCGCGGCCGTGTTGCGCGGGTCGCGACGCTGGAACGCGGTGGCTACGCCGACTTGCGGCGCGTGTCGCGCGGATGAACGGCGATGTTCATCGCTCCGGACCGCAGCACCGCGAGACGTTCCTCGAGAACTTCCTCGAGTTCCTCACGGGTACGGCGCTCCATGAGCATGTCCCAGTGGGTACGGGCCGGCTTCGCCTTCTTCTCCTCCGGTCCGTCGCCGTCCACAAGGAGTGCCTGGGCCCCACAGACCTTGCACTCCCACTCCGGCGGGATCTCCGCCTCGACCGAGAAGGGCATCTCGAATCGATGCCCCTTCTCGCATGCGTACTCCACCGCCTGGCGCGGGGCCAGGTCGATGCCGCGGTCGGTCTCGTAGCTGGTCACCACGAGGCGCGTGCCGCGAAGAGCTCGCTCACTCATGAATCGTGCCTCCCGGGCTTGTCGCCCACAGGACAGGTGTCGCTGTCGTCGTCATCCGGCTCAACGTCCGGTCGGCGGTAAAGATTCCCGTTCCGCGCCAATGCGTCGCCGTCGTAGCCGCCCTTGTTGTACCCGCCATCGCCCGGTTTGTCACATCTGACAGAAGATGTCACTCGACGTCTCGGCATCCTTGTCGCGCAGTAACGGTACGGCTGGCAGGCCAAACGCGTACACTACCGCCCCGCCATCCCCGCCGCCAAAAGCGTCAGAGCTTCTCCGGAACCGTGTTCCCCGCCTCGGCCACGGCACGCCGCACAGGGATGCGAGCGAGGAGCAGGAATCCGAGTGCGAAGAAGACCACCAGGGAGATGATGGCGTCCCGGTAGCTGCCGGTCAGCTGATAGGTCACCCCGAACACCAGCGGGCCGAGCCAGCTGGTGCCCCGGTCGCTGATCTCGTAGGCGGCGAAGTACTCGGCCTCCTTGCCCGGCGGGATCAGGTGGGAGAAGAGCGAGCGGGAGAGCGCCTGGCTGCCGCCCATCACCAGGCCGATGCCCGCCGCCAGCGCGAAGAACCAGACGGCGTCGCCGGCCGGCATGAAGTAGGCGGTGCCCACCACCACGGTCCAGGCGGCCAGCGAGCCGAGGACGGTGCGCTTGGCGCCGTGCCGCCGGGCGATCCGGCCCAGCGCCAGCGCGCCGGCCACCGCCAGGACCTGCACCAGCAGCACCGCCGTGATCAGCGTGGTCTGCTCCAGGCCCAGCTCCTCGGAGCCGAAGATCGCCGCCTGGGAGATCACCGTCTGTATGCCGTCGTTGTAGACCAGGTAGGCGAGCAGGAACGCCAGGGTCAGCGGGTGGCGGCGCATGTCGCGCAGCGTCTCCAGCAGGCGCCGCGGCGCGGAGGCCGAGGCCCGCGCCTCGGCCTCCGGCACCGTGCGGTCGCGCAGGCGCCGCAGCGGGATCAGCGCGAAGACACCCCACCACACGCCCGCCGAGGCGAGGCAGATGCGGACCGCGACCGACTCGGACAGGCCGAAGGAGTCGTGCATCGTGTACAGCACCAGGTTGAGCACCAGCATCAGCGCGCCCGCCGCGTAGCCGAACGCCCAGCCCTTGGAGGAGACCGCGTCGCGCTCCTCGGGCGTGGAGATCTGGGGCAGGAAGGCGTTCGAGAGCATCGCCGCCACCGACTGGGAGGCGTTGGCGACGATCAGCAGCGCGCCGCCCAGCAGGTAGCGGTCGCCGTCCAGGAAGAACATGCCGGTGGTGGCCGCGGCGCCCAGGTAGGCGAAGACCGCGAGCAGCGGCTTCTTCCGTCCCGTGCGGTCCGCGACGGCGCTGACCAGCGGCATCAGCACCACGGCCACGATCACCGACAGGGAGACCGTGTAGGCGAAGAACGAGCCCGCGCTCACGGGTATCCCGAGCGGGCGGACCAGGCCGTCCTCCCCGGCGGCGGCCTTGGTGACCGAGGTCAGGTACGGGCCGAGGAAGACGGTGAGCACGCTGGTGGAGTAGACCGAGCACGCCCAGTCGTAGAAGTACCAGCCGCGCTGTTCACGTCGACGCCCGTCGGCCGTTCCGGCCGCCCCGGTCTCCACAGTGATGGTGCCCACCCGATCCTCGCTTCGCGCCGTGGGAGCCGCGCGCGGTCAGGCCCAGACCCCCCGGTCCGCCATCACCGCGCGCAGCGTGTCGATGTGATCGGTCATGATGCCATCGACACCCAGGTCCAGGAGCCTGTGCATCAGCACCGGATCGTTGACCGTCCAGACGTGGACCCGCAGGCCGCGGACGTGGGCGGTGCGGACGAAGCGGCGGTCCACCACGGGGATCCCCGCCTGGGAGACCGGGACCTGCGCGGCGAGCGCCGTGGCCCGCGGTCCGACGGGCAGACCCCAGGAGCGCAGCCGGAGCCCGAGAACGCCCGCGACGCCGTACGAGGTGGCCAGGCGCGGGCCCGCCAGCCGCTGGGCGCGCGCCACCCGGGACTCGGAGAACGAGCCGACGCAGACCCGGTCCCAGGCCTTCGTCCGCTCCAGCAGGTCCAGCAGCGGCAGCAGCGCCCCCTCCTCCTTGACGTCCACGTTCCAGCGGCAGTCGGGGAAGGTCTCCAGGAGTTCGGAGAAGAGCGGCACCGGCTCACGGCCCGCCACCCGCGCCTGCCGGACCTCGCTCCACGGCAGCTCGGCGATGCGGCCGGTGCCGTCGGTGACGCGGTCCAGGGTGTCGTCGTGGAAGGCGACCAGGACGCCGTCGGCCGTGACATGGACGTCCGTCTCCATGTACCGGTAGCCGGCCTCGGCGGCGCGGCGGAACTGGAGGGCGGTGTTCTCCAGGCCGTCGGCGTCCCCGCCGCGGTGGGCGAAGGGGATCGGACCGGGGTGGTCCAGGTAGGGGTGGCGGGTGCGGGTCGTCGTCACGGACGCAGTATGGCGTCCCGCGGCTCCGGTGCCGAGAGGGGGGCGGCCGCCCGCTCCACGACCCGGGAGGACCGGCCGCCGGGCGTGAAGAGGCGGAGGAAGAACTGGACCAGCGGGCCGATCGCCAGCGCGTAGAGCAGCGTTCCCACACCCACGGTGCCGCCCAGCAGGAACCCGGTCACCACGACGACGACCTCGATCGCGGTGCGCATCAGGCGGATCGAGCGGCCGGTGCGGGCGTGCAGCCCCGTCATCAGGCCGTCCCGCGGACCCGGGCCGAAGCCGGCGGCTATGTAGAGGCCCGAGGCGGCGCCGTTGAGCACCAGGCCGGCGAGGAGCAGGAACCAGCGCGCGGCTGGCGCGCCGGTCTCCGGCACCAGGGCGAGGGTGGCGTCCATCGTGAGGCCCACGACGAAGACGTTGGAGACGGTGCCGAGGCCGGGGCGCTGGCGCAGCGGTATCCAGAGCAGCAGGACCAGGGCCCCGATCAGGATGGAGACGACGCCCACGGTCAGGCCGGTCAGCTCCGACACACCCTGGTTGAGCACCCCCCACGGTTCGAGACCGAGTTCCGCGCGCAGCAGCAGCGCGGTGCTGACCCCGAAGAGAGCGAGGCCGAGATAGAGCTGGACGAGACGTCGGGCGAGCACGAGGACCCCCTGTGGTGATGGTGGACCGACCCGTGTCACTCTGTGGCTCGCGTCGTACGGCCCGACAGGGCCAATTCGGGGAAGGTGGACTGGACCGATGCAACGGTGGACCTCTGTGGTGGGAGCCGCCCAGCTCGCCCGGCAGCTCGCCTCGCAGCAGCAGGAGCGTCCCGCCCGGCCGGGACAGCGGCGGCCGCCCGCCTACCGGGCGCTCGCCGACGGCATCCGGCTGCTGGTGCTGGAGGGGCGGGTGCCCGTCGCCGCCCGGCTGCCCGCGGAACGTGAGCTGGCCCTGGCGCTGTCGGTCAGCCGGACCACCGTGGCCGCCGCCTACGAGGCCCTGCGCGGCGAGGGCTTCCTGGAGTCACGGCGCGGCGCGGGCAGCTGGACCGCCGTCCCGCCGGGCAACCCGCTGCCCGCGCGCGGCCTCGAGCCGCTCCCGCCGGAGTCCCTCGGCAGCCTGATCGACCTGGGCACCGCCGCCCTGAACGCGCCCGAGCCCTGGCTCACCCGCGCCGTCCAGGGCGCCCTCGGAGAACTGCCGCCCTACGCCAGCACGCACGGCGACTACCCGGCCGGGCTGCCCGCCCTGCGCGCCACCATCGCCGCGCGGTACACCCGGCTCGGCGTGCCCACCATGCCGGAACAGATCATGGTGACCACCGGCGCCATGGGGGCCATCGACGCCATCTGCCACCTCTTCGCGGGTCGCGGCGAGCGGGTCGCCGTCGAGTCGCCCAGCTACGCCAACATCCTGCAGCTCATCCGTGAGGCGGGGGCGCGGCTGGTGCCGGTCGCCATGGGGGAGGGCGTCTCGGGCTGGGAGATGGACCGCTGGCGCCAGGTGCTGCGCGAGTCCGCGCCCCGGCTCGCCTACGTGGTCGCCGACTTCCACAACCCGACGGGCGCCCTGGCCGACGAGGAACGCCGACGGCTCCTGGTCGACGCCGCCCGGGCGGCGGGCACGGTCGTGGTCGCCGACGAGACCATGCGGGAACTGCCGCTCGACGACGACGTCGACCTGCCGCGGCCGATGTCCGCCTTCGACCCGGCGGGCTCCTCCGTGATCACGGTCGGCTCCGCGAGCAAGGCGTTCTGGGCCGGGATGCGGATCGGCTGGGTGCGCGCCGCGCCCGAGATCGTCCGCTCCCTGGTCGCCGCCCGCGCCTACGCCGACCTGGGCACACCGGTGCTGGAGCAGCTCGCGGTGGCCTGGCTGATGGACACGGGGGAGTGGGACGACGCCGTCGCCTGGCGGCGCGCCCAGGCCCGGGAGAACCGGGACGCCCTGGTGGCGGCGGTCCGGCGGGAACTGCCCTCCTGGGAGTTCACCGTGCCGACCGGTGGTCTCACCCTCTGGGTCCGCACGGGCGGGCTGTCCGGGTCGCGGATCGCCGTGGCCGGCGAGCGGGTCGGCGTCCGGGTGCCCTCCGGCCCCCGCTTCGGGGTGGACGGGGCGTTCGAGGGCTACGTCCGGCTGCCGTTCACCGTGGGCGGCGCGCTGGCCGACGAGGCGGCGTCCCGGCTGGCCGCCGCGGCCCGCCTGGTCGAGTCCGGCACCCCCCTCGGCGCGGAGCCGCCGCGCACCTTCGTCGCCTGACGGCTTTCCTGGGCCCGGGCGGGGGTCCGCCGGGCCGCGGGCGGGGATGTGCGGGTCGCGGTCACCTGGGGCGAGGGTCCGCCAGGGGCACGGGGTCACCATGCCGTCGGCTGCGGCTGCGGCTGCGGCTGCGGCGGGGCCGGCGGGGTTGCGGATCGGGGCGCCGGGCCGTTGCGGGGGCCGTGGGGCGGCGGACGGGGCGCCGGGCCGTCGGTCGCGGGGCTGCGAGGCCGACGGTCGCGGGGCTGCGGGGCTGCGGATCGGGGGCGCCGGGCCGTGGTCGCGGGGCTGCTGGGGCGTGGGGCGGCGGAGCGGGGCGCCGGGCCGACGGTCGCGGGGCTACGGGGCTGCGGCTGCGTGTTGGGGGTGCTGGGGGGCAGGGGGCCGGTTCCCCCGCACGTCCGTCGCCTCGCCGACCCTTCCCCCGGCCCGGGCCGAGGGAACGGCCGCCGCGGGTTCGGGAGCGCGCAGGGCCGCTCGGGTGCCCGGCCCGAGGGGCGGCTAGAGCTCCGCGCGGGCCGGGGTCGCGGGTTCCGTCACCTCGGTGGGGATGCCCGGCTCGTCCAGGGACCTGGGGTCCTTCACGATGTCCACCGCGGGCACACCCGCGACCTCCGGGGGCTCCGCCAGCTCGTTGACGCCGTCGTCGGAGGGGGCGGCAGCCGCCGCGGCCGGCGACGCGCCCGCCGCGCGGGGCGGCAGCAGCTCCAGGACGGCGCTGCGGTGGGTCTCCTCGGCCGCCTCGTCGTACGGGTCGGGCGTCGCCGGCACCTGCACCCGCAGCACGGGCCCCGCGCCCAGCCGCGCGTAGCCCCGGCCGGGCGGCACCAGCGTCGGCGGCGTCGTCCGGGGCGCCGCGCCCAGCACCGCCGTCAGCTGCGCCACCGTCGCGGGCCCGAGCAGCACCCGCGCCCTGGTGTGCTGCCGGACCGCCTTGCTCAGGGCCTCCGCGCTCTCCAGGTGCTCCGCCACGACCACCGTCACCTGGGCCGCCCGCCCGTGCCGCAGCGGCACCTGGAGCAGCGCCTGGGGATCGCCCCCGCCCTCCGCCGCCGCCAGGTGGCCCAGCGCGGCCGGACGGTCCACCACGATCCACAGCGGCCGCCGGGTGTCCTCCGGCACCGGGAGCCCGGACTGCCGGGCCCGGTTGGCCGCGATCAGCCGCCGCTCCGTCTCCCGCGCGGCCCACTCGAGCGAGGCGCGCGCTCCCGCCGGGGAGCACTCCACCGCGACGACGCCGTTGCGTCCGGTCAGGCAGGCGTATTCCCCGGCGGCGCCGCCGTCCACGATCAGCACGTCCCCGTGGCGCAGCGCCTGCAGTGCCACGCTCCGCAGCAGCGTCGACGTGCCGGTGCCCGGGGAGCCCAGGACCAGCAGGTGCGGCTCGGTGGAGCGGGCGCCGGTGCGCCACACCACCGGCGGCACGTCCCGCCCCTCCTCGCCCTCGCCCAGCGGCAGCGTCCGCGGGACCTCGGTGGAGTCCGTGAAACCGAGGACCGTCTCACCCGGCGCCGTGACGAACGACTGCGCCGTGATGTCCGCGGGGAGCGGGGGCAGCACCTCCAGGGTGAGCCGGTTCGCCTCCTCGTCCCAGACGAAGCGGTACTCGCGGCCCCGGCCGGCCTTGGCGTGCAGCAACTGCTCGACGCGGGCGCGGGCCTCGGCCTCGCCGTCGGTGAAGTAGGCGGGATAGCGCAGCACCAGCCGGGAGACCCGGCCGGTGTCGTCGAACTCGTGCACCTCGAAGGGCCCCTGCCACTCCCCGCCGTGCGCGTACAGGGGCGCCGGGTCCTCGGCCGCGGAGAAGTAGGGGACCAGTGCCTCGTAGAGCGTCCGCAGGCGCTCGGCCTGCTCCTCGTCCGGGGCCCCGGCGGGCCGCCGGGAAGAGCCGTCACGGCCCGTCCACGCGGCCGCCGCCATCAGTGCGGCGGCCGCCGTGACGGGCCCGTAGGGCGTCAGCACGACCACCAGGAGCACGGACGCCACCAGGAACAGCAGGGGACCGCGCCGGTCCTTCGGGGTGCCCGACCACTTCCGCCGGGCCCCGACGGCCAGGCGCCCCAGCCCGCGGGCCACCGTGATCAGAGGATGCAGGACGTCCGTGGCGCCGGCGGCCGCCGTCCGGGCCACCTCCCGCCCGCGGACGATGCTTCCGCCGCCGTTGCGCAGGATGTGGGGGAGGGGACGCCGGGCCACGTGAGGTCTCCTGAATGCCGTGCTGCGGGGTGGTTGCGGGTGGGAAGGCGGCCGGATCCGCCGACGGTCAGAACTTCAGCCCGCCCAGCAGGCTCGCCAGGCTCTCGCCGCCGGCCTTGATGCTCGGCGCGATGGCCGTGCTGGACAGGTAGAAACCGAAGAGGACCGAGACGACGGCGTGCGAGGCCTTGAGGCCGTCCTTCCTGAAGAACAGGAAGACGACGATGCCGAAGAGTACGACGCCGGAGATGGACAGGATCATGGGGATCTCCTGGTGTTCGGGTGGGGACAGTCACCACGAGTTGTTCCAGGATCACAGCATGTATCCATACGACAAAAGGTGCAACTGGGTGATTCCCCGCACATTTCCGCCAGTTGGTCGAGGTGTCGTGGCGGATTCGGGGTGCCCGGTGGCGTACGGCCGGTGCCGCGCCGGGGCGGGTGGACGCCGACGATCCTCACCGTCCGCGCCCCGGGGGCCGGGCAGCGATCTCCGGCATGTCGTCGATTCACTCGTACGGTGGGGCGTGTGATCCGGTGCGCACGCCCCCCGCGGGGCCGCCCCGGCCGGACCCCGGTCCGGCGGTTCACCCGCACGCCGTAGGCTCTGCGGAGTCCGGTCACCCGGACGCCCGCCCCCGGACCGGAGCCGGTCACGCGCGGCGGAGCCGGGCCCCGGCCGTCCACGCGAGGCCGGCGGGCAGCGGCGAGAAGCAGGCGCGGTGCACGGGACCACCGCACGAGGAGAGAGGCGGACCGGGCGATGAGTGAAGCCCCCGACCCCGAGGTCGTCGAACTCGCGACCAGGATCTTCGCGATGGCGCGCAAGGGCGAGACCGAGGAGCTCGCCGCGTACCTCGACGCGGGCGTTCCGGCCGACCTCACCAACGACCGCGGCGACTGCCTGGTGATGCTCGCCGCCTACCACGGCCACGCGGACACGGTCCGCGCCCTGCTGGCCCGCGGCGCACAGGTGGACCGGGTCAACGACCGCGGCCAGACGGCGCTCGCGGGCGCCGTCTTCAAGGGGGAGACGGACGTGGTCAGGGCCCTGCTGGAGGGCGGCGCCGACCCCGCCGCCGGGACGCCCTCGGCCGTCGACACGGCCCGCATGTTCGGCCGCGCCGAGGTGCTCGAACTCTTCGGCACCGCCTGACTTTTGACCCTCCTCGCCCCGCTGACCTCGGACGACGTCCGACCGTCCGCCGGGCGGGCACGGGGGGACGCTCCGGACGGCCGTGCCGAAATCCGGTCGCCAGGCGACGAACCCGCGCGTCATGATGGCGGGGTGATTTACGGACGCGACGGTTGGGCAGGAGTTGCCGAACCGCGTGGCCCGTGACCGGTCCGCGAGGACCACCGACGAGAGGCAGAGGAAAATGGTCTACCACGAGCAGAAAACGGCGGGAGCCCGGACGTGTTGTCGCGGCCAGGTGCAGTGATCTCCCGGTTGCGTCGACGCTTGATGTGAGGCTGTTTCCCATGTTCGATCCGGTCATAGCGCCCAGTGGCACCCTGCTCGGCCTGCTCCAGAGGGGCCGAGGCGACGGGACCCTGCACGCGCTCACCGCCCCCCGCGCCGAGGCCCTCGCGGCCCTCGACCGGTGTGTGCTCAACGACCCGCGCCACGACTGGCAGCTGGAGAACCGCTCCCTTTACTACGCCCGGCTCTGTCTCGACCTCGACGGGGGCCTGGAGGCGATCGAGGCCCACCTGCTCGGACCCGCCGACGTCCTCGACGCCGACGAGCACCGGACCGGGCTCGCCCTGTCCGTCCTCGGCCACCTCGCCTCCTACGGCCGTCGCGACGCCCTCGAGCTGCTGCGCCGCTACGCCGCCCAGGGCTCCAACTGGGCGTGGGCCCTCGACGAACTCGCCCTGCGCGACGACGACGCCGGCCTGCGCTCCCTCGCCGAACCCGTGCTGGCCCGCTTCCCGGCCGGCCCGGAGGGCGACGCCGAACTGGCCACCGTGGTGCGCGACGCCTTCGAACCCCGGCCCTGGCGGCTGTGGGCCGACGACCCGCGCCCCGCCGTCCGCGACCGGATCCGCGCCGCCCGTGAGGCCGCCAGCTTCGACCGCTGGCAACGACAACTCGACACCACCGGCCCACGGCCCTCCTGGAGCGTCCGCGCGATCCTCGAGTGGGCCCAGCAGGGCACCGAGCGAGGCGTCCAGCTCCAGGCGCCCGCCGCCCGCTGCCTGCTCGCCGTGGCCGGCCCGGAGGACCGCCCCGAACTGATCGAGGCCGCCAGGTCCGGCCCCGACGGCGCCCGCTGCGCCGCCCTGCGGCACCTCGCCGACACCGGCGACCCGCAGGCCCTCGACCTGATCGAGGCCGCCGTCGCCGGCGGCACCGCCGCGGTCCAGGACGCCGCCGTGGACGCCTTCGAGCGGATGCGCTCCGCCCAGGCCGTCGACGCGGCACGCACCTGGTCGCACCGGCCCGACCCGCTCGGCGCGGCGGCCGGACGGGTCCTCGCGCTGCGCGGCGAGGCCCGCGACGGCGCGCTGGTGCTCGCCGCGCTGCGCGCCGCCGTGCGGACCGAGGGGCCGGACGCACCGACTCTGTGGACGCTGGTCGACGGCGCCGGACGCCTCGGCATCGCCTGCGCGGCGCCGGTCCTGCGCCACGTCTACCGCGAGACGGCCTCCTCCTCCCTGCGCGGGAGGGCCGCCCGGGCCCTGGCCGCCACCGACCCCACCTTCGCGGCGGGGTTCGCGGTGGAGTGCCTGTGGGACTGCGAGGAGACCACGCGGGAGCTGGCCGCGCGGGTCGCCGAGACGGGGGACGCGCGGGTCGCCGAGCGCCTCCGCCGCCTGGCCGCCGACCCCGCCGAGGAGGACGACGTCCAGCTCGCCGTGCGCACGCGCATCGCCACGGACAAGTCCGCCGCCTGACCCCTGCCCCCGCCCGTGCCCCAGCGGCACGGGCGGGGGCGGCTTCTACGGCGGTTTCGCGTGCGGCGGCACGGGCGTGCGGCGCCGTCATCCGCCGCGTGCGGTGCCGGGGTGCCGTATTGCGTGGCCCTACCGCCCTACCGCGCCAAGGCCCCGCCGTCCCACCGCGCCGCCTGCCGATTCCGGCTCCGAGGTGCCGTGTCCGCGTGGCCCCACCGCGCCTGCGCCGCCCCGCCGAGTTCCGGTCCGGGGTGCCGTGTGTGGCCCCACCGCTCCGCCGCACGTCCGTGCCCCGCACCGCAGGGTGCGGGCCATCGCGCCGTGTGCCCCGCCTGGCCGCTGCGCCGCCCGGTCGGCTCCGCCGTACCGGGTGTGCGGCGTGTAACCGGCCCGCGCGCCGGGTCCGCGCACCGCGTGAGGTGATGCCCCACCCACCCTGGCCCGAGGCGGCTCGGCGGGAGCTGCGCACGGCATCGTCGCCGCCGCGGTGCCGCCCTCCGCAGCCGGCCCACGGGGCCCGTCCGGCCCCGCCCGCGCGCCCCGTCACCGCGCCGTGCAAGCGGCCCACGCGCCCGGCGGACGGTCGTCACGGGACGTTCCGCCCCCGGACACACCCCCGTCGACCCCCGCACCCCCACGCCGACGACAACACTCGTATGCGTGTCGTCATCGTCACCGAGTCGTATCCCCCGGACCTCAACGGCGTCGCCCACTGCGCCCACCAGACCGCCCGGCACCTCGCCGCCCGCGGTCACAGCCCCCTCGTCGTCGCCCCGGCCGCCGGTCCCGCCGCCCCGGAGGCCGACCGGCTCGCCCCCTGCCCGGTCGTCCGCGTCCCGTCCGTGCCGCTCCCCGGCTACCCCCAGGTCCGCGTCGCCCTTCCCGGTCGTCGGGTCGGCGCCGTCCTGGAGGCGTACCGCCCCGACCTGGTGCACCTGGCGAGCCCCTTCGTCCTCGGAGTCCGCGGCATGGCCGCCGCCGCCCGCCTCGGCATACCCGCCGTCGCCGTCTACCAGACCGACCTGGCCGGATACGCCCGCACCTACGTCGGCGCCGGAGCCGGCACCGCCTGGCGCCGCATACGCCGCGTCCACGCCGCCGCCGACCTCACCCTCGCCCCGTCCCGCTCCGCCCTCGCCGACCTGCAGGCGCACGGCGTCCCCCGGGTGCGGCTGTGGCCCCGCGGCGTGGACACCGACCGGTTCCACCCCGCCCACCGCGACCAGGAGCTGCGCCGCCGCCTCGCCCCCGACGGCGAGGTGATCGTCGGCTACGTCGGCCGTCTCGCCCCCGAGAAACACGTCGAACTCCTCTCCGGCGTCTCCGCGCTGCCGGGAGTGAAGGTCGTGATCGTCGGCGACGGCCCGAGCAGGGAATCCGTGGCACGCGCGCTGCCGGGCGCCACCCTCCTCGGCGCCCGCTCCGGTGACGAACTCGCGCGCGTCTTCGCCTCGTTCGACGTGTTCGCGCACACCGGACCGTTCGAGACCTTCTGCCAGACCGTCCAGGAGGCGATGGCCTGCGGGCTGCCGGTGATCGCCCCCGCCGCGGGCGGCCCGCTCGACCTGGTGGAGCCGGACCGGACCGGCCTGCTCGTCCCGCCCCTCGACGCGGACGCCCTGCGGGAGGCGGTCCGGACCCTCGCCGCCGACCCAGCCCGGCGCCTCGCGTATGGCGCGGCCGGCCGTACCGCCGTCGAGACACGCACCTGGCAGGCCGTGGGCGACAGGCTGCTGACCCACTACACGGAGGTCCTGCGGACCAGGACGGCGGTGGCCGCATGAGCCTCACCCGGACCACCGGCCGGCCGCTGACCATCGTCCGGCTCGCCAACTTCGTCTCCCCGCACTCCGGGGGACTGCGCACCGCCCTGCGTGAACTCGGCACGGGGTACGCCGCCGCCGGTCACCGCCCCGTGCTCGTCGTGCCGGGCCGTGACCACTCGGACGTGGAGACCGAGCAGGGCAGGGTGATCACCCTGCCCGGCATCGAGGTGCCCGGCACCGGCGGCTACCGGGTCCTCACCGACCGGCGGCGGCTCGCCGGCCTGCTGGAGGACCTAGCCGCCGACCGGCTGGAGGTGAGCGACCGGACCACCCTGCGCTGGACGGGGGAGTGGGCCCGCCGCGCCGGCCTGCGCGCGGTGATGGTCGCCCACGAGAGCGCCGAGGGCGTCCTGCGCACCTGGGGCGTGCCCGGCGGTGCCGCGCGCCGCGCCGCCGACCGCCTCAACCTCCGTACCGCGTACGCCTATTCACGTGTCGTCTGCACCACCGGGTACGCCGAGCGGGAGTTCCTGCGGCTCGGCGTCCGCAACGTGGTGCGCGCCCCGCTCGGCGTCGACCTGACCCTCCGCAGCCCTCTGCTCCGGGACCCGGCCGAACGCGCCCGGTACGCGGCCGCCGACGAGCACCTGCTGCTGCTCTGCTCCCGGCTGTCCGTGGAGAAGCGCCCCGGCACGGCGCTCGACGCGCTGCGCGTCCTGCTGCGGCACGGGGAGCGGGCCGTGCTGGTCGTCGCGGGGGAGGGGCCGCTGCGGGAACGGCTTCGGCGCCGGGCCGAGCGGGAAGGGCTGCCCGTGGTGTTCCTGGGGCACGTCGCCGACCCGGCACGGCTCGTCGCGCTCCAGGCGGCGGCCGACGTGTGCCTGGCTCCGGGGCCGGCCGAGACCTTCGGGCTCGCCGCCCTGGAGGCCATGGCCTGCGGCACGCCCGTGGTGGCCAGCGCCTCCTCCGCCCTGCCCGAGGTGATCGGGCCGTCCGGCGCGGTGGCCCCGGACGGCGGGGCGGGCTTCGCGGACGCGGTCCGCCGCGTGCTGGCGGTGCCCGAACCGGTACGCCGGGCCGCCGCCCGGACCCGCGCGGAGACCTTCGACCGGGACACCGCGATCCAGGCGTTCCTCCGCGCTCACGACGCCCTTCCCCGGGTGACGGCCCGATGAGCGGCCACCGCGCCCCGGGCGGCCTGCGCGGCGACCCCGCGTCCCCGGCCACGCCGCCTGAGGGCCGTCAGCCCGCGGCCACGGCGGTCCCCGGGGACCCGGGCGCGGCGGACGGGTCGCCGCCTCCGCCGGTTCCGGGGCCACCGCCTCCGCCGGTTCCGGGGCCGCCCGCCGGCCCGCCCGCGGCCTCGCTGCAGGCCGACGTCCTGACGAGCCGACCCGGACCGCCCACAGCGCCTCCGCAGCCCGCGCCGCCCACAGCGCCTCCGCAGCCCGCGCCGCCCGCCGTGCCTCCGCAGCCCGCGCCGCCCGCCGTGCCTCCGCAGCTCGGGACACCCGCTCCCTTCGCCCCACCCGGCCTGCCCGCTCCCTTCGCCCCACCCGGCCCGCCCGCTCCGTCCAGTTCCGCCGGTCCGCCGATCCCGCCCTCGCCGTCCGTCCCGCCCGCTCTGCCGATCTTCCCCACGCCGTCCGGACCGCCCGGCGGGTCCGCCCGGCCACCGTCGGCCGAGGCGTCGGCCCCCGCCCGGGCCGGGGCCCGGCCCGACCGGCAGGGCGAGCAGGGGAGGCGCGGGCTCCCGCCCCGTGGGGCAGAGGCCCCGGCGCGGGGCCGGCCGTCGCGTCCCCCGGCGGCGTTCCGGTTCGTGGCCCTCGGCGACTCCCTCACCGAGGGCGTCGGGGACCCGGTGGGGCGGCGGGGCTGGGCCGCGCTGCTGGCCCAGGGGCTCGGCGACCGCGTGGAGTTCACCAACCTCGCGGTCAGCGGCTCCCTCACCCGCGACGTACGGGAGCGCCAACTGCCCGCCGCCCTCGCGCTGCGGCCCGACCTCGTCTCCGTGGTCGTCGGGGTGAACGACACCCTGCGCGGCTCCTTCGACCTCCACGCCGTCGCCCGCCGCCTGGACGCCGTCTACGCCGCCGTCACCACCGGCGGATCCGCGCTGCTCACCGCCTGCCTGCCGGACCCCGGCGCCATGCTCCGCCTGCCGTCCGCCCTCGCGGCCCCGCTGGCCCGCCGCCAGCGCGGCGTCAACGAGGTGGTGCACGCCCTGTCGGGCAACCACGGCGCGCTGCACCTCCACCTCGCGGACGGCGCCTGGGACGGCGACCCGGCCCTGTGGAGCGTGGACCGGCTGCACCCGGGCGAACGCGGCCACCGCGCGCTCGCCCGCGCCTTCCACGCCCTCCTCACCGACGCCGGTATGGCCGACGGGCCCCCGCCCGACGCCGAGCCCCGCCTCCCGCCGCCCGCCCGCGCCGCCGGCCTGTGGTGGATGGCGACCCGCGGCACCGCCTGGGTGGCCCGACGGAGCGTCGACCTGCTGCCCCAGCTGCTGCGCCTGGCCGCCGTGGAGACCGGTCACCGGATGCTGGGCACCACGGCCCGCCTCGACCGCGCGGCCTCACGGGCCGTCGTCTCCGCACTCGCCGCCCTCACCCCACCCCTCGCTCCACCCCTGGCCCCACCGCTTGCCCCGTCCCGGTGACGCCCGTCGCATAAGCGCCGTTTCGACCGGTGTCACCCCGAGGACCTACGCTGTGCACCGTGACATCGCCCGTGACGACCCCCGTCGAACTGCCCCGCCCCGGTTCCGCGCTGCCGCGCCTCGCCGTGGGCCCGGCGGCCGACGAAGGGCTTGCCCGGCGCCTGCGCGCGCTCGCCTGCACCGCCCCGCTGCACGACCTCGACGCGCGCAAGGCCAACCTGTCGGGCGAGTTCTCGGTGTACGGCATGGCCGAGGTGGCCCTCGCCGCCATCGACCTGGTCACCCTCACCATGGACTTCGACACCGGCGCCGACCACGAGCAGATCGTCGCCCGGCTGATCCCCCGCGTCGCCGCCCAGGCCCCCACCCGCCCCGCCACCGAGCACGAACGGGTGGCCCGCTGGGTGCTGGAGAGCCTGATCAACGTCGGCAGCGTGGACCGCGGCTTCCGCGCCGTCTACGGCACCTTCACCGCCGACGGCGTCTACGTCCGCCGCGACTACGACTTCAAGCTGATCGAGGAGGTCCCCGGCCCCGGCGGCGGCGTGTACCTGCGCACCACCGACGAGGCGGTCAACGTCCTGGTCGGCGCCCTCGACACCGACGTGACCAGCGCCCAGATCGCGGCCGAGGTGAAGCTCGAGGTCCTCATCAACCGCGGCCGCCTAGCCGACGCCCAGCTCGCCGCCGAACAGGCCCGCTACCGCACCGTCCAGTACTCCGAGACGCTGCGCCGCGCCCTGGAGGCCACCCGGCGCAACGTCCGCGCGGTGGACTGGCTGAACACCGTGCCCGACATGATCGCCGAGGCCCTCGACCACGTGGCTGACCGCTACCGGCACGAGAACGCCATCCTCACCAACATCCGCAAGGCCCGCGACGAGACCGAGGACCCCGGGCACAAGCGCCGCGCCGCGGAACTGGTGGACATCGTCAAGGACTGCATCCGCCGCCACACCCAGCTCCAGTCCCGCCTCCTGGAGGCCGGCCCGCTGTTCCGCGCCGAGCAGGACCGCCAGGCCTTCGCCACCCCCACCCGCACCGCCGGCACCGACCTCTACGGGCAGCTCCTGGCCCCCGTGCTGCCGCTGCCCGTGGAGCAGTCGATCCGGGTCACCGACGCGTTCTTCGCGCACGGCGTCGGCCTGCGCACGCCCGGTTCGGTCCGCATGGGGGACATGGTCGACCTGCTGCTCACCCCGCCGGCCGAGCGGGAGCACCTGGGCGCCGAGATGCCCGAGCCCGACCTGATCGCCACCCCGGACGACAGCCGCTTCAGCGAGGAACAACTGGCCGCCGCCACCGAGCTGCTGGACCTGCCGCACGACGCGCCCCGCCGCCTGTCCGGCCTGCTCGCCGAGGCCCGCCGCCAGGACCCCGACCTGCCCTACCTGGTCGCCCTGCTCGCCGTCCACGCCGCCAGCCCGCCCGTCGGCACGGCCTACCGGCAGGGCGAGCCGCGCCTGCTGTTCGCGGTCGACGACGGCGCCGAACTCGACGACCCCGAGTTCGGTGGCGCCGACCTGATAGTGGGCACCGCCCTGCTGGACGCGGCGGGCATGGCGGCCGACCGGCGCGACCCCGCCTGAGCGCCGCCGGCGCCCCGCCCCGCCCGCACTTCCCCCGCGTACGACCGTGTCCGACCCCAACGAGGAGCACCAGCAGTGACCGAGTCCGCCGAGTGGAGCGACCCCACGGCGACCGCCCCGCAGGGCGCCGCCACGGGCACGCCCACCGTGTCACCCGCGGACGCCTCCGACGCCGCCCGCCTCGTCGCCTTCGGCCTCCAGCCCAAACTGCAGCCGGCCCGCGACCAGGAGTACGCCGACCTGCTGCGCCGCTACCGCGAGGACCCGCCGTTCGCCCGGCTCGCCGACGCCGTCGCCACCGGGCTCGGCCTCATCGTGCTGGAGGTGTCCCCGCGCGCGGGAATGGCGGTGACCGCCGCCGAGGGCTCCGTCTTCGCGGTCCGCATGGGCGACTACGCGCGCCGCGCCTCCTCCGACACCGCCGACCGGTTCCTGCACGGCCTGGCCCACCTCGCGGTCGCCGCGCTCGCCTTCCCCCGCCCGGAGGACCTCGCCGACGACGGCTACATCGGGCGGGTCACCGTCAACGGCGTCGACGCCTTCGTCCGCCAGGCCTGCCGCCGCCTGGAGGAACGCGCCGAGGAACAGGGCGAGAACACCGACCCGGTCAGCGACGCCCCCGGGCTCGAGGCCGCCTGGCGCGTCTGGACCCGGCGCAGCGCCACGGGCGCCACCAAGGACTCCCGCCGCCTGTCCGGCTCCACCACCGGCATCGTCGCCAAGGCCGTCGCCTTCCTCGCCGACTCCGGCTTCCTCCAGCGCACCGGCGACGAGGGCGGCGGCACCTACCGCACCACCGCCCGCTACCAGCTCCAGGTACGCGACATGGCCGGCAGCGCGGCCATGAGCGAGCTGCTGGAACTGGGCGTGGTCCCGGTCACCGACGGCACGGCCACCCTGCTGCCCCCCGACGACACCGAGGACCTCGACCTGGTCGCCGACGCGGGACTGCCGTTCCACTCCTGACCGCCCGCGGCCCGCGTCCCCGCACCGCCCGCAGCCCCGTCCCCACCGCCCGCAGCCCCGCCCCCCACCGCCTGCACGCCGCACAGAAGACTGACGAGAGCCTCCATGTACGAGCTGTCCCGGATCCGCCTCTACTCCATCGGACCGGCCGGCGCACGGTACGCCGACACCGTCCTGGACCTCCGGGGCGTGGGCGAGCCCGTACCCGACCCGGCGCCAGCCCAGGCGGAGTTCTTCCAGGACGAGCCCTCCGGACCGCCCCGCCGCCCGGCCCCGGCCGGCGTGCTCTTCCTGGAGAACGGCGGCGGCAAGTCCGTCCTGCTCAAGCTGATCTTCTCGGTGATGCTGCCGGGCCACCGCAACACCCTCGGTGGCGCCAGCTCCGGCGTGCTGCGCAAGTTCCTGCTCGCCGAGGACTGCGGCCACGTCGCCCTGGAGTGGCAGCACACCCGCACCGGTGAACTGGTCGTCGTCGGCAAGGTCAGCGAGTGGCGCGGACGCCAGGTCTCCAGCGACCCGCGGAAGTTCGCCGAGGCCTGGTACTCCTTCCGGCCCGGCCCCGGCCTCAGCCTGGACAGCCTGCCCGTCGCCGAGTCCACCGCGATGCGCCCCGCCTCCGAGGGCGCCTCCGGAGCACGCGGCCGCCGCCGCACCATGAAGGGCTTCCGCGACGCCGTCACCGAGGCGGGCAAGTTCTACCCGCACCTCGAGGTGCACTGGGAGGAGATCCACGAGCGCTGGACCGAACACCTCGGCGAGCTCGGACTCGACCCCGAACTCTTCCGCTACCAGCGCGAGATGAACGCCGACGAGGGCGAGGCCGCCGGTCTCTTCGCGGTCAAGAAGGACTCCGACTTCACCGACCTGCTGCTGCGCGCGGTCACCGACACCCGCGACACCGACGGCCTGGCCGACCTGGTCGCCGGCTTCGGCAACAAGCTCGGACGCCGCGCCGAACTGATCGCCGAACGCGACTTCACCGCAGGCTCGCTGGAACTGCTCCAGCGCATCGTCGACGCCACCGACGCCCGCTCCCGCGCCCGCGAGATCCACACCGGCGCCGAACGGCGCACCCGCGCCCTCGCCCGGCGGCTCTCCGCCCGCGGCGGCCGCGAAAGCGCCCGCGCCGCCGACCTGGCCCAGCGGGTCACCGCCGCGGCCCACACGGTCACCGAGGCGGAGGGCACCCGTGCCCGCAGCGCCCTGATCGCCGCCGAACTCGCCTACCGCCACGCCTCGTTGTCGCTCGCGGCGGCCGAGAAGTCGGCCGCCGCGCAGAAGCGCGAACTGGCCGACGCCCGCACCCTGCACTCCGCCTGGCAGGCTACCGAGGCCGTGCTGCGCCACCGCGCCGCCGCCGACCGCTCCGCCCGCGTCGCCGCCGCCATCCGCGAGGCCGAACGGGACGCCGCCCCCGCGCTGGCCGCCCGCGCCCGGGCCGCCGCCGACCTGGTGCGCGCCCTGCACGGGGAGGCCGAACGGGCCGAGGACCAGGCCAACGAGCAGGAGGAGCGGTCCGCCGCCCTCCAGGAACTCGGCGACACCTCCTACCGCGACGGAACGGCCGCCGCCACCGAGGCCCAGCGCGCCCGCAGCGAGGCGGGACACCTGCGCCAGCGGCTCGCCGAGGTCGAGCAGGAGACGGCCGAGGCGGTGGGCGCGGGATGGATCGACGACGGCGCCCGCGAGGCGGACCCGGCGAAGGCCGCCCTGGCCGCCGGCGAGGCGGCCAAGAGCGCCCTCGCCGTCTTCGAGGAAGCCCGGGAGAGCGCCCGCCGCGCGGCCGAACGGGCCCGCGAGGCCGCCACCGCGGAGTCCCGCGCCGAGCTGACCGCCGCCCGCGCCGCCGACGCCGCCACCGCCGCGCTCCGGGCCCACGAGGCGGAGCGGCGCACCGCCGAGGCCCTGGCCGCCGAGGAGCGGCTGGCCGAACTGCTCAGCCTGCCCCCGGCGGCCCGGACGCACGGCACCACCGTCCCCGGCCAGCGCCAGGGCGGCACCGACGGAGCCGACGGCACGGGCGAGGACGGCACGGCGGCGGGCGGCAGGGGAGCTGCCGGCGGGGGAGCGGTCGGCACGGGTACGGACGGTACGGGTTCGGTCGGCACGGGTACGGGCGCGGCGGCCGGCGCCGTCGCGCCCGACGGATCCCGCTCCGCCGGCTCGGCGGCCCCGGCCCCCGCCTCGGCCTCGGCCTCGGTGTTCGGGCGCCAGGGCACCGCCACGACCGCCGCGGTCACCGACGGCCGCCTCACCGCCGAACAGCTCGACCGCTTCGCCGACGACCTGCGCGGCATGCTCGACGACGCGGTCGCCTCCGCCGAACGCCAGCTCTTCGACCTGCGCACCGCCGCCGCCGACGACGCCCGGATCCTGGGCGCCCTGGGCGACGGCGGCCTGCTGCCGCCCGGCCCCGACGTGCTCGCCACCGTGGAGTACCTCGGCGAACAGGGCGTCCCGGCGCTGCCCGGCTGGCGCTACCTCGCCCAGGCCGTCGACCCCGTCGACCACGCCCGCGTCCTGGCCGCCCGCCCGGAACTCGTCGACGGCGTGATCATCACCGACCCCGACTCCCACGCCCGCGCCCGCGAGGTGCTCGCCGAGGCCGCGCTGCTGCCCCGTTCCACGGTGGCCGTCGGCACCGCCGCCGCGCTCCTCGCGCCCACGCCCGACCCGGCGGCGGCCGACCAGGCCGTCTTCCTCGTCCCGCCGAACCCGGCCATGCACGACGAGCACGCCGCGGACGAGGAACGCCAGGCGCTGCGGGCGCGCGCCGCCCGCCGTGACGAGGACATCAGGGCGCTGGCCGGCCGCCTCGCCAAGGACCGCGAACTCGCCTCCCGGCTCGCCTCCTGGCGCCGGGGCTGCCCCGCCGGACGGCTCGCCGAACTCGCGGACGCCGCCGACACGGCCGCCGCGTTCGCCGAGGAGACCGAGGCCGAACTCGCCGGGGCCCGCTCGGCGCGCGCCGAGGCCGAGGAGGCCGCCGCCGAGACGGCCGGCCTCCGCGACGAACGCCAGGACGCCGCCCAGCGCGCCCGCCGTGCCGCCGACGCCCTGGCCGGACTCGCCTCCCGCCTGCGCGAGCGCGCCGGCTGGCAGACACGGCTGAGGGAACTCGCCGAGGAGGCCGCCGAGTCGGAGGCCCGCGCCCAGGCATGCCTGGACCGCGCCCGTGCCGCCGACGAGGACCGCCGCGCCGCCCAGCGGGCCGCCGACGACGCCCGCCGTACCGCCCGGGCCCTGCGCGCCGAGCGGGCCGAGATCGCCGGGGCGCCCGAGGACCTCGGCGAGGGTCCCGACTCGGCGGACGACGCGCCCACCGCCTCACTGCCGGCCCTCCGCGAGGCATACCGGGCCGCCTCCCAGCTCTACGAGAAGGTGGGCGTCGGCGCCGACCTGCGCGCCGAACAGGCCCGCGCCGAGAGCGACGAAAGCGCGGCCCGCGCCGAACTCGACCGCCTCAGCAACAAGGTCCGCACCCGCGCCGACCAGCTGCTCTCCTCCCCGGACGGCGCCGACGGCCCCTCCCGGCAGGCCGCCGCCGCCCGCGCCGAGGAACTCGTCCAGGTCCTCGAGACCCGGATGTCGCAGGCCAGCGAGCAGCTCGGCCGCCTGCGCGGCGACGCCGAACGGCTGGCGCCCGAGGAGGGCGGTCACCACACCGACCTCCCCGAGGAACTCGTTCCGCGCGACGCCGAGCACGCCCAGGCACTGCTGCGTGCCGCGACCACCGAACTCGCCGCCCACACCGAGGCGTTGCGGGAGGCACGGGAGACCCACGCGGCCCTCCTCGACGACCACCGCGCCGCCGAGGACGCCGCCTCGGGCTTCGACGAGACCGCCGCCCTGCTGCGTGACCTGCTGCGCGACCAGTCCGCCGAGGAGGACGCCGAAGAACCGGAGCCCTACCCGGGCGACCTCGCCGAGGCCCGCCGCGGTGCGGCCGAGGCGCGCCGTTCGCTGCGCGGCTGCGCCGCCGACCTGTCCGCCGCCGAGGCGGCCGTCCGCGAGGCCGGCGACATCCTCGTCCGGCACGCCAACTCCGTGCGCTACGAGCAGGTCCGCACTCCCGCCCGGCAGCAGATCCGTGAACTGCCCGCCGCCGCACTGCCGGACCACGCCCGGGCCTGGGCCGAGGCGTTCGCCCCGCGACTGCGCGTGCTCACCGACGAGCTCGAACAGCTCGAGCGCAACCGCGACTCGATCGTTGACCGACTGCGCGGCCTGGTGGAGACCTCGCTGGCCACCCTGCGCTCGGCGCAGCGCCTGTCCCGCCTGCCCGAGGGCCTCGGCGAATGGTCCGGCCAGGAGTTCCTCAGGATCCGCTTCGAGGAGCCCGACCAGGCCACCCTCACCGAACGGCTCGGCGAGGTCGTCGACGAGGCGACCCGGGCCGCCCTGCGGAAGAACTCGGACCTGCGCCGCGACGGGATGTCACTGCTGCTGCGCGGTGTGGCCGCCGCGCTGCACCCCAAGGGCGTCGCCGTGGAGATCCTCAAGCCGGACGCCGTGCTCCGCGCCGAGCGGGTCCCCGTCGGTCAGATGGGCGACGTGTTCTCCGGCGGGCAGCTGCTCACCGCGGCCATCGCGCTGTACTGCACCATGGCCGCCCTGCGCTCCAACGACCGGGGCCGCGACAGGCACCGGCACGCCGGCACGCTCTTCCTGGACAACCCGATCGGCCGCGCCAACGCCACCTACCTCCTGGAGCTCCAGCGGGCCGTGGCCGACGCGCTGGGCGTCCAGCTCCTCTACACGACGGGGCTGTTCGACACCACCGCGCTGGCCGAGTTCCCGCTGGTGATCAGGATGCGCAACGACGCGGACCTGCGGGCGGGCCTGAAGTACATCAGCGTCGAGGAGCACCTGCGCCCCGGGCTGCCCCAGCCGGTCGCGGAAGGGGAGACGGTGCACAGCGAGATCACCGCGACCCGCATGTTCCGCCGCACGCCGTCCACCTGACGGGGCGCGGTCCCGAGCGGCCTCGCACGACCCGCCCCCGCCGACACGCGCCGAGGTCCGCTGGATCGCCCACACGGCGCGGCCAGAGCCGAGCAGGCCGAAGCCAGGCAGGTCATCCGCGCGGGCGCGGGCCAAAGTCGAGCCGACCGGCCGTGCGGCCCGGGCCGAAGCGGAGCATGCCGTCCCCGCGGCCCAGGCCGAAGCTGGACAGGTCGTCCGAGCGGCGCGGTCCGAGTCCGACAGGCCGTCCGCGCGGCGCGAGTCCGACAGAGCGGCCAGGCGGCGCGGCCCGCAGCCCGGCAGAGCCTCAGGCCGCGCGGGCCGAAGCCCGGGAGTGCACCGCGGCGGCGCAGGCCGCGGCGGCGTCAGGTTGTCCTGGCCGCCTGCCCGCCGTGCCGGCGTATTCGCCGGAACTCCCGCTCCGCCACCCGCTCCTGGCGCCGCGCCGCCCGACGCTCCCGACGGAGCTGGCGCGCGGTGCTGCTGGGCTCGGACACCACCCCGTACCGCTGGTTCCACACCTGGCGGGTCACCCACACGTCGAGCACCGCCCAGGTGGCCGCGACGATGCCCGCCACCGCGGCGATCACCGCGGGGAAGGCCAACCACGCCTTGGCCATGCTGAGCAGGAACGCGACGACCGCCAACAGGATGGTGACGGCCACGATCAAGCCCGCCCGCACCGCCGCGGTCCGGACCGGATCCGGCAGACGCCTCCGCCGCGCGGGCACCTCGACCCACAACGGCCGCTCCTGCTCCTCCGGCCCGCTCTCCTCGAACGTCTCCGCAGTGTCCGGCAACGCGGCACACCCCCTTCGTCCGGACGCTGATACCCCCACATGGTGAGGACGATCGGCGCGACCACAGGATTCCCGAAACGGGAGACAAATCTCCCGCAATCACCTGACTGTTACCCAGGACCAGTCGTCACAAGGATTTTCACGGTCCGTTCTCCTCTTCGACGGGTCCCCCGCAGTAGTAGGCTCGCGCCGTTTCGTTGACGCACTGGTGTGCCCCCGGTACGGGCCGGGGGGTTGAAGTGGGGGTGGCCATGGGCTTTCGCGGGACGTCCATCCGCAGGAAGATCGTGGCTCTGCTGATCGTGCCGCTGGTTTCCCTGACGGGTATCTGGGCCTTCACCAGCGTCCTCACCACCACCGAGGCCAACCGTATGTTCACGGTCGCGACGGCCGTCGAGGAGATCGGCTACCCGGTGGAGGAGGTGATCGTCACCCTGCAGGCCGAGCGCCGCCAGGCCCTCGTCCACCTCGCCAGCCCCGAGTCCTCCAACATCCACCTCGTCACCGACAGTTGGAACCCCACCGACGACGCCATGGAGGCGGTCCGGGAGAACGCGGCCAAGGAGGAGGTCCGCGAGGCCCTCGGCCCCACGTCCAGCCGCCACCTCGACCAGGTCCTCGACACCTTCTGGGCCGTGGAGACCGCGCGCAGCGCCGTCGACCGCGGCGCCGCCGACCGCGTCAAGGCGTACGAGTCCTACAACAAGCTGATCGACGAGTGCTTCGAACTCCTCACCGCGCTCCCCGCCGCCGACACCGTCGAACTCGACCAGCAGGCCAGGGCCGTGGTCAACCTGTTCCGGCTCCGGGAAATGATGGCGCGCGAGGACGCCCTGCTCGGCTCCGCCCTGCTGGCGGGCGGTCCCAGCGACAAGGAAGTCCTCCAGATCACCGACCTGGTCGCCCAGCGCTCGATGCTCAAGGAGGTCAGTCTGCCGATGCTTCCGCAGACCGACCGCACCCGGCACGAGAGCTACTGGGAGGGCGAGGCCGCCACCGCGCTCCACAAGGCCGAACTCAGGGCCCGGGACGGCGACGGCCGGATGACCGCCAAGGCCTGGGACGACACCGCCGGAACCGCCCTCGCCGAACTGCAGAAGCTCAACGACGACACCGCCGACCGCTACCAGGACCGCGTCGGCCCGGTCGCGCGCAACATCATCCTCAAGGTCGTCGCCGGAGCGATCCTCGGCCTGCTCGCCGTCCTGGTCAGCGTGGTGGTGTCGGTCCGGATCGGCCGTGGCCTGGTCCGTGACCTGCGCGGCCTGAGCCGGGAGGCGCACGAGGCGTCCGACGTCCGGCTGCCCGGCGTCATGCGGCGCCTGTCCGGCGGGGAGAAGATCGACGTCGAGGCGGAGATCCCCGCCCGGGAGTTCCCCGAGAACGAGATGGGCGAGGTGGGCCGGGCCCTCAACTCCCTGCAGCGCGCCGCCGTCCAGGCCGCCGTCAAGCAGGCCGAGCTCCGCGCCGGCGTCGCCGAGGTCTTCGTCAACCTGGCCCGCCGCAGCCAGGTCCTGCTGCACCGCCAGCTCACCCTCCTCGACACCATGGAACGCCGGGCCGAGGACACCGACGAACTCGCCGACCTCTTCCGCCTGGACCACCTCACCACCCGCATGCGCCGCCACGCGGAGGGCCTCGTGATCCTCTCCGGCGCCGCGCCCGCGCGCCAGTGGCGCAAGCCGGTGCGCCTGATGGACGTGGTCCGAGCCGCGGCCGCCGAGGTGGAGGACTACGAGCGGGTCGAGGTACGCCGGCTGCCCCGGCTCTTCGTCAAGGGGCCCGCCGTCGCGGACCTCACCCACCTGCTGGCCGAACTCCTCGAGAACGCCACGGTGTTCTCCCCGCCGCACACCGCCGTGCAGGTCATCGGCGAGCGGCTGCCGGCCGGGTTCGTCCTGCAGATCCACGACCGCGGCCTGGGCATGGCCGGCGACGCGCTCGCCGACGCCAACCAGCGCCTCGCCGAGACACCGGACTTCGAGCTCTCCGACACCGACCGGCTCGGCCTCTTCGTGGTCAGCCGGCTCGCCCGGCGCCAGCACGTCCGGGTCACCCTCCAGCCCTCCCCGTACGGCGGCACGACGGCCGTCGTGCTGCTGCCGGAGAGCCTGCTCACCGACGAGGGGCCGGAGACCGACGGCTCGGGCCTGCGCCTCGACGGCGCCGCCCGGAAGCGGCTCTCCGAGGCCGAGCGCACCGGTGAGCTCGAACTGGTCGAGGTCATCCCGCTCCAGGAGACGGCGGAGACGCCGCTCGGCGGGGAGCTGCCCCGGCGGGGCGCGAGCCGGCCGGCGCGCGGCGAGGCCGGCGCCGAGCCCGCGACCGAGCACGCCGCCGTGCCCGACGAGGAGGGCCGGGACGGGCAGGGCGGCCCGGTGCGCCCGGAGGCCGAGCCGCCCCGCACGCCCGGAGGCCTGCCCCGTCGGGTCCGCCAGGCCAACCTCGCTCCGCAGCTCAAGGAACCGCCGGCCGACGCCGCCGGGCAGCGGGCGCGACCGCGGGACCGGGACCAGGCGCCCGACACCCGTGACGCGGACGAGGTCCGCGACCGGATGTCCTCGCTCCAGCACGGCTGGCGGCGAGGACGCGCGGAGAACGACTCCGCGGAGACCGAGGCCGGCCGGGACGCCGGCACGGAAACCGCGTACCGGGAGGCGCCCGGGGGAGCGCCGACCGGACCCGTAGCAGCAACGACGAAGGTGGATGATCGATGACAGCCGCACACCCGTTCGAGGCGGGCAAGAGCTCGGGGGGACTCAACTGGCTGCTGGACGACCTCGTGGAACGCGTCACCAGCATCCGCAAGGCCGTGGTGCTCTCCGGTGACGGCCTGGCCACGGGCGTCTCCAAGGAGCTGACCCGCGAGGACGGCGAGCACCTGGCCGCGGTGGCCTCCGGGTTCCACAGCCTGGCCAAGGGCGTGGGACGCCACTTCGAGGCGGGCGCCGTCCGGCAGACCGTGGTGGAACTCGAGGAGGCGTTCCTCTTCGTCACCGCGGCCGGCGACGGCAGCTGCCTGGCCGTGCTCGCCGACGCCGACGCCGACATCGGCCAGGTGGCCTACGAGATGACCCTCCTGGTGCGGAAGGTCGGTTCGCACCTGAGCACCGCCCCCCGCGACGAGATAGTCGCCGGAGGGTAGGGACCGGGCATGAAGGCAGACGGTCCCGTCGACGGGGACTCCACCCAGTGGTTCGACGACGACGCAGGTCCGGTCGTCCGCCCGTACGCCATGACCCGGGGCCGTACGGCCGCGGCGTCCTGCGAGCGGCTGCCGCTGACCGCCATGGTCACCACGCAGCCGGTGAACGAGCAGGACATGGACCCGGAGGTCGTCGCCGCGTTCGTCCCCGAACATCTGACGGTGCTCGGTCTGTGCCGCGACGAGGCCTGCTCCGTGGCCGACCTGGCCTCCGACCTCGACCTCCCGGTCGGGGTCGTACGGGTGCTGCTCTCGGACCTGCTGGACAACGGCCTGATCCGTGTCCAGCCGCCGGTCCGCCTGGTCGAGGCCGTCGACGAGACGGTGCTGCGCGACGTCATCGCCGGCCTGCGCGCCCTGTAGCGGCAGGCGGCGAACGAACGCGGCCCGTACCCCCGCCGACTGGGGTACGGGCCGCGCCGTGCCCGGCACGAGTACCGGGCGTGGGCCACTTGTTCCCGCTCCTGGGGAAGTCATGCCTCAAAATTCGGCAAGATTTTCCTCGGCGGGTCCGCACCGCATCCGGGCCGGTCAGGGGCCCCTGGATTCGCGGGTGATCCCTTCCCTCCGACGCCCGCGCCCTGATAGACGGAGGGACCATGAACAGAGCCCCCGTCATCGCCCGTACCGTGGCCACCTCCGCCGCCGCCCTGCTCACCGTCACCGCGGGCGCGGCCACCGCGCAGGCCGCCCCGGAACCGCACGCGCCGGACGACTTCGTCGCCCTCAGCACCGTGGACCCCACGATCATCGAGGAGGTCCGCTACTTCACCCCGCACAACTTCGTGGGCGAGCGCATCGACGGCTACCAGCAGCCCATCTGCATCCTCACCCGCCCCGCCGCCGAGGCCCTGAGCCAGGCCCAGACCCGTCTGCGCGCCCAGGGCTACAGCCTGAAGGTGTACGACTGCTACCGACCGCAGCGCGCCGTCGACCACTTCGTCCGCTGGGCCAAGGACGAGCAGGACACGGCCATGAAGGCCGAGTTCTACCCCAACCTCGACAAGTCCCGCCTCTTCCCCGACGGTTACATCGCCGAACGGTCCGGCCACAGCCGCGGCTCCACGGTGGACCTGACGGTGGTGAAGCTGCCGGCCAAGCCCGACAAGCCGTGGGTGCCCAGCCGTCCCCTGGTGCCCTGCTTCGCACCCGAGGAGCAGCGCTTCCCCGACAACTCGCTGGACATGGGCACCGGTTACGACTGCTTCGACACCCTCTCCCACACCCTCGACCCCCGCATCCAGGGCGTGCAGCGCGCCAACCGGCTGCTGCTGAAGGACACCCTGGAGGACCTCGGCTTCGTCAACTACGCCGACGAATGGTGGCACTACACCTTCAAGCCGGAGCTCTACCCGGACACCTACTTCGACTTCCCGGTCTCCAAGGCGTCCCTGACCCCCGCGCGCTGAACCCACCGCCCCGCCACGCCTGTTGCCACACATCGAGACGCCCTCGCCCCGTTCCGGACGCGGATCGGATACATTCCGGCCGTGTCCGCGATCCAGCACCCCGCCGCCGTCCACCCGCCGGGCTTCCACTGCTCCGCCTGCGGCACCCGCTACGGCGAGGGCGTCTCCGGCTGGCCCCGCACCTGCCCCGCCTGCGGAACCGTCGCCTACCGCAACCCCCTCCCGGTGGCCGTCGCCCTCCAGCCGGTCCACGACGAGGAGGTCAGAGGCCTGGTCGTCATCGTCCGGGCCATCGAACCGGCCCTCGGCGGCACCGCGCTGCCCGGCGGCTTCATCGACCACGCCGAGGACTGGCGCGAGGCGGTGGCCCGCGAACTCCACGAGGAGACCGGTCTGGTGGCCGACCCCGGCGACGTCCGGCCGGCCGACGTGCTGAGCTCCCCCCGCGGACACCTGCTGGTCTTCGGCCTGCTCCCCGAACGCCCGGCGGCCTCCCTCCCGCCCTTCGTCCCCACCGACGAGACCTCGGCCCGCACCCTGCTGCGGGAACCCGCCGAGCTGTGCTTCCCGCTGCACACCGTCGCCGTCCGCAACTGGTTCCAGGGCCGCTACGCCTGAGTCCGCCCGTGGTGGGCCGCCCCACACATCAGGCGGTGACTATGTGGGGCGCACCCTGGTACGAAAGACGATCACATGGCATCGTCCAGTGTCAGCCGCGTCATGCGCCCCACCCGCGCTGGATCCCCGGAGCCGCACCATGCCCACCCAGAACCCCGCCCCGCTCTGGCAGCCCACGCCCGAGCGGGCCGCCGAGGCCAGGATCACCCGGTTCCAGGCCTGGGCCGCCCAACACCACGGAGCCCCCGCGGATGGCGGATACCCCGCCCTGCACCGCTGGTCCGTGGAGGAGCTGGAGACCTTCTGGACGGCCGTCACCGAGTGGTTCGACGTCCGCTTCTCCACCCCACCCACCGGCGTCCTCACCGACCGCTCGATGCCCGGTGCCACCTGGTTCCCCGGCGCCACCCTCAACTACGCGGAGCACGCCCTGCGCGCCGCCGCCGAGCGCCCGGGCGACCCGGCCCTGCTCCACGTCGACGAGAGCCAGGACCCGCGCACCGTCACCTGGGCCGAACTCAACCGCCAGGTCGGCTCGCTGGCCGCCGAGCTCCGCGCCCTGGGCGTCCGCCCCGGCGACCGGGTCAGCGGCTACCTGCCCAACGTCCCGCAGGCGGTCGTCGCCCTCCTCGCCACCGCCGCCGTGGGCGGTGTCTGGACCTCCTGCGCGCCCGACTTCGGCGCCCGCAGCGTCCTGGACCGCTTCCAGCAGGTCGAGCCCGTCGTCCTCTTCGCGGTCGACGGCTACCGCTACGGCGGCAAGGAGCACGACCGCCGCGAGACCGTCGCCGAACTCCGCCGCGAACTGCCCACGCTGCGCGCCGTCGTGCACATCCCCCTGCTGGGCACCGACGCCCCCGAGGGCGCCCTCGACTGGTCCGCGCTGACCTCCGCGGACACCGAGCCGGTCTTCGAGCAGGTGCCGTTCGACCACCCGCTGTGGGTGCTCTACTCCTCCGGCACCACCGGTCTGCCCAAGGCCATCGTCCAGTCCCAGGGAGGCATCCTCGTCGAACACCTCAAGCAGCTGGGACTCCACTGCGACCTGGGGCCCGGGGACCGGTTCTTCTGGTACACCTCCACCGGCTGGATGATGTGGAACTTCCTCGTCTCCGGCCTGCTCACCGGCACCACCGTGGTGCTCTACGACGGCAGCCCCGGTTACCCGGACACCGGCGCCCAGTGGCGCATCGCCGAACTCACCGGCGCGACGCTCTACGGAACCTCCGCCGCCTACGTCATGGCCTGCCGCAAGGCCGGCGTCCACCCGGGCCGCGACCACGACCTGTCCCGGATCGGCTGCGTCGCCACCACCGGATCCCCGCTCCCGCCGGACGGCTTCCGCTGGCTGCACGACGAGGTCCGCGAGGACCTGTGGATCGCCTCCGTCAGCGGCGGCACCGACGTCTGCTCCTGCTTCGCCGGCGCGGTCCCCACCCTCCCGGTCCACATCGGCGAACTCCAGGCGGCCGGACTCGGCACCGACCTCCAGTCCTGGGACCCGAGCGGCAACCCGCTGGTCGACGAGGTCGGCGAGCTCGTCGTCACCAATCCCATGCCGTCCATGCCCGTCCACTTCTGGAACGACCCGGACGGCAGCCGGTACCACGACAGCTACTTCGACACGTACCCCGGCGTCTGGCGGCACGGCGACTGGATCACCATCACCTCCCGCGGCTCGGTGATCATCCACGGCCGCTCCGACTCCACCCTCAACCGGCAGGGCGTCCGCATGGGCTCGGCCGACATCTACGAGGCGGTCGAACGACTCCCGGAGATCAAGGAATCCCTGGTCATCGGCGTGGAACAGCCCGACGGCGGCTACTGGATGCCGCTGTTCGTCCACCTCGCGCCGGGCGCCGTCCTCGACGACGCACTCGTCGACAAGGTGCGGCGGACCATCCGCGAGCAACTCTCGCCCCGCCACGTCCCGGACGAGATCATCGAGGTCCCCGGCGTCCCGCACACCCTCACCGGCAAGCGCATCGAGGTCCCGGTGAAGCGGCTGCTCCAGGGCGTCTCCCTGGAGAAGGCCGTCAACCCCGGTTCGATCGACGACGTGGGCCTGCTCGCCTTCTACGAGGAACTGGCCCGGAAGCGGGCCTGAGCCACCGCCCCGGTACGGGCCGGATTCCCCCACCGCCACCCTCGGCACCTGTGACTGTCAGTGGCGGCCGTTACGGTGAGTGAGCATCGTTCGACTGCTCGCACACATGGGGGAATCATGGCCCGTACCACCCGCATCCGGCACACCGGCACCCAGAGCCTCCGCCGCGTCCTGCGCCAGGAGATCGCCGGCACCGTCGGCCTGCTGACCGACGAGCACGACTTCCAGATCATGCGGCGCTACCGCAGCTTCGCCGCCTTCGCGGACCACCGGACGTACCTCTTCCAGATGGAGGCGCTCCTGCGGTCCAGGGCCGCGCAGGGCAGCCACACCAATGTCGCCCTCTTCGACCCGGCCGAGTACGCCGCGTACTGCGAGGTCACCGGACTCGACCCGGACGCCGTGACCAGCCGCGCCCGCTTCACGGCCGAACTCGCCGGCACCGGCCCCACCGTGCCGTACGACGGCCGGCCCCTCGAGGACCTGCTCCCCGACCTGGTCGGAGAGGCCGTCCGCCAGGCCACCTGGGAGTACGCCACCCAGATCCTCGCCGGCCTCGGCCCCTGCCCGACCTGCGGGGAGGACCGCGGCCGCCTCGCCCTCGCCCAGGCGGCCCGCGTCCTGGGCGCCGCCCTCGACACGGCGGCACCCGGCACCCTCCACCTGGTCTGCAGCATCGGCACCGTGCCGCACTCGCTCTTCAGCGTCCTGGAGGCCGACCGCGAGGAGAACGGCGAGATCGAGATCGACGAGGGCGAGGCCCTGGAATTCACGGCCGTCCTCGCCCTCGGCCTCGCCACCCGAAGCCCCGGCGGCCTGGTGCTGCGCACCGTCGCCCCCGGGAGGCCCGACCGCGTCCACGGCTGGCGCCTGCGTCCCGATGGACTGGAACCCCTCACCGCCGGCGAGGTCTTCGACGCCTACTGCACCGACGTCACCACCGGCGAACCCATCCCTCCGGAGTCCGGCGTCGACTACTGCGCCCCGCCCGAACTCCACGTGGAACCCCACCACCCGCACTGACGGCGGGCGCGGATCGGCAAGGCCCGCCGTCACCGCGCGCGGCGGGCCGTCACTCCCATCACTCCCCGGACAGCACCGCGCGCGCCGCCAGCCGGGCCTCCTCCGGGCTGTCCGCCGACCGCGCCGCCGCGGCCGCCCGGCGGCACTGCGCCAGCGTGCACGTGGCCAGGGCCGCCCGCACCCGAGCCAGCGCGGCCGGAGCCATCGACAGCGAGGTCACCCCCAGCCCGGTCAGCACACAGGCGAGCAGCGGATCCGCCGCCGCCTCACCACACACCCCACAGCTCTTCGCCTCGGCACGGGCCGCCTCGGCGGTCATCGCCACCAGGTCCAGCAGCGCGGGATGCCAGGGGTCCTGCAGTCGCGACAGCGTCGCCGCCTGCCGGTCCGCCGCGAAGGCGTACTGCGCCAGATCGTTCGTCCCGACGGAAAGGAACTCGACCTCACGCAACAGCGAACGGGCCCGCAGCGCCGCCGACGGAGTCTCCACCATCACGCCCACGGACGCCCGGAGCCCCGCCGCCCGGCACGCCTCGGCGAAGGCCCGCGCGTCGGCCCGGTCGGCCACCATGGGAGCCATCACCTCGAGGTGCACCGGAAGGCCCTCCGCCGCCTTCGTCAGCGCCAGCAGCTGGGTCCGCAGCACCTCGGGATGCTCCAGCAACGTGCGCACCCCCCGCATGCCCAGGGCCGGATTGGGCTCGTCCACCGGGGTCAGGAAGCCGAGCGGCTTGTCCGCACCGGCGTCCAGCACGCGCACCACCACCCGCCGGCCCGGGAAGGCGGCGAGCACCTCCCGGTACGCCTCAACCTGCCGGCTCTCGGAGGGAGCCTCGGCCGCACCGGTGTCGTCCAGGTAGAAGAACTCGGTCCGGAACAGCCCCACACCCTCGGCACCGGCCTCCACCGCCGCCTGGACGTCCGCAGGGGCGCCGATGTTGGCCAGCAGTGGCACCAGGTGCCCGTCCGAGGTGCGCCCCGGCTCCTTCGCCGCGGCCAGTTCGGCCTTCCGCTGCTCGGCCAGTGCGCGCAGCCCTTCCTGCCGTGCCTCAGAGGGATCGACGACCACCTCACCCGTGCTGCCGTCCACGGCGAGCACCGCCCCCTCCGGCAGACCCGCCGCTCCCAGCACCCCGACCACCGCCGGCACCCCGAGGGCGCGCGCCAGGATGGCGCTGTGGCTGGTCGGCCCGCCCTCCTCCGTGACGATGCCCAGCACCAGGGCCGTGTCCAGCAGGGCCGTGTCCGCCGGAGCGAGATCCCGTGCCACCAGCACGTACGGCTCGTCGCTGTCCGGCACCCCGGGCATCGGCACCCCCAGCAGCCGCGCGACGATCCGGTTGCGGACGTCCTCCAGATCGGCGACCCGGCCGGCCAGGTACTCGCCCGCCCCCAGCAGCAGATCCCGGTAGGCCGCACAGGCGTCGTAGACGGCCCGCTCGGCGGTGCTGCCCACGGCGATCCGCCGCTCGACGTCGGCGAGCAGTTCCGGGTCCCGGGCCATCAGTGCCTGGGCGTCCAGCACCGCCTGCGCGTCACCGCCGGCGAGGACTCCCCGCGCGGTGAGGTCCGCGGCCACCGCGTGCAGGGCCTGGCGCGCGCGCCGCTGCTCGCGTTCGGCCTCGCCCCCGGGGATCTGCCGGGCCGGCGGCTCCAGCACGGCGGTCCCCATGTGCCGGACCTCGCCCACCGCCACACCGTGGCTGACTCCCACGCCTCGCAGCGTCGTCTCCATCTCACCGTCCACTCGTGCGAGAGCGCACCCCGCTGGTCGCGCCCGGTTGATCACTGCCTGCCAGTGTGACGGCCCTCCGCCCACGCGGCACAGGCGTGCGGCGGCGCGGCGGCGTCCAGGTCACTCCCAGGCGAAGAGCTGGTCGCCCGCCGTGACGGGGCCGTCCACCGGCATCCCCGACAGGGCGTCGGCCATGGCCTCGAGCGCGATGACCGGACTGACCGGTGACTTGCCCCGCGCCACGACGGCCCCCGGGTCCCACCGCACGACCCCGTCCCCACGGCGCACGGAGTCGCCCTTCCTCAGCAGCGGCACGAACCCCTCGCCGTTCAGCTGCACGGTGTCGATCCCCAGGTGCACGAGCACGCCCTGGCCGCCGTCCGACACCACGACGAAGGCATGGGGATGGAGCGACACAAGGATCCCGTCGATCGGCGCGACGGTCACCGTCGTGCCGGCGGCGGGCTCCACCGCCACACCTGGACCCACCATCGCCTCCGCGAAGACGGGATCCGGCACCGTTTCCAGAGCGACGACCCGGCCCGCGAGGGGCGACGTCACGGTGAGCATCAGAGAGGCCTCCAGAGCCGACGGGGGTCACAGCGGTGAGGGACGCTGCACGAGAAGGCAGCGTATGTCGGGGGTTGCCCCGAATCCGGGTCTTGACCCCCTGTGGGGCCGGAAGAGGGTCCCCGTGAGCGATTTGCCTCCGAGGGCCAGAGGTGTGTAGAGTCTTACACCTGTTCGGGACGAGCGACCGCGAGAGATCGCACCTCCGCCACCCGAGCAGCACCCCGAATCCTTCAGATCTTGCTGATCTTCATCCGAGATCGCCTTTCCGGCATGAGCCGGGAGCGGTGATCGAAGAGGAAAAAAGACTGATAGAGTCGGATCCGCCGGAAAGGAAAAGCGCCGCGAAAGTGGTGCTGGAACTGGAAAGCACCGAGGAAATCGGAACGGAAACGGTCTGATAGAGTCGGAAACGAAG